>DATDPM010000100.1:0-17317 GCA_035292745.1 Alphaproteobacteria bacterium | reverse complement strand
GGGACGACGGCGGTCGAATCGCCCGGCGCGTTTTCGGCGCCGCTCGCCGCGGATTCTTGGGTTTCTTCGGTTTCTTTCGTATCCGCCGTCTCTCGATGCGAGGCGAGGGCGGAACTTCCAAACTGGATCGGGCTGGCGGCGGAGAAGCGCGTGCCGGGCCCGGCTGCGGCATCGCCGTATTGCGGCGCGGCGCAGCCGGCGGGCACGGCCAGAGCCGCACACAGAACTGCGAGAAGAGACGGATTACGCGCGAGGCGCCGGCGCGCCTTGGTATTGCCAGAGGATGCGAGCCCGGCTGAGGCGAAAGCCACCGCGATCTCTTGCGGGCCCGGTCAGCCGCGCTCGAGGTTGAAGGGTTTGGGCGGCTCGGCGCCGCTTGCCTCGGGCGCCGCGCCTTCGGGTTTCGATCCGCCGCCGCTCTCGTCCACGGTCTGGATGTCGCCGCAGATGACTCCGCCGCATTCGATCTCGATCTCGCCGTAGCGGATCTCGCCCGTCACCCGGCCCGACGCGCGGATGGTCAGGCGTTTGCGAACCAGCAATTTGCCTTCGAAACGGCCGCTCACTTCCGCCGTGTCGGCTTCCGCCATGCCCTTGAAATGGCCGGTGGCGGCGATCTCGATCGACTGGCTTTCCGCCAGCGAGGCCTCGACCCGGCCCTCGATCACCAGCTTGTTGCAGGCCGTGATCTCGCCGGTCAGGAAGATGTCGCGGCCGACCAAAAGTTTTTTGCCTTCGGTCGCGGATGGCTCCGGCGCCTCGCCCTGGCGGGGCGACATTGTTATTCCGGGAAGGTCGGGCCGCCGGCGCGGCGCGATTTCCGGGCGCATGGGCGGGGACGAGCTGCGGTTATTCGACATGGTCATTCCCATCGGCGGCATGGATGCTGATTTGGTGGGGTAGCGGACCCCTCCTTCTGCCTTCGGCTTGGTGGTCAGCGCCGGATCATCGGAGCTGCGGTTGCGGCGGCCGAACATGTGATGGTGGCCCTTTCTCTTTCCGGGTGCTGGGGCGAACGCCCCGCGACCCTTGTTTATTTCGTTGCCGAGTCGCGCGTTGCCAGGACCGCGCCGCGCATGGACTCGACCATATGCACCATAAAGGCGGTGGCCACCACCGGCGTCAATAGATTAGCGAGCGGAACGGTGGAAAGAAAGGTAATCGCCGCCCCGGCCAGGAAGATCCGCCCCGCAAAGGCCTGCCGCAGCGCCCGGGCCTCACGCGAGGGCAGGCGGCGCAGGGCCACCAACTCGAAATACTCCCGGCCCAGCAGGTAGCCGTTCAAGGCATAGAACACCAAGAGGTTGAACGGCGGTAGGAATGTAAGCGCAACCACGAAGGGGAGCGCCAGCAGGTTGAGGCCGATGGCCACAACCGCGAATCGGAGGCTGTCGCGGAGGACCTCGGCCAAGCCTTGCGCGCGGGGCGGCGGCAAACCGGGATAATGCCGCGCCTCGACCAGGGCGGCCACGTCCTCGAGGAAGAAGCCGAGGACAAGCAGCATCGCCGCGGGAAAGAGAAGAAGCGCGACGATGACGGCGCCGACGCCGCCCAGGATATCCGCCACCCAATCCAGCACCGCCCAATTGAACAGATGGCTTTTGGCCAGCGCCCATTCCACGCCGACCAACAGCACGGCAAAGAGCAGGGCGGTGGCGATCAGGCATTTCCACAGGATCCGCCGCGTGGCCGGGTCCGAAAGCTGGCCGAATGCCTTGATGATGGCCGGGAACATGACAAGGCCTCGCGTGGAAGTCGGGCCGCCCTCCATAGCCGCTCGGGCGGAGCGCCGCAAGCCCAGGCCGGTTTGTCGCAAGGCATGGCGCCGCTATACTCGCGGCCGCGCTGTTCTTCATCCGGCCGTAAGGATCGCCATGGCGGGCAAAGCAAAACGGGGCGCCGACACCTCTTGGGACGTGGCCGGGATCGGCAATGCGATCGTCGACGTGCTGGCGCATGCCGACGACGCGTTTCTGGTCCGGAACGGCCTCGCCAAGGGGGCGATGACGCTGATCGACGCCGAGCGGGCCGCGGAGCTTTACGACCGCATGGGCCCGGCCGTGGAAATCTCCGGCGGCTCGGCCGCCAATACCTTGGTGGCGCTGGCCTCGATGGGCGGGCGCGGCGCCTTCATCGGCAAGGTGCGAAACGACCAGTTGGGCGGAATCTTTCGCCACGACATCGAGGCGGCGGGCGTTTCCTTCGCGACGCCGCCGGCGACCGTCGGCCCGCCCACCGCGCGCTGCCTCATCTTCGTGACGGCGGACGCGCAGCGCACCATGCAGACCTATCTGGGCGCGTGCGCGGAGCTGACGCCCGCCGACATCGACGAAAACGCGATCGCCGCGGCCAAGGTGACGTATCTCGAAGGCTATCTGTGGGATCCGCCCCAGGCGAAGCAGGCGTTCCTCAAGGCGGCGAAGCTGGCGCACGAATCCGGGCGCAAGGTCGCGCTCACGCTGTCGGACCCGTTCTGCGTGGAGCGGCATCGCGAGGAGTTCCGCGATCTCGTCGCGCACCACGTCGATATCCTGTTCGCCAACGAGCATGAGATCATGTCGCTGTTCGAAACGGACATGTTCGACGACGTGTTCCAGCATGTGCGGGGAATGTGCGAGATCGCCGCGCTGACCCGCAGCGAACGGGGATCGGTGATCGTGAGCGGCGAAGAAGTCCACATCATCGACGCCATGCCCTATGCGCCGGTGATGGACAGCACGGGTGCGGGCGACGCCTACGCCGGAGGATTTCTGTTCGGCCTGACGCGCGGCTACGATCTCGCCCAATGCGGGCGCCTTGCCAGCCTCGCCGCGGGCGAGGTCATCAGCCATTTCGGCGCGCGGCCGGAAGTGCCCTTGGCCGAGCTCGCCGCCGAGAGATTGCCGTGAGCGGCGCGGCCTCGTAACGCGATGGGGCGAAGCACGATCGAACGCTGGCTGGCCGCGGCTTCCATCTACAAGGACCGCCGGATTCTCGCCATCGCCCTCATGGGATTTTCCAGCGGGCTGCCGCTGGCGCTGGTCGGCGCGACGCTCGGCGTGTGGCTGGCCGAGGCCCATGTTTCCCTCACCAACATCGGCTTCTTCGCGCTGACCGGCATCGCCTATAACGTGAAATTCCTCTGGTCGCCGGTCATGGACCGCGCGCCCCTGCCGTGGCTGACCCGGCGATTCGGCCGGCGGCGCGGCTGGGCGCTGGCTACCCAGGCGGCGCTTATCGTTGCGATTCTTTTTCTCGGCAACAGCGATCCCGGTTCGGCGCCGGGACTGACCGCGGTTTTTGCCGTGCTGGTCGCGTTCATGTCGGCCAGCCAGGACATCGTGATCGACGCGTTGCGCGTCGATCTTTTGGCCGAGCACGAGCAAGGGGCGGGCGCCGCGGCGACGCAGTTCGGCTGGCGGGTGGGCGCGCTGGTGTCGGGGGCCGGCGCGCTCTATGCCGCGAGTTTCGGCGGCTGGGGCTTCGCCTATGGTTTGATGGCGGCGTTCGTGCTGGTCGGTGCCGCGGCGGTGTTTCTGGTGAACGAGCCCCGCGACGGCGCGGCGGCGTTGAAGCCGCAGGCGAGTTTCGGCGAATGGCTCGAGCACGCGGTCATCGATCCGTTCGCCGATTTCATGACGCGGCACACCTGGGCGGTGATTCTGCTGTTCGTCGTGCTCTACAAATTCGGCGACGCGCTGGCCGGCGTCATGTCGAGCCCGTTTTACATCGCCATGGGCTTCACCAAGATCGAGATCGCGAATATCAGCAAGATCTTCGGAACCAGCGCGACCATCCTCGGCGTCTTCCTGGGCGGCGTCGTGGTTTATCGTTGGGGCGCGTTCAAGGCGCTGCTGGTGTGCGGCGTGCTGCAGATGCTGTCCAACCTGATGTTCGCGGCCCAGGCCGTGGCCGGCCACGATCCGGCGCTCCTGATATTCACCATCGGCATCGAGAACGCGAGCGGCGGCATGGGATCGGCCGCCTTCGTCGCCTATCTTTCGGCCCTGTGCAACGCCGAGTTCACGGCGACGCAATACGCGTTGCTGTCTTCATTGGCCGCCGTGCCGCGCACGTTTCTCGCATCGGGCGGCGGCTGGCTCGCGCAGCATCTGGGCTGGGTCGATTTCTTCCTCGTCAGCACCGCGGCGGCCCTTCCCGGCCTGCTCCTTCTTCTCTGGCTCATGCGGCGCGCGGCGGCGGTGGCGCGCGGCGCCGTGCGCGGTTGACGGCGTCACGCGCGCGCCACAAATGCTAGGATAAGATATTGGCGGTGATAGGCTATTGGCGTTGAGGTCCCCATGCTGATCGGCGTCCCCAAAGAGACCAAGGTCCACGAGTACCGGGTCGGGCTCGTGCCGGCGAGCGTGCGCGAGCTCGTCCACCGCGGCCACCGCGTGCTGGTCGAGACCGGGGCGGGCCTCGGCATCGGCTGCGGCGATGACGTTTACGCCGCGGCGGGCGCCGAGATCGCCGCGAACGCCGCCGCCGTCTTCGCCAAGGCGGAGATGATCGTGAAGGTGAAGGAGCCGCAGCCTCGCGAGATCGAAATGCTGCGCGAGGGACAGATCCTGTTCACCTACCTCCACCTCGCCCCCGATCCCGCCCAGGCCAAGGGGCTGATCGAATCGGGCGCGAGCGCGATCGCTTATGAAACCGTGACCGACGAGCCGGGCAAGCTCCCCTTGCTCGCGCCCATGAGCGCCATCGCCGGCCGTCTGGCCGCCCAGGCGGGCGCGCATTTCCTGACCAAGCCGGCGGGCGGCGCCGGGCTGTTGATCGGCGGCGCGCCGGGGGCGCCCGCGGCGAAAGTCGTGATTCTCGGCGCCGGCAACGTCGGCACGAATGCGCTTCGGATCGCGCTCGGCATGCTGGCGCGCGTCACCGTCATCAGCAAGACCATGGCGCCTTTGATCGCGCTCGAAGAGACTTACGGGGCGCGCATCGTCACCAGCCTGTCCACCGTGCAGGCGGTCGAATCCTTCGTTACCGACGCCGATCTCGTGATCGGCGCCGTGCTGGTGCCGGGCGCTTCCGCCCCCAAGGTGGTGACGCGCGACATGGTGCGCGCCATGCGGCCCGGTTCCGTGTTGGTGGACGTTTCGATCGATCAGGGCGGTTGCTTCGAAACCAGCCGCCCCACGACCCATGCCGATCCGACTTATGTCGTCGACGGGGTCGTGCATTATTGCGTCGCCAACATGCCGGGCGCCGTGCCGCGCACGGCGGCTTTTGCCCTGAACAACGCCACGCTTCCGTTCGTGGTGAAGCTGGCGGATCAGGGTTTGCGCGAGGCGCTCGCGCGCGATCGCCATCTTTTGGCCGGATTGAATGTGCATCGTGGGTGCATCACCCACGAGGCGGTGGCGAAATCGCTCGGCCTGGATTATCGCGACCCGCGCGAAGCGCTCGCCGCGTAAACACCCCGCCGGCCGTCGAACAAACGATTCGAGGGCGAAACGATGAGCATTCGCAATCTCGACTATCTCTTGAAGCCGCGCTCGGTCGCCCTCATCGGCGCGGGCACCAAGCCTCATTCGGTCGGCGCGGTGCTCGCCCGCAATATGTTCAGCGCCGGATTCGAAGGGCCGGTGATGCCGGTCAACCCGCACCACAAGGCGATCGAGGGGGTGCTGACCTACCCGGACGTCGCCAGCCTGCCGATGACGCCCGATCTCGCCGTGATCGCGACGCCGCCCGAAACGGTTCCCGGCCTCGTCGCCGAGCTGGGCGCGCGCGGCACCAAGGCCGCGGTCATCATCACCGCCGGTTTCGGCGAGGGCGCGGACACGCACGGGCGCGAGCTGCGCCAGAAGGTCTTGGACGCGGCCAAGTGCCACTGCCTGCGCATACTGGGGCCCAATTGCATCGGCCTCATGGTTCCAGGGCGGCGCTTGAACGCGACCTTCGCCCATGCCGAAGGGACGCCCGGCGATCTCGCCTTCGTCAGCCAGTCGGGCGCGGTCGTGAGCGCCGTGCTGGATTGGGCGGCGAGCCACGGGATCGGATTCTCCCATCTCATTTCGGTGGGCGACATGGCGGATGTCGATTTCGGCGATCTCCTGGATTACCTCGCGCTCGATACCGGCGCGCGCGCCATCCTTCTCTACATGGAGGCGATCAAGGACGCGCGCAAATTCATGTCGGCGGCGCGCGCCGCCGCCCGCACGAAACCGGTGGTCGTGGTCAAGACCGGGCGGTTCGAGGCGGCAAAGCACGCCGCCGCTTCGCATACCGGCGCGCTGGCCGGCGCGGATGCGGCCTATGACGCGGCCTTCAACCGTGCCGGACTGCTTCGGGTCCATGATCTGGACGAGCTGTTCGACGCCGTGGAAACGCTGGCGCTGGCGCGCACCCCCGCGGGAGACCGCCTCGCCATTCTCACCAACGGCGGCGGTTTCGGCGTGCTGGCGACCGACGCGCTGATCGAAGCGGGCGGACGCCTCGCCGAGATTTCACCCGACACGCGCAAGAAACTCGATGCGGTTCTGCCGCCCACCTGGTCGCACGGAAACCCGGTGGACATCGTCGGCGACGCCGACGGCGCGCGCTACGCGAAGGCCCTTGCGCCGCTGCTGGAGGACCAGGACATCGACGCCGTCCTGGTCCTCAACTGCCCGACCGCGATCGCCTCCAGCACCGAGGCCGCAGCAGCCGTGATCGCCACGCTCAAGGGCAGCCGCAAGACGGTTCTCACCAGCTGGATCGGCGGCGCGGCGGTGCAGGAGTCCCGGGACCTGTTCGCGGAAAACCGCATTCCGACTTATTCCACGCCCGGGCAGGCCGCCCGCGCCTTCCTCGAGCTGGTGAACTACCGCCGCAATCAGGAACTGCTGATGGAGACGCCGCCCTCGATCCCGGGCGGCTTCGCGCCGGACCGCTCGAAAGTCCGCGCCGTCATCGACACGGCTCTCGGCGCGAAGCGCGAGTGGCTGACCGAGCCCGAGGCGAAGGCGGTGCTCGCCGCCTATGACATCCCGACCGTCGCGACCAGCATCTGCGATTCGCCCAAGGCGGCCGCGGCGCGGGCGGCGGAAATCGCCGCGCCGGTGGTGGTGAAGATTCTCTCTCCCGACATCACCCACAAATCCGATCTGGGCGGCGTGGTCCTGGATCTCGCGACGCCGGCCGCCGTGCGCGAGGCGGCGGAGGCGATGCGCAAGCGCATCTCGGAGCTCAGGCCCGAGGCGCGGATCGAAGGCTTCGTCGTCGAGCCCATGGTCCACCGCCCCGGCGCCTTCGAATTGATCGTCGGCGTCGCCCAGGATTCCCAGTTCGGCCCGCTCGTCCTGTTCGGCCAGGGGGGAATCGCGGTTGAAATCGTCGGCGACAGCGCGCTCGGCCTGCCGCCCCTCAACATGAAGCTCGCCCGCGACCTCATGGCCCGCACCCGCATCTATCGGCAGCTCTTGGGCTATCGTTCGCAGCCGCCCGCCGATCTCGACGCGATCGCCTTCACGCTCGTCAAGATCTCGCAACTGGTCATCGACAACCCGGAGGTCACCGAGCTCGACATCAATCCGTTGCTGGCCGACGAATACGGGGTGATGGCGCTGGATGCGCGGATCCGGCTTGCCGCGGCAAGCCCGGCGGAATCGGCCCGGCGTTTCGCCATCCGCCCCTATCCGAGCGAGCTCGAAGAGACGATCGCGCTGCCGGATGGAACGAAGCTGTTGCTGCGCCCGGTGCGGCCCGAGGACGAGCCGGCCATTCAGGCCGGTTTCATGAAACTGACGCCCCAGGACGTGCGCATGCGCTTCTTCGCGAGCATGAAGACGCTGCCTCATGATCTCGCCGCCCGCCTCACCCAGATCGATTACGACCGGGAGATGGCGTTCGTCGCGTTTACCCAAGACGCCGCCGGCGCAACCCTCGAGGCGGTTGCCGTGGTGCGGCTCATGGCCGACCCCGACAACCGGCAGGGCGAATACGCGGTGGTGGTGCGCAGCGATTTCCAGAGGCGCGGCCTCGGGCGGATTCTCATGGACCGCATCATCGGCTACGCCGGGCGCCGCGGAATTTCCGAGATGTTCGGCTACGTGCTCGAGGAGAACAGCGCGATGCTGAAGCTCTGCGCCACGTTGGGCTTTACCGTCACCAAGATCGCCGACGAGCGCGGCGTCGCCGAAGTGAGGCTGAGGCTCGACTCCAAATCGTGCTGAGCCGCCGTTACGGGGCCTCGGCGTCGAGCCCGTAGCCGGCGGAGCGCACGGTGCGGATGGGATCGTGCCGTCCGCCCGTGGAAAGGGCGCGCCGCAGCCGGCGGATGTGGGTGTCCACCGTGCGCGGACCCACGAACACGTCGCGGCCCCAGACCGCATCCAACAATTGCTCGCGCGAGAACACGCGGCCCGGATTTTCCATCAGGTGCCGCAGCAGGCGGAACTCGGTCGGGCCGAGATGGATGCTGGAGCCGCCGCGCCGCACCCGGTGCGAGCCGAGGTCCATGATGATGTCGCCAAAGGCAATGGTTTCCTGGCCGAAAGCCGGGTGAGAGCGGCGCAGCACCGCGCGCACGCGGGCCACGAACTCGCTGGTCGAGAACGGCTTGGCGATGTAATCGTCGGCGCCCGCATCGAGGCCGCGCACGCGGTCGGCCTCTTCGCCCCGGGCGGTCAGCATGATGATCGGAAGGTTATGCGTCTCGGGACGGCGCCTGATCTGCCGGCACAGCTCGAGGCCGGAGACATAAGGCAGCATCCAGTCGACGACGGCGAGATCGGGGCGGTGCTCGGCCAGCGCCGCCAGCCCCTCTTCGCCGTCGCGCGCCACCGCCACCTCGAAGCCTTCGCGCTCCAGGTTGTAGCGCAGCAGGGTGACGATCGCCTCTTCGTCCTCGATGATGAGGATGAGCGGGTGCATCACTTGCGGCTCGCTGCTTCCTTCTTGCCGCCGGGCTTGGGCCCGAACCCGGGCGGAAGGAAGATGCCCTCCTCGCCCTTGGGCCGCGCCTTGTACCAAGGCTGGCCGTGGACGAGGTAATAGATGTCCTCGGCGATGTTGGTGGTGTGATCGCCGATGCGCTCGATGTTCTTGGCGATGAACAGCAGATGCGTGCACGAGGTGATGCTGCGCGGATCCTCCATCATGTACGTCAGCAGCTCGCGGAACAGGCTGTCGTACATGTCGTCGATGTCCTTGTCGTGCTCCCACACCTTCATCGCCTTGGCCACGTCGCGCTCGACATAGGCGTCCAACACGTCCTTCAGCATCGCCTGCACCTGCTTGCCCATGCGCGGAATGCGCGCGACCGGCGTGACGATCGGCGTCAGGCTCAGCGCGATCGCCCGTTTCGCCACGTTCACCGCATAGTCGGCGATGCGCTCGATGTCGCTCGAAACCTTGAGCGCGGCGATGATGTTGCGCAAATCGCTGGCCATGGGCTGGCGCAGCGCCAGGAGCCGCACGGAGAAGCTTGCGACCTCATGTTCGAGCTCGTCCACGCGGTCGTCGTCTTCGACCACGCGCGCGGCAAGATCGGTGTCGCGCTTGGCCACCGCCTCCATCGCCGTCGCGATCTGCTGTTCCGCGATTCCGCCCATCTCCATGATGGCGGAATTCAGGTGGCGGAGCTCCTCGTCGTAGGCTTTGACGATATGCTCGGAGTCCATTTTTTTGCTCCTTCGATAGGCGCCGGTTTAGCCGAAGCGCCCCGTTATGTAGCCCTGGGTCCGCTCGTCCTTCGGGCTGGTGAATACCTGCTCGGTCGGGCCGTATTCGATGATCTGGCCCAGATGGAAGAAGGCGGTGCGCTGGGACACGCGAGCCGCCTGCTGCATGGAGTGGGTGACGATCACGATCGTGTAATTCTCGCGCAGCTCGTCCATCAGCTCCTCGATCCTTGCAGTGGCGATCGGGTCGAGCGCCGAGCACGGCTCGTCCATCAGGATCACCTCCGGGTTCACCGCAATCGCCCGGGCGATGCACAGGCGCTGCTGCTGGCCGCCCGAGAGGCTGGTGCCCGAGGCGTCCAGGCGGTCCGATACCTCGTTCCACAACCCGGCTTTCTTCAGGCTCGTGGTTACGATCTCGTCCAGATCCGCCCGGGTCGACGCTAAACCGTGGATGCGCGGCCCGTAGACGACGTTGTCGTATACGGATTTGGGGAAGGGATTGGGCTTTTGAAAGACCATGCCGATGCGGGCGCGGAGCTGGACCACGTCGAGGTCCGGATCGTAGATGTCCTCGCCGTCGAGCTTCACGCTGCCCGTCACCACGCAGTGCTCGATGGTGTCGTTCATGCGGTTGAGGCAGCGCAAAAACGTGGATTTTCCGCAGCCCGAAGGGCCGATGAGCGCCGTCACCTCGTTGGCGGTGATGTCGAGGTCGACGTCCTTCAGCGCATGGTTGGTGCCGTAGAAGACGTTAACGCCGCGGGCGACGATCTTGAGCGGCGGGCTTGGCTTGGCGGCGGCACGGGGCTCGGGCGCGACCCGGCCCGGCGCCTCGGGAACCCGGGCGGTTGCGGCCGTGTCCGACCGGGCCGGGGCTTCGGGCATCGACATCTCGCCTCTCAATAGCGCGCCGGGCTCCGGCGCCGTAAGCACGCTGTCCATTTTACCACCGCCTTTCGAACTTGTGCCGGAGGAATATCGCCAGGCTGTTCATGACGAACAGGAACACCAGCAGCATCATGATGGCCGCGCTGGTCCGCTCCACGAAGGCGCGTTCGGGGCTGTCGGCCCACATGTAGACCTGGACGGGGAGCACCGTGGCGGGATCGAGAATGCTGTGCGGCACGTCGACGACGAAGGCCACCATCCCGACCATGAGAAGCGGCGCACTTTCGCCCAGCGCATGGGCCATGCCGATGATGGTGCCGGTGAGAATGCCCGGCATGGCAACCGGGAGCACATGATGGGCGATCATCTGCATATGGCTGGCGCCGATCCCGAGCGCGGCCTCGCGGATCGACGGCGGGACCGATTTGAGGGCGGCACGCCCGGCAATGATGATGGTCGGCAAGACGAGGAGGGCGAGCACCATGCCGCCCACCAGCGGGGCCGAGCGCGGCAACCCGAAGAAATTGATGAACACGGCGAGCCCCAAAAGCCCGAACACGATGCTGGGCACCGCCGCCAGATTGTTGATGTTGACCTCGATCAAATCCGTCCAGCGGTTCTTGGGCGCGAATTCCTCGAGATAGACCGCCGCCATGACCCCGATCGGGAAGGCCAGAATCAGGGTCACGATAAGCGTCAAGAACGAGCCGACGACGGCGCCCAAAATCCCCGCCTGCTCGGGTTCGCGCGAATCGCCGTTCAGGAAGAAACGCGTGTTGAAATGCTTGGCGACGGCGCCCTTGTCCCGGAGCTGCTTCACCCAGGCTATCTGTTTGTCGCTGAGCTTGCGCTCGCTCTCGGCTGCGCCGACGCTGATGTGCCCTTTAGCAAACACGTCGACATGGTCGGAAGCGGGGAGCCAGACGTCCCGCGCCGTGCCGACGACGGAAGGGTCGCGCAGCGCCAAGGCGCGCAGCTCATAGGACGCACCCGAGCTCATGATCTCGTAGAGGTCGCGCTTGTCGTCCCGCGAGCTGACGTCGGGGAATGCCGCGCGCAAGGCGGTCTTCACCGCGGCGTCGTAATCGGCCCCCGGGAGTTTGGCGGCATCGGGCGCGCCTTCGATGCCGAGTACGGCGGGATCGAAATTCACGGCCAAAAGAATCTCGGTCTGGGTAAAGGCCGAATATCCCTTGCCAATGATGGTGACGAACAGCACGGCGAGGAAGCACAGCGCCGCAACGACTGAAAGCACGCCGTAGGCGCGGAAGCGCCGCTCGGCGCGGTAACGCCGCTTGAGCCGCGCATCGCGCGCCGCTTTGCGGGGCTTGTTCGCCGCCAGTTCGGGGAGGGATTCGCTCATTCGTATTGCTCCCGGTAGCGGCGCACGACAAGCAGGGCGATCACGTTGAGCAGGAGGGTGGCCGCGAACAGGACCAAGCCCAGCGCGAAGGCTGCAAGCGTCTTCGGGCTGTCGAACTCCTGATCGCCGATGAGCAGCGTCACGATCTGCACCGTGACGGTGGTCATGGAGGCGAAGGGATTGGCGGTGAGGTTCGCGGCCAGCCCCGCCGCCATCACCACGATCATGGTCTCGCCGATCGCACGCGAGACGGCCAGCAAGATGCCGGCGACGATGCCCGGCAGTGCCGCCGGCAGCACGACCTTGCGGATCGTCTCCGACTGAGTTGCCCCCAGCGCATAGGAGCCGTCGCGCAGGCTTCGCGGCACGGCGGTGATCACGTCGTCCGAAATCGAGGACACGAAAGGAATGATCATGACCCCCATGACGACGCCGGCCGCGGCTGCGCTTTCGGATGAGACCAGCAGGCCGAAAGCGGCGCCGGTGTCGCGGAAGAACGGCGCCACGGTGAGTGCCGCGAAGAAGCCGTAAACGACCGTCGGGACGCCCGCGAGGATCTCGAGCATCGGCTTCACCGTGGTGCGGACGCGCGGCGGGGCGTATTCCGCCAGATAGGTGGCCGAGAACAATCCGATGGGGACGGCCACCAGCATCGCCACGGCGCTGATCATCAGCGTCCCGGCGAAAACCGGCACCGCGCCGAAGGCGCCCGAGGAGCCGACTTGGTCGGCGCGGATGGCCATCTGCGGGCTCCAGCGCAGGCCGAACAGGAAATCGAAGAACGGCACGGTCTTGAAGAATCGCAGCGCCTCGAACAGCAGCGACAGCACGATGCCGATGGTGGTGAAGACGGCGACCGTCGAACTCAGGATCAGCAGAACCTTGACCGTGTGCTCGACCTTGTTCCGCGCGCGAAGCGCGGGCGTGATGCGGCGCCAGCCGATGGCCGCTCCGGCCGTTGCCACCGACAGAACAACGGCGGCCAGCGCGATGAAGCCGGCGCTATGCAGGGATTTGTAGCGCTCGGCGGCGGCGATCACGTCCGGGGCCGCGAGCTGTGCCGTCATTCCTCCCAAGGCGATGTTGCGGACATCGTTCAACAGGAGGTCGAGCTTGTCCGGCACAAGCGCCTGATGCTCGGGCGAGAGCGCCGCGGCGACCAAATGCTTGATGATGAAAGGCTCGCAGACAAGCCATCCCAAAAGCAGCACCAGCGCCGGGATGCCGCACCAAAGCGCAACGTAATAGCCGTAATGGGCGGGCAGCGAATGAAGGCGGCGCCCTTCCGCGCCTGCGGTTGCGACCGCCCGGTCGCGGCCGGCATAGAAGCCGACGGCGGTGAGGATCAGAAGTGCGGCGACGAGCGTGGCAAGTTGCATGGTGTTCCGGTTGGACGGGTGTGCCGGCGCAGCGGCAGAGGGCGACTGCCGGCGAAAGCAAACGGCCGGATGCCGGACGCCCGGCAGCCGGCCATAGGCGCTACATGGTGAGCGGCGCCATTTTCGCCGCCTTCTCGTGCCATTCCTTGCGCTCCGCATCGGGAAGCGGGATCAGGCCCTTGGTAACCAGATAGCCGTCGGGGCCCCAAGCCTTTTCGCCGGTGAACTCCGCGACGTATTCCTTCACGCCCGGGATCGCGCCGACGTGGGCGGTCTTGACGTAGAAGAAGAGCGGACGCGAGACCGCGTATTTGCCGCTCGAGATGTTCTCGTACGTCGGATCGACGCCGTCCACGGTGCTGCCCTGGATCTGGTCGCGGTTCTCGTCGAGGAAGCTGTAGCCGAAGATGCCGAAGGCATGGGCGTCGGCCTCGAGTTTCTGAACGATCAGGACGTCGTTTTCGCCGGCTTCGATATAGGCGCCGTCTTCGCGGATGGCGTGACAGACGTCCTTGAACTTCGCCTCATCCGATTTCTTCAGATCTTCAACGCCGGGGAAGGTCGTGCATCCCTTCTCGAATGCCACTTCGACCAGGGCGTCACGGGTGCCCGAGGTGGGCGGCGGGCCGAGCACCTGGATCTTTTCCTTGGGCAGGCTCGGGTCGATGTCGCTCCACATCTTGTACGGATTGGGCTTGAAGGCCGTGCCCTTTTCGTCGGCCGGCACTTGCTTGGCCAAGGCGAGCCAAAGCTGGCGCAGGGTGAGGGCGGTCTTCGGCGATTTCTTGGAGTTGGCGATCACGATGCCGTCGTAGCCGATCTTGACCTCGGTGATCTGGGTGACGCCGTTCTTGGCGCAGGTTTCGACCTCGGATTTCTTGATGCGCCGCGAGGCGTTGGTGATGTCGGCCTGATCGACGCCGACGCCTTGGCAGAAGATTTTGAGGCCGCCGCCGGTGCCGGTGGATTCCACCACCGGGGTCTTGAAGCCCGAGGTCTTGCCGAATTGCTCGGCCACGGCGGTTGCGAACGGGTAGACGGTGGAAGATCCGACCATGCGGATCTGATCGCGCGCCTGGGCCGGGGCCGCGAGTGCAAGCGCGGCGAGCGCGAAGGCGGCGGACGCAAGGATTTTTCGAGTCACGGTCTTATCTCCTGAGACATTCGAGGGCGGGCGTTACCGGAGCCGGTCCGCGTCCCTCGCGCATGCCGGCCCGTCGCCGTGGTTGTAGCCCCCGTCCGCGACCGGAATACTACGGTTTTGTTACGGTTATGTGACGGAACGTTAACCTGTTCGGAACGCGCGGATTCGCGCCGCTTTACGGCCATCGGCCGCGCCGCCTGGATCGCTGCTTGAATCGATGATGGCGGGAAAAGAAAAAGGGGGCCCCGCGATCGCGCTCGCGGGACCCCCGGGGGAAGTCGGTGCCGGGACGTCTACCAGTCCACCGCCGCGCGGAGCTCGAAGATTTGCGGGTCGTCGTAGCCTGCCGAGGCCTGCCCTGGGAGCAGGTTGGCGGCGTTACCCCTCGCCGAGGCGTTGTTGCGGACGACGATGTAATTCGCCATGAACCGAATGTACGGATTGACATACCAGTTGATGCCGACGGTGTAGTTCGTCTCGGTGCCCTTCTGGAAATTTTCGCCGTCGTCAAGGTCGAGGTGGCTTACCCGCGCGCCGATTTCGACGGCGCCGATCCCCCCGTCCTTGCCGAGATTCTTCGCCGGCGACAGCCGGTCGAATTTGGCGGCTTTCGGGTTGTAGTTGCGCGATTCGCCGGTCAGGAAATAGCTCGCCTGGGCGTACCAGCCGGTCAGCGTCACATCCGGACAGACGTGAACCGCCGAAATCGGCGGGCAGGCGTTGTTATCGGCTTGGTCCACCGGCACCCAGAAGTATTCGCCTTGGACCGAGGCAGGGCCGTAAATAAGGGCCAATTCCGGATTCACGATATAGAGGTGATCGACCGCATCGAGGGCGCCCGGATTGAGGGCAGAGGCCGCGATTCCGGTGTCGACGAATCTTACGCCCGTCACGTGGGATTCGGGCCGGTCGCGGAACCGCACCGCCTGGTCTGACGGGTTGCGGAAGAGCGTGTTGATACCGAAATGGACGAGCCGCGTCTTGTCGAGAACGGGATCGAAGGTGGCGCGGCCCGCGATATCGAGCGACTGGTCGCCCTCGGCGCCCGGATCCGCATCCTCGAACGACCGTCCGAAGACGCCGGCCGCCAGCGACCAGTTGGGCCCGTAATAATCGGCCTTCACGCCGAGGTGCCGGTCGGGTGCGAAGGCGGTAACCGGCATCGGCCGCTCCATGAAGGTGATGAAGCGCGAGCTGTTCAGCATTTCGATGCTCTGCGGCTCGTGAGAGTTGCCCACCGTGATGCCGAACGGCTCCCAGCCGATGTATTTGATGAACGCGTCCTTGATCGCGACCGCGTCGCCGGCGAAGTCGGTCTCGAACTTGTATTCCCAGTCCTTGAAGATGATGCCGCCGACGCCGAGCCGAGCCCGGCGAAGCTCCTGGCCATCGCCCAGCTTGGACTTGTCCTGGTCGTAAAAGGCGGCGTCGTACATGAGCCGGCCGAATACCGAGAACGAAAACTCCTTGTCCTCGGTCTCGACCTTGAGCCCGCCCTTGGTCGAAACCTTGGGCCCCGCCGGCTTGTCGGTTTTCGCCTTGGTGGTAATGACCTCGTTCTGCAGGCCATTGACGATCTTCTCGAGATTATCGAGGCGCTGCGGAAGGTTTTGCACGTCCTGGGCCGTGACGGTCGTCGTCGGCGCGGCGGTCGCCGCCTTGGCCGCCGCCTGCTGCGTCGGCGCGGCGGGCGCGGCATAGGCGTTCGCGGATTTCGCCGGCGCGGTCGCCTGTTGATTTGCGGTGCTCGGCTGCTCGGCCAGCGCGGCCGTCGATGCGGCGCAGGCGATGAGCCCGAATGCAGCGCCCCCAGCCAGGCCGATCAGCCTGGGCTTGCTTGAAAACATGGCAGTTCCCCTCGTGGCTAGCGTTGTTTTTTTGCCCCGGCGCACGGAGCGCGCCGCGGTGGCGGCAGACCCCACGCCGCCGCACTTGCGCGAAGCTAGAAAGCTTTCGCGACAGTCACGCGACGAATTGATGAAAGTTTTGTGACGGCGACACGGTCGCGCGCCGTTCGTTGCAAATGGGCAACGCTTGCCGGAGGGGTTACGCCTTGGGGCTTGCCGCGGGCAGGATCACGGTGAAGGTGCTGCCTTTGCCGAGCTCGCTTTCGATCTTCAGGTCGCCGCGATGGCGGTTGACGATGTGCTTGACGATGGCGAGTCCGAGCCCGGTGCCGCCCAGCTCACGCGAGCGCGCCGCATCGACCCGGTAGAATCGCTCCGTCAGGCGCGGCAGATGCTCCTTCGGGATGCCGGCGCCTTCATCCGACACCGAAACCGCGACGTGCCCGCTTGCCGCGCCGTTGGCCGGCGGAACGGCGCGCATCGTGATGCGGATGCTGGAATTCGGCGCGCCGTAGCGAACCGCGTTCCCGATCAAATTCTCGAACACCTGGGACAGCTCGACCGGATCGCCGATGGTTTGCGGCACATCCGGGGGAACCGAGAGCGTGATTTTTTGTCCCTTGGCCCCGGCCCTGATCTGGAAGAGATCGGCGACCGTGCCCAGCACATGGGCGAGATCGACGCAGTCCGTCGGCGGCTTGTGCTCGCGGAGCTGGATCCGGGACAGCGACAGCAAATCCTCGACCAGGCTGTTCATGCGCGTCGCCTGTTGATTCATGATGCCGAGGAACCGGCCGCTTGTCTCGCGGTCGTCGCGGGCCGGCCCGCGCAATGTTTCGATATAGCCCAAGAGCGTGGTCAGCGGCGTCTTGAGCTCGTGGCTCACGTTGGCGACGAAGTCGGCGCGCATCTGCTCGGTGCGCTTGATCTCGGTCAGATCCTGGAGCCTCAGGATCGCCACCGTGCCATCCGACGTGGGCGTGGGCAGCGCGATGATGCCGGCCAGGAAGTTCCGTTCCACCGGAACGGGAAGCGCGACTTCCACCGCGGCCTCCTCGCTGCCCGCCAAAACCTGGTCGGCGGCGGCGAGAACGTCCGGGTTG
>DATDPM010000099.1:0-14758 GCA_035292745.1 Alphaproteobacteria bacterium | reverse complement strand
GGCGCGAGCGACAAAAACGGCCAGCCCGCGGGCGCGGGCGGGAAAGCTATTGCATGTATTGGCCGCCGTTGATGTTGAGCGTGGCCCCGGTGATGAAGCCGGCGTCGTCGGAGGCCAGGAACACCACCGCGCGGGCAATTTCCTCGACCATGCCCAGGCGCCCCACGGGGATTTGCGCCGTGATCTTGGTCAGAACCTCCTGCGGCATCGCCGCCACCATGTCGGTGCCGATGTAGCCCGGCGCGATGGCGTTGACGGTGATGCCCTTGGTGGCGCCTTCCTGGGCGAGCGCCTTGGTGAAGCCGATGATCCCGGCCTTGGCCGCGGAATAATTGGTCTGGCCCATCTGGCCCTTCACGCCGTTGATCGAGCTGATGTTGACGATCCGCCCGAAGCCGCGTTCGCGCATGCCCTCGATCACGTTGCGGCTCATGTTGAAGACCGAGCCAAGATTGGTGTCGATGACCGCCTTCCATTGATCCGGCGTCAACTTGTGCATGAAGCCGTCGCGGGTGATGCCGGCGTTGTTGACGAGAATGTCGATCGGCCCGAGTTGCGCGACCACGTGCTCAACTCCGCCCGCGCAGCTTTCGAAGTCCGCGACACTCCAGTGAAAGACCGGGATGCCGGTTTCCTTGCGGAATTTCGTCGCCATCGCCTCGTTGCCGAGGTAATTCACCGCGACCTTGTAACCTTCGGCCTGGAGCGCGCGCGCAATCGCGGCGCCGATGCCCCGTGTTCCCCCCGTTACCAACGCAACGCGCGCCATATTCTTCTCCCTAGGTTGCGGATTGTTCGCCGGTCGCGGCCGATCCGCCCGCGACTTTCACCCCTTGCCGCGCGAACCTTCCCGTTCGACGCAGATCGCGATGCCCATGCCGCCACCGATGCACATGGTGGCGAGTCCCTTTTTTGCGTCCCGCCGGCCCATCTCGAACAACAGGGTCGAGAGGATGCGCGCGCCCGAGGCGCCGATCGGATGGCCGATGGCGATCGCCCCGCCGTTGACGTTGACCTTCGACGTATCCCAGCCGAGCTCGCGGTTGACGGCGACGGCCTGGGCGGCGAACGCCTCGTTGGCCTCGATCAGATCCAGGTCCTCGATGTTCCAGCCCGCCTTCTTGAGCGCGGCGCGGGTGGCCGAGACCGGGCCGATGCCCATGATCGACGGGTCCACGCCCGCGGTGGCCCAGCCGGCGATGCGCGCCAGCGGCGTCAAGCCGCGCTTTTTCGCTTCGTCCGCCGTCATCAAGAGCATGGCCGCGGCGCCGTCGTTGATGCCCGAGGCATTGCCGGCCGTCACCGTTCCGTCCTTGTCGAAGGCCGGGCGCAGCTTCGAGAGATTGGCGAGAACGACGCCGGCACGCGGGTATTCGTCCGTGTCCACGACGATGTCGCCCTTCTTGTCGGCGATGACGACGGGAACGATCTCGTCCTTGAACTTGCCGGCCTTCTGGGCGGCCTCGGCCTTGTTTTGGGACGCGACCGCGAACTCGTCCTGATCCTGGCGCGTGATCTGCCATTTGCGCGCCACGTTCTCGGCCGTCACGCCCATGTGATAGCCGTTGGTCCCGCACCACAACCCGTCCTTGATCATGGTGTCGATGAACTCGAGGTTGCCCATCTTCTTGCCGTTGCGAAGATGCGCGGCGTGCGGCGCCAAGCTCATGCTTTCCTGGCCGCCGGCCACGACGATGCTGCTGTCGCCGACCTTGATCGCCTGATAGCCGAGCGCGACCGCGCGCAAGCCCGAGCCGCACACCTGGTTCACCGTCAGCGCCGTCGTCTCGACCGGGATCTTGGCGGCGAGCGCCGCCTGGCGCGCCGGGTTCTGGCCCTGGGCCGCGGTCAGCACCTGGCCCATGATGACATCGGAGACGTCTTCGGCGGCAACGCCCGCCCGTTTCAAGACCTCGGCGATGACGATCGTGCCCAATTCCGCCGCGGAGAGCGAACTGAGCGACCCGTTGAAGGTCCCGACAGGCGTGCGGGCGGCAGCGACGATCACAATATCGGTCATTTCGGCACGATTCTCCTAGAGCTGGGGATGCTTGGGAAGGCAAGCGTTCTGAGGACTCGGCTACACGGGCGGAAGGTAAATATCAATCGAAAAGTCACCCCGCGGGCGGTTCCGCGGCGCTGCGTCGCGGCCGCGCGCGGCGCCGGGCGGAGGCGGTCTTGGATTTGGCGGAAGCCGCAGCCGCTCGCGCGGTCCAATCCGCCAGCGGTTTCCACAGCATCGCCTCGGCGCGGCTGCCCACCACCATGCCGATGTGACCGAGCGGCGGCGTCATCCGCTCGGCCCCGGGGATCGCCGAGACCAGGGATTCGGCGGATTCGGGCGGCACGATGCGGTCCTGGGCCGGAATCACCACGAGCGAGGGACAGCGGACCTTCCCGGGCTCGATGTTCTTGCCGCCCACCCGCCACGCCCCCCGCGCCGGATCGTTCGACCCGTACCAGGAGCCGAGGCACTCGCGGGCGACCGCCGCCACCAGCGGCACGCCGTCGTTCAGCCAATCCTCCAGGGCGACGAACTCCTCGATCCGGGCCTGGGTCGCGGGGCTGGGATCGGCCGATTGCGAGAGCGCGGCGAAGGCCATGAATTTGCGCGCCGAACCCAGCGGATCGAGGCTGGTGAACATGGCCTGGAGCATATCGACGGGAAGTTCGCCGAATTGCTCGATCACCGGATCGAGCGGGCCAAGCGCGGCGGCGGCAAGCCGCGCCTGTTCGCCGCGCCGGCAATGGAAGTCCCAAGGCGTGGCCAGCAGGGCGAGGCCCGCGGTATCGTTCGGCCGCAGCACGGCCAGGGCCAGGGCCAGCAGCCCGCCCATGCAATAGCCGAGCACGACGGGCTTGCGCTTGGTGATGCGCACCGTCGCCGCCAGCATGTCTTCGAGCGCGCCCGCGATGTAGTCGGAAAGCGAAAACTTGCGCTCGCGCGGGCCCGGCCAGCCCCAATCGGCGAGCAAGGGGCGCAGGCCCTGGCTGGCCAAATAGCGCAGCAGGCTCTTGCGTTCGGAAAGATCGACGATATAGGCGCGGTTGATGAGGGAGGGGACGACCAGGACCGGAACGCCGTCGCGCGCCGCCGCGTTCGTCGCCCCGTAATCCAGCAGGCGGATCTGGCCTTCCGCCCAAACCGCCGGCGGATCGGCGAGCGAACGCCGGTAGGGATGACGGCGGTAGGCGAGGACGCCGGAGATGAAATCGTAGAGGCGGCGCCGGACCTCGGCGTCGAGGGCGGCATCAACCGCCGCCGGGTCGATCCCCGCCAGGTTTTTCCGCAGCTCCCTCGCGCTTTCCGCCAGTTCCGGCCTCCAGTCGAGCGAGCCGCTTCTCAACATCTGCAAGCCGGCGAGCGAGCTTGTCCACGTCCCCGCCGCCGCCGCCATGTGCAGCGGCAGCGGCCGCGGTCCCAGCCGGGGTTTTGCCGTCGCTTGCTCGCCCTTGGGCGTCACTCGGTCCCTCCTTTGCCGACGCGGCCTTCAGTCCCGCCTGCATCAGCGGCAGGAACGCGGCCATGCCGGGCGCGGTCATGCCGATCCAGCGCGTCATGGTTTCGGCCAATTGCGGATCGCCCGCCACGGCCGTCAGCTGATCCTGCCACAAATCGAGAAATCGGCGGGCGAGGCTCTCTGGATCGGGCGGTTCGGGCATGGCGCCAGTATATGGGCGGCAAGCCCGGAAACCAATGGTACCCGGAAAAAGCTGCGGCGCCGTGACGGCATTGCAGCAATTTCGTGGAAGCTTTGATATGCTTGGGCACACCCCCAACCCCAACGGCGGGATAACGAACGCCATGTCGGACACGCAAGGCACGCCCCCGAAGGAACCGGTCACGATCAAGAAGTATGCCAACCGGCGGCTGTACAACACCGCCAGCAGCAGCTACGTGACCCTCGATCACCTCTCCCAGATGGTCAAAGACGGCACCGAATTCTTGGTGTACGACGCCAAGACCGGCGACGACATCACCCGCTCGGTGCTGACCCAGATCATCGTCGAAGAGGAAAGCAAGGGCGGCCAGACCATGCTGCCCGTAAACTTCCTGCGCCAGCTCATCGGCTTCTACGGCGACAGCCTGCAGAGCCTGGTTCCGCGCTACCTCGAATTCAGCATGAAGTCCTTCGCCCGCAACCAGGAACAGATGCGCGGCTACTTGTCCAGCATGCACGATACCTTCGGCGGGCTTTTCCCCTTCGGTCCGTTCGAGGAGATGGGCAAGCACAACATGCAAATGTTCGAACAGGCGATGAACTTGTTCTCGCCGTTCCGCGCCGCCGCCGAGGGCGAGGACGCGGGCGCGCCCAAGGCCGCGGGCGGCGCCGGGGCCGACCGCGATACCGCGATCGCCGATCTCGAAAGCCGGCTTGCCGACCTGCAGCGGCAGTTCGCGGAACTGGCAAAGAAAAAGGGCCCGTAGGCCCTATCCCCCCGGCTTCCCCGGTCCTTCCCTCAGCGTGCCGCCGCGGCCAGCCGCGCGCCGCTGCTCCAATCGACCGTGGCGTCGCGCTCGCGGTCGCCTGCGGGAAGCCACAGCCGCTCGAGGCTCGGGCGGCCGCAATGATAGCCCTGGATGTATTTGATGCCGAGCTTGGTGAGAAGATCGGCATCGGCCTGCGTCTCGACGCATTCCGCGACGCTTTCCAGGCCGAAGCCGTTGGCGAAGCCCAGGAGCGTGCGGACGAAAAGCTGGTTCTCGCGGTTCTCGGCGACATTGCGCACGAACGAACCGTCGATCTTGACCACATCGACGACCAGCGACTTGAAATGGCGGAACGACGTGTAGCCCGCGCCGAAGTCGTCGAGCGCGACGCGGCAGCCGGGTTCGCGGACCGCGGCCACGAACAGCGCGGAATCCTCGATGTCCTGCATCACCGCCGTTTCGGTGATCTCGACCACCAGGCGGTGCGCCACATCGGGCTTGTCCTTGAGGAGCGCCCGGAAGGCCCGCAGCCAGGAATCGTCCATGACCGTCAGCCCCGAAACGTTGATCGCGAGCTTGACGTCGGGGTAGCGGGTCAGTTCGCCCACGGCCATTTCCAGGGCATAGCGATCGATCAGACGGATCATGCCCATCTGCTCGACCACGGGCACGAATTCGGCGGCGGGGATCACTTTTCCGTCGTCGTCGATCATGCGCACCAGGCATTCGTAATAGGCGGGATCGCCGGTGGCGGTATCGACGATCGGCTGATAGGCGAAGGTGAGGCGGCCGGCCTTCAGCGCGGCGCGAACCGTCTCGGCGACCGCGATGTTGCGGCGGCGCTGGCCGCGCTCGTTGTCGCACTTGTAGTAGGAGATGAAGCAGTTGCGGCCCTGCTTTTTCGCCTCATGCAGGGCGGTTTCCGCCTTGGTCATGATGTCGTAGGCCGAATCGCCGGTCTCGGGCTGGGTGACGATGCCGATCGAAACGGTCACGTGCAGCGAGCCGCTCGGCGTCTTCACCGGGCTCATGCGCACGTTGCAGAGAATCTTGTCGGCGGTCGCGTGGGCGAATTCGTCGGAGCTTTGGCCGAGTACCACGCCGAAGCGGTCGCCGCCGACGCGCCCAACATGGTCGTTCGGGCGCAGGCACCGCTCCAGGCGGTGGCCCACCTGCACGATCACCGCGTCTCCGGTTTCGTAACCGAAGGTGTCGTTGATGAGGGTGAGCTTATCGATGCCGACGACGAGATAGGCGCAACGACTTCCGTTGCGCGCGCCGACCGCGAGAGTCTGAGTCAGCCCGTCGCGCAGCCGCGACTTGTTGAACAAGCCGGTGAGCTCGTCGTAGCTCGCCATATATTCGAGACGCGCCTCGGTCTGCTTATGCTCGTCGATGGCGCGTAGCGTGCCGACCAGACGCACCGGCCGTCCCAGTTCGGAAAACTGCGCCGCGCCCCGGTCCTGAACCCAGCGGAACTGGCCCTGGCCGCAGCGCACGCGGTATTCGCAATCATAGACGCACTGTCCGGCGAAATGGTCGGAGAGCACCTTGAGGCGTTCCGGCAAATCCTGCGGATTGATGCAGCGGTTGAAGGCTTCGCCGGTGGCGACGCCTGCCGACGGATCGCGGCCGAACAGCGCGGCGAACGGGCCATCCCAGGTGAGGCCGTCGCCTTCCAGATTCCATTCGTAAGCGACGTCGCCGGAAGCGGCGAGCGCAGCCCGGAGACGGGCCAGTTCTTGGGACAAATCCGACATCACGCTCTCGTTTTGCGCGTCCTGCACATTATTAAGTCCCTTACCTGGGACCGGCGCCTCCGGCTATGCGGGGCGCATCCGCCGACAGTAAGCCGCAGACGTTAAGATTGGCTAAACCGGCGGCGTCCGGCGGTTGTGGCAAAGAACGGGCGCATGCCGAGAAGGATTATGATTAATCCAGCGTTTTCAATACGCTGGAGATGGTGTCCGCGATCTCGCTGACATGCTCCTGCGTGGCGATCAGGGGCGGCGACAGGGCAATGGTTTCGCCTGTCGTGCGGATCAGAAGACCGCGCTCGAAGCAGCGCAAATAAGCCTCGAAAGCGCGCTCCAGGGGGCGGCCTTCCCGGGGCTCGAGCTCGATTGCCGCGGCCATGCCGATGTTGCGGATGTCGATGACATGGGGAAGCCCGCGCAACGCGTGAACCGCATCCTCCAAGACTTTTTCCATGACGCCGGCGCGCGCAAACAATTGCTCGTTTTCGTAAATATCGAGCGCGGCATGGGCCGCCGCGCAGGCCACGGGATGACCGGAATAGGTGTAGCCGTGGGCGAGCTCGACCGCGAGCTCGGGGAGATCGGCCGCCATCAACGTCCGGTATAAAGATGAGCGCACCGCCACCGCCCCCATCGGCACCGTGCCGTTTGTGAGTCCCTTGGCCAGTGTGATGATGTCGGGAATCACGCCAAAACGCTCGGCGGCGAAACGCGCGCCGATCCGCCCGAAGGCGGTGATGACCTCGTCGAAAATCAGGAGCAGGCCGTGGCGGTCGCAAATCTCGCGCAGGCGCTTCAGATAACCCTTGGGCGGAACCAGCACGCCGGCGGAGCCGGCGAACGGCTCGACGATCACGGCGGCAATGGTTGACGCCCCGTGGAGCGCCACGAGGCGCTCGAGATCGTCGGCCAATTCCGCGCCCTCGTCGGGCTCGCCGCGGGTGAAGGCGCGGGCCGGATCATGGGTATGGGCGAGATAATCGACGGGTAGCGCCGGGGTGCCGAAAGCCTTGCGGTTGTTGGCGACGCCGCCCACCGCCATGCCCCCGAATCCGGCGCCGTGGTAGCCGCGCTCGCGGCCGATGAAGCGTTGGCGGCCGCCTTCGCCGCGCGCGTGATGATAGGCGAGCGCGATTTTCATCGCGCTGTCCACCGCCTCGGACCCGGAATTGACGAAGAACACGTGGTCGAGGTCGCCCGGCAGCATGCGGGCCAATCGCGAGGCCAGATCGAATACCGCCGGATGGCCCATTTGAAAGGCCGGCGCGTAATCGAGGCGCTCGATCTGGGCGGCGACGGCGCGTGCGATTTCCTTGCGGCCGTGACCCGCATTCACGCACCACAGGCCCGAGGTGGCATCCAGAACGCGTTTGCCGTCGGCGCGCGTGTAATGCATGCCTTCGGCCGCGACCAGGATGCGCGGATGCGCCTTGAATTGGCGATTGGCCGAGAACGGCAGCCAATAGGCCTCGAGGTCGTTGGCCGTTAACCGGCCGGACCGGTCGGGGCGGGTGTCGTTCATGTTTGGGTCCTCATTTTGGAGCCGAGCCTAAAAGCGATGCCGGAGGCCCGCAAGGCCACCCCCGGAGATACCGGGGAGGGGCCCGAACCGGCTTGGCGGGTTCCCGAGCCTGGGGAGGCGCGGACTAAATCGTCAACGGTTTATCCATGACTTGGGCGCCAGATTGGGCGGCGCCCCAGGTTTTAACCAAAGTTTCTGGGTATTTACCTAAAATTTTAACTTTATTACCCGTAAGAGACGGGCAATATTGTTTCCATGATCGAACCCCAGACGAGCCCTGCGGCCCATCTGTCCGCACCGCCGGTTGATATTGCCGCTCGGGGCGCGCGCATTTCCGCGCGCGGAGTCGCGCGGGGCGTAAGCCAAGTCCGGTTCGATCCCGAGATCGCCCGTGGCCTGCCGCAGGAGTCGGCGCGCCCCGCGTTCCACGCCGAAGTCGAAGCGGGGACGGACGCGATCGGCGATTCGGCGCCGTCGCTGCCGTCGCACGATTCCTTCGCGGCGCCGGCCGGCGGCACGACGGCCGCGTTTCTCGCCCAGCAGATCGCCCAGGAAATGGCCGTGGCGGAATTCGTTGCGCCCGAGCAGGCGGCGGCCGCGGCGACCGGCTCTTATCGGGCCGTGCCCGTTTCCTGCGTGACCTACGACGGCCCGCAAATCGCGCTGGACATCACCGTCTAGCCGCACCGGTTTTTTCCTCGAGAAGACCATGGATCGCGCGCCCCGGCGGATCGCCGCACCACGGCGCAACGCAGCCGCTTCCAACTGACAAGATCATGCTCTAAGACCGCCGTGCCTCGAAGGCGTCCTGCATTTCCTCGATGACCCGGCGGGCGGCTTGGGCCGGATCGTCGGCGCGGATGATGGGCCGGCCGATCACCAGATAATCGGCGCCCGCCGCGATCGCCTCTTTCGGCGAGGCCGCGCGCTTGTGGTCGTCCATGCCGGCGCCGTAAGGGCGGATGCCGGGCGTGACGATCAGAAACGGGCGCGCCGAAGTCGCGGCGCGGATCGCCTTGACCTCGCGCGCCGAGGCGATGACGCCGTCGCAGCCGCAATCGAACGCCCGCTTCGCCCGATTGACCACGAGGCTTTCGACCACGGCGGCCGCCCCTTCGGTCCGCTCCAGATCGCCCGGCCCGATGCTGGTCAGCGCCGTCACCACCAAAATCTTGAGGTCGGTTGCGCCCTTGCCGGCAACGGTCGCCTTCATCGCCTCGTCGGTGACGTCGGCATTGCCGTGAATGGTGAGGAAGTTGATGCCGCGGGCGGCGGCGGCGGCGGCACCCGCCCGCATGGTTTCGGGGATGTCGCAGCCCTTGGTGTCGAGGAAGATCTTGTTGCCTGCGGCCTGCAACTCGTCGAGCAGCCGCTCGAAGCCGCGTGACAGCAAAAGCCACGGCCCCAGCTTGAAGAACGTCACGGCGCCCGCGAGGCGACCCACGATCGCGCGCGCTTCTTCGACGTTCTGGACGTCCAGCGGCACGATCAGCCGCTCACCGGCATTCACGATGGATCAGCCCCCCAGCGAAAACGGCCGCGGCCGCATTGGCATTGTACTGCATCGCCGGGGCTCCCCCGAACCCCGGCGGCGGTCGGTGACCGCTCAGGCGATCGCAGCCGCGGGCTGGACCGCCGGCTGCGGCAGGCTTTGGCCGGCCGACGCCGCGATGCGCTCGATCGCCGCTTCCAGGACCGCGCGCAGCACTTCCGGATACGACATCCCGGCGAAGCCCGCCATCAGGTTGAACTTGCCATCCCAGCACCAGCCGGGGTTCGGATTGACCTCGAGAAGCTTGATCTGGCCCTGGGCGTCGGTGCGGAAATCGAAACGCGCGTAATCCCGGCACCGCAGCCGCTCGAACAGGATCGAGGAATAGGCCGTGAGCGCGCGCTGGATCTGCGCGCTGACCTCGGCCTCGCGGTAGCGGATCTGATTCCAATAAGGCGAATCCGGGACCCACTTCGACTCGTAGCCGAGAATTCGCGGCAAGCTCGGATCGAGCCCGCTGTAATCGACCTCGAGGATGGGGAGCGACGTGAGCCCCAATCCCGGATTGCCGATCAGCGTCACGCTGTATTCGGGCCCGGTCAGGTATTCCTGAACCAGGATCGGCTGGTCGCCCAGCTCCTCGCGCAGCCGCAGCAGATAATTGACCAGCTCCTCGGAATTGGCGACCACCGCCTTTTGCGTGATGCCGATGCTGCTGTCGCCGAAGTTGGGCTTCAGGATCGCCGGGAAGGTGGAGGGCAGCGTCGCCGAATGGTCGCCCGCCCGCACGAAGGTTTCGAGCGGCACCGGAATATCGACGGACGCGGCCATGGAGCGCACCAGCGCCTTGTCGTAGCAGGCGCCGAGGCAGGCCGGCCCCGCGCCCGTGTACGGCAGGCCCATCATCTCGAGGAGCGCCGGGATGTGCAGCTCCTTGAAAGCGTCGTTGTCGAAGCCTTCGTCGCAAAGGTTGAGGACGAGATCGGGCGGATCGGCGCGCAAGCTGGCGGCGATGGTCGCGTGATTGTCGAGATAGCGGAATTCGTAGCCGGGGATGTCGGCCAGCGCGTCCTTGAGCCGCTCCACCGTCTCGATGTCTTCCTGATTGAAATGGCCGTCGCGCTTGACCGTGTCGGGAAGCCGGGGGTCGCCCAGCAGCACCGTGACCTTGCGCGGCGCCTTCTTCTGGGCCGCCACCGGCAGTTTGCGCGGGGCCTCCGCGCTCAAGAAGATACGCCGGCTCATCATGCCCAGGTCCTGGCCGCGCTCGGATTCGGCCTCCAGATAACCGTGGGTGCGGATGTTGCGGAAACCCACGCGCTCCAAAAGCTGGTTGATGCGCTCGCGCGAATAGAGGCGCTCGGCATAGAACTGGTCGGCGATCACGCCGCGCTCGGCATGCACCACGACTTCGCGCGAAACCAGGCGGTCGCCGTCGTTGGTGAGCGAACGCTCGCGGCACACGAAATGGTTCTCGTCGATCCACTCCCAGGAGCGGCGCTCGAAATTCCCCCGCACCCAATCGCCGTCGGCCAGATCCAGCACGAGGTCGCCGCCCGAACGCAGCACCCGCTTCACCGACTCGAGCACGCGCATGTCGTCGTCCTCGGTGTCGAAGTAGCCGAAGGAATTGCCCATGATGCACACGCAGTCGATGCTGCTTTCGCGCAGCCGGATGTTGCGCGCATCGCCTTCGCGGACGACCACCGAAAGCCCCGACTTTGCCGCGCGCCGGCGCGCCAGCCGGACCAGGTACCGCGAGCGGTCGATGCCGGTCACGTGCTCGAAACCGCGCCGCGCCAGTTCCAGGGCGTGGCGGCCCTGGCCGCAGCAAAGATCGAGAATCTTGTCCCCGCGCCCGACGCCGGTCGCCTGGACCAGCATGTCCACCTCGCGGATCGTGTTGGCGTCGTTCTCGACGACGTCACCGTCGGTCCGCAGGTACAGCGAATCGAACAGCTCACGCCACCAGTCGGCCGGGAGATGGCTTTCGAGGTCGGCGAGCGGGCCGTAGCTCGAGCCGGGACGCGCCTTGGCGGCGCCCTTGGCGGCGCCGTTGGTTTTTAACGGAGCAGGTCGGGCAGGTGGAGGTTTGGTCGGACTCGAGGCCTTCGTCATGTCGTCTGGAACCCCTGATGTGCCGGAAAACTACGGGACAGTCGCGCCTCGCAGGCGCCCGCGATTGGGCGTTTCCTGGCGGCGGCCCTCCGGACCCGGGGCGCGCCGTCAGCGCAGTGCATCTTCGTTGCGTAGTTACTACGCCCGCGCCCGGTGTCAAGGGGTTCGCGCGCGGCGCGTCGAATCGTGCGCAGAAATTTTTGTGACAAACTCTTTAAGAGGCGATTAAGCCCGGGCGGCAGAGGCGGCGGCCCCGCGCCGTCAGTCGAGCTGCAGGACCTCCGCCTTGAGGTAGGCGGACTCAGGCAGAGAGGGATGGATCGGGTGATCGGGCGAGGCCCCCGCCTGGCGGATCACGCGGGCCGCGCGCCCGGCCTGGGCGATCCCTTTGTGGATCTCCGCGGCGAAGCGCGCGGTTTCCATATTGTGGGAGCAGGAGGCGGCGAACAGGAACCCGCCGGGGGCGACCAGCGCCGCCGCCAGCCGCGCCATCTTGCGATAGCCCTTGGCGCCGGCGTTCACGTCCTTGCGCGACTTCACGAAGGCGGGCGGGTCGCAGATCACGACCTCGAAGCGCTCGCCCGCGCCACCGAGGCGTTCCATCTCGCCAAAGGCTTCGGCCTTGGTGAACCGGCAGGCCGCGGCGACGCCGTTCAGCTCGGCGGATTTGCCGGCCAAGTCGAGCGCCGGTTGCGAGGCGTCGAAGGCCCGGACCTCGCGCGCGCCCGCCAAGGCGGAGAGGATGGCGAAGCCGCCGGTATAGGCATAGAAATCCGCGACCCTTCTTCCCCGGGCGAGGGCGGCCATGAAGCCCCGGTTGTCGCGCTGGTCGAAGAACCAGCCGGTCTTCTGTCCCGCCACAGGATCGACGAGGAACCGGGCGCCGCCCTCCTCGATCTCGATCGGGGGCTGGACCTCGCCCTTGGCGACCGTGACCTCGCGCGCCAGCCCTTCCAGCTCGCGCACCGGGGCGTCGTTGCGGAAGACCACCGCCTTGGGCGCCAGGACTTCATCGAGCGCGGCAAGCAGCGCGTCGCTCAGGCGGTCCATCCCGGCGGCGTTGATCTGGCAGACGACGACGTCGCCGAAGCGGTCGACGATAAGGCCCGGCAGGCCGTCGCCCTCGGAATGGACGAGGCGGTAGAACGGGCGCGGATACAGCGTTTCGCGCAAAGACAGCGCCGCGCGCAGGCGCTGCGCCAAGAACCCCGCGCCGATCTCGGCCTCGGGCTCGCGGGAGAGCATCCGGCCGCAGATCAGGCTGTGGGGGTTGAAGAAGGCGGCGCCCAGCATGCGCCCATCGGCGGCGGCGACCTTCACCACGGACCCCGGCGGGATCGCCTTGGCGACGGCGTCCATCTGCGCCTCGTTGGAATAGATCCAGGGGTGGCCCTCGACCACGCGTTTGTGGCGCGACGGCAGCAGGCGCAGGACCGGGCGGGGAGTCGTCATCGGACAAATCTAGGAGGGATGCGCCGCATTCGCCAGCCGGGGAAAAGGCCAGCCGGGGAAAAGGCCAGCCGGGGATAAGGAAGGGGCGCCGTCCCGAAGGACCGGCGCCCCGAAAAGTTTCGATGTGCCGCGAATTGCCGCGCGGCGTTGGTTTTTTAGCGAAATTTAGAAGTCCATGTCGCCCATGCCGCCGCCGGGCATGGCCGAGGCCGATTTCTTCTCCGGCTTCTCGGCGACCATGGCTTCGGTGGTGATGAGCAACCCTGCGACCGAGGCCGCGCCCTGCAACGCCGAGCGCACCACCTTGGTCGGGTCGATGACGCCGCCCTTGACCAGGTCCTTGTATTCGCCGGCCTGGGCGTCGAAGCCGTAGTTCGCGTCCTTCGACTCCATCAGCTTGCCGACCACCACCGCGCCGTCGAAGCCGGCGTTCTCGACGATCTGGCGGGCGGGCCATTGGATCGCGCGGCGCACGATGTCCACGCCCACCTGCTGATCGTGATTGTCGAGCTTCAAGGAAGCCAGCGCCTTGATGGAATGGAGCAGGGCGACGCCGCCGCCGGCGACCACCCCTTCCTCGACCGCCGCGCGGGTGGCGTGCATGGCGTCGTCCACGCGGTCCTTGCGCTCTTTCACTTCCATTTCGGTGGCGCCGCCGACGCGGATCACGGCCACGCCCCCGGCCAGTTTCGCCAGACGCTCCTGCAGCTTCTCGCTGTCGTAATCGGAAGTGGTCTCTTCGATCTGGGCGCGGATCTGGTTGCAGCGGCCCTCGATCTCGGACTTCTTGCCGGCGCCGCTGACGATGGTGGTGTCGTCCTTGGTGATGGAGATTTTCTTGGCGCGGCCCAGCATGGCGAGGGTCACGTTCTCCAGCTTGATGCCCAAATCTTCGGAGATGACCTGGCCGCCGGTGAGGATGGCGAGGTCCTCCAGCATGGCCTTGCGGCGGTCGCCGAAGCCCGGGGCCTTGACGGCCGCGACCTTGAGCCCGCCGCGCAGCTTGTTGACGACCAGGGTGGCGAGCGCCTCGCCCTCGATGTCTTCCGCCACGACCAGCAGTGGGCGGCCCGACTGCACCACCGACTCCAACAGCGGCAGCATGGCCTGGAGGCCGGAGAGCTTCTTCTCGTGCAACAAAATGTAGGGGTCTTCCAGCTCGACCACCATCTTCTCGGCGTTGGTGACGAAATAGGGCGAGATGTAGCCGCGGTCGAACTGCATGCCTTCGACCACTTCGAGCTCGGTCTCCAGGGACTTGGCTTCCTCGACGGTGATGACGCCCTCGTTGCCGACCTTTTGCATCGCCTTGGCGATCATGTCGCCTATCGTGCGGTCACCGTTGGCCGAGATGGTGCCGACCTGGGCGATCTCCTCGTTGGTGCGGACCTTCTTGCTGCGCTTCTTGATGTCTTCGATCACGGCCTCGACCGCCGCCTCGATGCCGCGCTTCAAATCCATCGGGTTCATGCCGGCCGCGACCGCCTTGGCGCCCTCGCGGACGATGGCCTGGGCCAGCACGGTGGCGGTGGTGGTGCCGTCGCCGGCGACGTCGGAGGTTTTGGTCGCGACCTCGCGCACCAACTGGGCGCCCATGTTCTCGAACCTATCGGCGAGCTCGATCTCCTTGGCGACGGTGACGCCGTCCTTTGAGATGCGCGGCGCGCCGTAGGATTTCTCCAGCACCACGTTGCGGCCCTTGGGGCCGAGCGTGACCTTCACCGCATTGGCGAGAATATCGACGCCTTGGAGCATCTTGGCCCGCGCGTCGCTTGAAAATCTGACTTCCTTGGCAGCCATTTCGAATCGTCTCCTGATTAAGCGGCTTTGCGGGCGGACTTACGGGCGCCTTCGACGACGCCCATGATGTCCTGCTCCTTGACGATCAACAGCTCCTCGCCGTCGATCTTGACCTCGGTGCCCGACCATTTGCCGAACAGCACGCGGTCGCCGGGCTTCACGTCGAGGGCGACGATCTCGCCCTT
>DATDPM010000098.1:0-10657 GCA_035292745.1 Alphaproteobacteria bacterium | reverse complement strand
ACACCCATGTGTTCCGCGAGGGCGAATACGTCTCGATCACCGAGCACGACGGCGTGACCCGGCCCTTCAAGGTGGTGTCGGTGCACTGAGCGGGCGCCTTTCGCGGGCGCGCTCTTTGCCTTAGAGCATGATCTTGTCGGTGGGAAGCGGCTGCGCCGGAGGTATTTTGCGCGGCGGGTTCGTCGCAAGGCTCGCCCGTAGTCCCCGCTACGCGCTTCGCCCTTGCTCCTGCCCGCCGCGCAAAAGACCCCGGCCCTGCGGGTTGCGCCGTGGCGGGCGCCCGCGGCGTTGCGCCCCTCGGCCGATGCCCCACATCGCTCTTCACGGCGCGCCCGCTCAGTGCACCGACACGACCTTGAAGGGCCGGGTCACGCCGTCGTGCTCGGTGATCGAGACGTACTCGCCCTCGCGGAACACATGGGTGTCGAAGCGGAACACCGGCTCGTCGTCGTCCTCGCCGGGCGCGTAGGAAAAGGCCCAGGTGTTGTGCCGGGTGTGGATGAGAAGGCCGGTCTCGTCGTCCTCGCCCTCCCAGAAGCGGCGCACCTTGCACCGGTTCCTGTGGTGCCGCCATTCCTCCACGTCGAGACGGCCTTCCGCATCGAGCGGCGCCACGAAATCGTAGCCGCGCTGGCGGCTTCCTTCGGGAAACTCGGGCGTGCGCGCAAGCTCCAGCCGGATTTTCAAAAACGTCATTGGCGATTCCCCCTGCCGTTGATCTTATCTGGGCCGCTGAATCCCGCAATGGCCTCCGGCGCCTCACGCGGCCGGCTGATTGTGGGGATGGGTCTGGATGAAATGCCACAGTACCAGCTTCAGAAGCGTGAGGTGCTTGGTGTCGCCCCTTGCTTCGGCCGCCTTGATGTCGTCGACGATGAACCGGCGGATCATGGGCACGCCCTCGGGCGAGTGGACGAGATAATTGCCGAGCTCGGCCGCGATCATCATCGGAATGTGTTCGTGTTCGGCAATGGCCGCCACCTCGTCTTCGGTGAGATCGCAAAGCGCGATGCAGTCCTGCAGCGTCAACATGGTCTTTTCCCTTATCCGACCGGATCGGTTTCCTAATGCGCCACCAGCACGGGAAGGTCCGCCTCGGACAGGATGTGGCGCGTCACCCCGCCGAAGATCATCTGACGGAACCGGTTGTGCGTGTAAGCCCCCATGACGAGAAGATCGCAGCCCCTTCGCTTGGCCTCCGCCAAGATCGCCGGGCCGATCCCTTCGGGGCCGGGGCGCACGGCCGCGGCCTCGGCCTCCAAGCCGTGCCAGGCCAGGTATTGCTTGAGGGAGCCCGCCGAGGCGTCCGCTTCGCCGCCCTCGCCCACCGCGAGAATGGCGATCCGCTCCGCCGCGTTGAGGAACGGCATGGCGGCGGCAACCGCGCGCGAGGCTTCCGCCGACCCGTTCCAGGCGACCGCGATGCTGCCGCCGAAGGAGGCCGCCGGCTGCGGCGGCGACACCAGGACGGCGCGGCCGCTCTCCAGCAGCGCCGCCTCCATCATCATGCCGACCGCCGCCGATTGCCGGGCCGGTTGGGCGCCGACTACGACCACGTCGGCGAGCCGCGCGCGGCGCGCCACAACCTCGTCTTCGCGGCCGATTTCTTCGCGCCAAGCGGCGGAGAATTGAGCCGGGATGCGCGGGACATCGACAATCGGCACGCCCGATTCCGCCGCCACCTGATCGAACAGCGCGCGCGCGGTTTTGGCCCGCTCGGCCGCGTCGCGATCGGCCGCCGCCATGATCTCCTGAAGCACGAGCCCCGACATGCCCTCGCCCATATAGGGCATGGCGTTGCGCGGATCGGCGCGCACATGCAGGGCCGCGACATGGGCCTCGAAGCGCCGGCCCAGGGCAAAGGCCGTCTTGAGCGTGCCCGCCGCCGTTTCGGTCGCGGTCACGGGAACCAGAATCACCTTGATCGTCATCGCGCCGTCGAACCCTCCCAAACCGACAAGCTACCACGGCGCGATGGGCGCGTTGAACCGGCCCCGTATCGGGATCGTGTGTCACGACGATGAAAGCGCGGCCCGGGCGGCCGCGAGCGTTGCCAGCGCCCCGCCCGCGGCGTCGACGCGCCGCCAGGTCATGTCGCCCAGGGGCAGCTCCAGCTGGCGGCGCAGTACGGCCACGGTTGCGTCCGACGCATCCGGTTCGCGGCCGCCGACGCGCCGCTCGAGCTCGGTTTCCGGCGCCTCCAGCCAAAGCCCGGTGAAGGGAACGGAAAGCGTCGTTGCCAGCCGCTCCAGGGTCGCGCGCTCCTCGCCGCGCGCATGGACCGCGTCGGCGATCACCGAATGACCGGCGGCCAGCGCCGCCTGCGCCTGATCCGCAATCGCGCCGTAGACGCGCGCCGTCACCGGCTGCGCATAGGCCTCGGGCGGCAGGCGGGTGAATTCGTCCACGCCCCACAGCCTTTTCCGGATCGTGTCCGAACGCAGGACAACCGCCCCCGGCACGGGCTCGATTTCGGGCGCGAGCGCCCGGGCCAGCGTCGACTTGCCGGTTCCCGACAATCCGCCGACGGCAACGAACCGCGGCGGCGGCGGCGCGATAACCCGGCCGGCGAGGTCGAGATAGGCTTGGCTCTCGGCGATCAACCGCGACTTTTCCGCGTCGTCGCGTTGGAGCAACGCCGCATCGCCGCCGACATGGGCGCGCACCGCCGCCCGGCAGGACAGGAACAGCGGCAGCGCGGCGAGCCCCGCGAGATTCGCGAGAACCTCGCCGCCTTGGGCGAGATAGCGGTTGAAGACCAGGTTGGCGAGCCGCCTCAAGCCGCGATGCTCCAAATCCATCAGCAGGAACGCGAGGTCGTAGAGGATGTCGATGCAGGCCAGGTCTTCCGAAAATTCGATGGCGTCGAACAGAAGCGGCCGGTTTTCATAAAGACAGATATTCCGCAAATGAAGATCGCCGTGGCAGCGGCGCACGAACCCCGCTTTCCGCCGCGCCTCCAGCACCGCGCGCACGCGCGCCGCCTCGGCTTGCGAGCGCGAGGCGATGCGGCTGACCGCCGCCGCGTCCAGGATGGTTTGTGCATGGCGGGCGAGGTCTTGGGCGTTCAGGGCCACCACCTTCGCCATGCCGTCGTAGCCGCCGGAGTCGAGGCGGCGCTCGGCGGCCTGGTGAAAGCGCGCGATCTCGTCGCCAAGCTGCCGCATCAGCTCGTCGGAAAGCGCGCCTTTCTCCGCCAGCCGGTCGAACAGGCCGGAGTCGTCGAAGCGACGCATGACCACGACGAAATCGACCGGAGCGCCCGCGCCGTCCAGGGCGAGCGCGCCGCCCGCTTCCCGGGTGACGGCGGCCACGCGCTCGTAGATCTGGGGCGCCGTGCGGCGGTTGATCGCCACTTCGGCCTCGCAGAAATTGCGGCGGCGCTCCAGCGTGCCGAAATCGAGATAAGGAAATACCACGGCGCGCTTCAACTTGTAGGCTTTGGGCCCCGCCAGGAACACGGCCGAGATGTGGGTGTCGATGCGCCGCACGTCTTCCGCCCCGTAGGTTTCGGGGCGTGACAGAAAAGCGATGACCTCGCTTTGGTCGGCGACGATCATGTCTCGCTGCTCGCGCGGAACGGCGCGCGTGAGCCCGTCACGAAAACCGGGCCCGACGCTCGTCGATGTTGTCGGGATCCTCGTGGATGATGACCTCGGCGTTGGGAAAGGCCTTGCGGATGCTGGCTTCGACCTCGTCCGAGATCTGATGCGCGCGGTGCAGCGTCATCGACCCGTCCATCTCCAGATGGAGCTGGATGAACGTATGCCGCCCCGAGGAACGGGTGCGCAGATCGTGGGCGGAGGTGACTCCGGGATGCGCGGTCGCGATCTTGAAAATCAGCGCGCGGGCCTCGTCCGAAAGCTCCCGGTCCATCAAGAGATTCAGCGACTGCCTGGCGATGGTCCAGGCGCTGTAGACGATATAGGCGGCGATCGCCGCGCCGAACAGCGGATCGACCCAATGCCACCCGAGCGACGACGCCAGGACGAGAGCCACGATGACGCTGCCGTTGGTGAGCACGTCGGTCACGTAATGGAGCGAATCGGCGGTAATCGCCACCGATTGGGTCCTGCGCACGACGTATCGCTGGAACGCGACGAGGATGACCGTCATCGCGATCGAGAACAGCATGACGGCGACGCCGATCATCCCGTGGCCGATCGGCTGCGGGTGCAACAGCCGGTCCACGACCTGGAACGACACGAACAGGCCCGAGCCGATGATGAAGGCGGCCTGTCCCAATCCCGCGAGCGGTTCCGCCTTGCCGTGGCCGAAGCGATGCTCGGCATCGGCCGGCTGCAACGCCTGGACCACCGCGAACAAGTTGATCGCCGAGGCGATGATGTCGAGAAGCGAATCGGCGAGCGACGAAAGCACGCTCACCGAGCCGGTGAGCCCCCAGGCCACGGCCTTGACGGCAATGAGGACGCCTGCGGTCGCGACCGAGGCATAGGTCGCGGCCTTGAGCAGCCGGGCCGATTCCGCATGCGACACGGTTGGCTCGGTCATGGGTAGAGCCGCTCCGAAGTCCAACCCTCGCCGTCGCTGCGATAGATCACGCGCTGGTGCAGGCGGAACGGCCGCCGCCGCCAGAATTCGATGGCCGCCGGCACCAGGCGAAAGCCCGACCAGAACGACGGACGCGGGATCTTGCCGACCAGGAACTTGGCGGCGAAGCGCGCGACCTCCTTGTCCAGCTCCCACATCCCGGACAGCGTCCGCGATTGTTTCGAGGCCCAGGCGCCGATCTGGCTGCTGCGCTCGCGCGAGGCGAAATAGGCGTCGGCTTCCTCGGGCGAAACCGGTTCGACGCGCCCTTCGACCCGCACCTGATAGCCGATGGCGCTCCAGTAGAAGCACATGGCGGCGCGGGGATCGGCGGCGAGCGCCCGGCCCTTGCGGCTTTCGAGATTGGTGAAGAACACGAATCCGCGCGGCGTGGCCTCCTTCAGCAGCACCATGCGCACGGACGGGGCGCCGTCGGCGTCCACGGTTGCCAATGCCACCGCACTGGCGTCGCCGGCCTCGCTTTGGACGGCCTCGTCGTACCAGCGCCGGAAAAGGTCGATCGGATTGGGCGTTTCCGCCTCGGGTTCCGCTTGGGCCATGGGGCCGATCCTAACGGTTTGGAATTTGCTGGAAATAGGCAATTTCGTCCAATATATAGGGACCAAGCTGCCACAGGGGGATGCCGCGGGGCAGTCGCGTTTGCGCCGCATTTGCGTATCATGATTTCGGCGCTGGACTGGCGCAGGATTCCGCCTGTTAAATCGTGTTATTATTGTATTAATTCCTGTATCCGCAGAATCCCTGTATCCGCAGAATTGAGGTTCGAACCTATGAACGCGAAATTGATCGCCCCAGTCTTGATCATCGCATTGGCCGCAGCCGCCTGTACGCCGGGGCGCGAGAAGGAGGAGGCCGGCACCCTCGTCGGCGCCGGCGCCGGCGCCGCCATCGGCTCCATGATCGGCAAGGGCGGCGGCAACATCGCCGCCATCGTCATCGGCGGCCTGCTCGGGGGTTATCTCGGCAATACCATCGGCCGGCAGCTGGACGACAAAGACCGCATGATGCATGAGCAGGCGGCCCAGCAGGCCTTGGCTGCGCCGGTCGGCCAGACCATCAACTGGAACAATCCGAACAACGGGCATTCGGGCACCGTCACCACGGTGCGCGACGGCACCGATCAGGCCGGCGCTTACTGCCGCGAGTACCAGCAGACGGTGGTGGTCGGCGGCCAGAGCCAGCAGGCATACGGAACCGCCTGCCGCCAGCCCGACGGGTCGTGGAAGATCGTCAGTCAACAGTAGCCGCGGCCGACGCCGCATAACTTGCACGGAGCACCCGGCGGCGGTCTGAACGGACCGCCGCCGGTGGCATTTCGGCGGCCCGCCTAGCCTTCCAGCCCTTCTTGAAGCCGCGCCAGGTTTGATCGCCGGGCGCTTTCGTGTACGATGCGCCGGTCTTTCCTGCTGAATTTTCATGACCCGCCAAGGACATCGACTCGCATGACGGACCATTCCCCGCTGATGGCGGGCAAGCGGGGCCTCATCATGGGGGTCGCCAACGAGCGCTCGATCGCCTGGGGGATCGCGAAGTCGGCCGCGGGCGAAGGCGCCGCGCTCGCCTTCACCTTTCAGGGCGATGCCTTCGAGAAGCGGGTGCGGCCGCTCGCCCAATCGCTCGGCTCCGATTTCGTGCTGCCGTGCGAGGCGACCGACGATGCCAGCCTCGATTCCGTCTTCGCCGCGCTGAAGGAGCAATGGGGCGGGCTCGATTTCGTCGTCCACGCCATCGCCTATTCCGACAAGGAAGAGCTGAAAGGCCGCTACTTGGAGACCTCGCGTCCCAATTTCATCAAGACGCTGGATATCTCCTGCTATTCCTTCACCGCCGTGTGCCAGCGGGCGGTGCCGCTGATGACCGCCGGCGGAAGCCTGCTCACCCTCACCTATGCCGGCGCGGAGCGGGTGATGCCGCATTACAACGTCATGGGCGTGGCCAAGGCCGCGCTGGAGGCGAGCGTGCGGTACCTGGCCGCCGATCTCGGGCGCGACAACATCCGGGTGAACGCCATCTCGGCTGGGCCGATCAAGACGCTCGCCGCTTCCGGCATCGGCGACTTCCGCTACATCCTGAAATGGAACGAATACAACGCGCCGCTCAAGCGCAACGTCACCATCGAGGACGTGGGAAAATCCGCGCTGTACCTGCTGAGCGACTTGGGAAGCGGGGTGACGGGCGAGGTCCATCATGTCGATTGCGGCTATCACGTCGTCGGCATGAAGGCGGTGGACGCCCCCGACATCTCCACGGTGTGAGGCCCATGCCGGACAGCACCGCCGCGCGCCGCGCAGGCCTCCGGTAGCCGCCATGCCAGGCAACAGCTTCGGCCATCTGTTCCGCTATACCACCTGGGGCGAAAGCCACGGGCCGGCGATCGGCTGCGTGGTGGACGGAGTCCCGCCGCGAATCCCGTTGTCCGAGCCGGATATCCAGGTGTGGCTCGACAAGCGCCGCCCCGGCCAATCGCGCTTCACCACGCAGCGCAAGGAACCCGACCAGGTGAAAATCCTGTCGGGCGTGTACCAAGGCCAGACGACCGGAACGCCCATCGCGATGGTCATCGAGAACGTGGACGTGCGCCCGAAGGACTACGCCGAGATTGCCGAAAAATTCCGCCCCGGCCACGCCGACTTCACCTATTTCAAGAAATACGGCATCCGCGATCCGCGCGGCGGCGGCCGCGCTTCGGCGCGCGAAACCGCGATGCGCGTGGCGGCGGGCGCGATCGCCCGCAAGGTGCTGGGCGCGCGCGTGGCGATCCGCGGCGCGCTGATCCAGATCGGCACCCTCGCCATCAACCGCAAACGATGGGACTGGGGCGCGGTCGAGTCGAATCCCTTTTGGTGCCCCGATGCGGCGATGGTGCCGGAATGGGAGACGTATCTCGACGACATCCGCAAGCAGGGATCGTCGGTCGGCGCCGTGATCGAAGTGGAGGCTTCGGGCGTGCCCGTCGGGCTGGGCGAGCCGGTTTACGACAAGCTCGATGCCGATCTCGCCAAGGCGATGATGAGCATCAACGCGGTGAAGGGCGTCGAGATCGGCGCCGGCTTTTCCTCGGCGTCCCTGCGGGGAGAAGAGAACGCCGACGAGATCCGCATGAAACACGGCGAGCCGGAATTCCTCTCCAACAACGCGGGCGGCATCTTGGGCGGGATTTCCACCGGGCAGCATGTCGTGGTGCGCTTCGCGGTCAAGCCGACGAGCTCGATCGTGACGCCGCGCCGGACCGTGACCGCCAGCGGCGAGGATACGGAAATTTCCACCAAGGGCCGCCACGACCCTTGCGTGGGCATTCGCGCCGTGCCCGTGGGCGAGGCGATGCTGGCCGTCGTGCTCGCCGACCACCTGCTGCGCCATAAGGCCCAGTGCGGGTGATATCAGTCATCAGAAACAACGGATATCCCCCCACCCGAGTTTGAAAAAAACGCGCGTTCGGGCGCGTTTTTTTACAAACTCCCTCCGCCGCAAGGGGGGAGGGCAATTCTTTTACGCTTCAATCGATTCTCCCTCCCCCTCGATGGGGAGCTTGCGTCAAGAAAACGCGCCGGGGGCGCGTTTTTAGCAAGCTCGGTTGGGCCGGGGGTGACTCGCAGTTTTACGACAGCGAGTCATAAACCCTACTTCCGGAACACCGCGACGACTTCCACATGCGACGACCAGAGGAACTGGTCGAGAGGCGTGACGCCGGCGAGCGCGTAGCCGCCGTCCACAAGCACGCGCGCGTCGCGGGCGAAGGTCGCCGGGTTGCAGGAAACCGCGACCACGACCGGAACCTTCGAGCGCGCGATTTCGGCCGCCTGTTTCTTCGCGCCCGGGCGCGGCGGATCGAACACCACGGCATCGAAAACTTTGAGCTCGGCGGCGGAAAGCGGGTGGCGCTCCAGGTCGCGCGTTTCGGCGGCGAGCCTGTTGGCGAGGCCGGCGCGCTTTCCCGCCGCAACCACGGCAGCGACCATGGCCGCGTCGCCTTCCGCCGCATGGACCCGCGCTTGTTTCGCCAGGGGAAGCGCGAAGGTGCCGCAGCCGGAATAAAGATCGGCGACGTGCTTGGCGCCCGCGCAGGCCTCGACGACATAAGCGATCAGCGCCGCTTCCCCGGAAACGCTGGGCTGGAGAAAGGCGCGCGGCGGCAGCTCGACTTGCACGCCCGCGAATTCCAGGGCCACCGCGCGGCGCATGACAACGGGTTCCGCCGTCTCCCTGCCCTTCGACAGCCAACTCACGCGCGCGAGATCCTGCGCCTCGGCAAATTCCGCCACAACGGTTCGCGTTTTCATATGCGCATCGAAACCGGCGGCGATCACGATATCGAGTCCGGTGGCGGCTGCGGTCACGTCCACTTCGGCCTGTTCGCCGGGCCGCAACAGCCGATGCAACAGATCGCGCAGCGCCGGAATGAGGTTTTCGATTTGGGGAACCACGACCGGGCACGCGGCGACATCGACGACGCGCCGGGTCGCGCGTTCGTAGAACCCCAGCAACGTCCCGCCGCCGCGGCGAATCGCCTTGAGATTCGCGCGCCGCCGGCTGCTCGGCGCCGTGCGGATGAGATCGCCCACGGCGACGTCGCCCAGCCCGCGATGGGCCAGCGCCGCGCGCACCAGGCCGCGTTTCCATTCGGCGTAGGCGGAATCGGCCAGATGCTGCAGGGCGCAGCCCCCGCAGACGCCGAAGTGACGGCAGGGCGGTTCCGTGCGCGCCGGGCCGGGCGCGAGGATTTCCACGATTTCGGCGGCGCGGCCCTGCTCGCGGGTCGCGCCCAGGCGCACCCGCAGCCGGTCGCCCGGAACCGAGAACGGAACGAAGATGGGCGTGCCGTCGAGGTGCGCGATGCCGTCGCCGCGCGCGCCGATCTCTTCGATGGCGATTTCGGCGATGTCGCCGGCCGCGGCGCTCATGACGTGCGCTTTGCCGCGATCAAGAACTCCTTGTTGCCCGCGGGGCCGAGAATCGGGCTCGTCGTGATGCCCATCACGCTCCAGCCCTCCTGCCCGGCGACGAAGGCCTCGATCCGCTCGCATACTTCCCCGTGCAACACCGGGTCGCGCACGACGCCGCCCTTGCCCACCCGTCCCTTTCCCACTTCGAACTGCGGCTTGATGAGGGCGATGAGGTGCGCATGCGGGGCGGCGAGCGCCAGCGGCGCGGGGAGGATCTTCTCGAGCGAGATGAAGCTTGCGTCGCAAACGATAAGATCGATCGGCTCGGGCACGATTTCGGAATTGAGCTGGCGCGCGTTCACGCCCTCGATCACGGCGACGCGGCTGTCCTGGCGCAGCTTCCAGGCGAGCTGGCCCTTGCCCACGTCCACCGCATAGACCTTGGCGGCGCCGCGCCGGAGCAGCACATCCGTGAAGCCGCCCGTGGAGCTGCCGACGTCGAGGCATGTCATGCCTTTGGGGTCGATGCGGAAGTGATCGAGGCCGTGGGCGAGTTTGACGCCGCCCCGCGAGACGTAAGGGTGCAACGCCCCCCGCACCTCGATTTCCGCGTCTTCGGCGGTGAGCGCGCCGGGCTTGTCCAGGCGCTTGGTGCCGGCAAAAACGCGGCCCGCCATCACCAGTCCTTGCGCCTGGGTGCGCGACTCGGCGAGGCCGCGTTGAACGAGAAGCTGATCGAGGCGAAGCTTGGACGTGGCTTTTTCCGGCGGCGACCGGTCGCTAAGGGCTGCCCAGCGCGCGCTTCGTTTCCGCCTCGCGCCCGAGTGCTGCCAGGGCGGCGGCGACGATTTGCGGGGCGTTGAGCCCGGCCTGGTCGTATTGGAGTTGCGGCTTGTCGTGGGCCAGGAACCGGTCGGGCAGGGTGAGGGGGCGGATCTTGAGCCCCGTGTCCAGCAGGCCTTCCAGCGCCAGGAACTGCAGCACATGGGCGGCGAAGCCGCCGACGGCCCCTTCCTCGACGGTGATCAGCACCTCGTGCTCGCGCGCCAGGCGCTTGATGAGATCGGTGTCCAAAGGTTTGGCGAACCGCGCGTCCACCACCGTGGTGGACAGCCCGCGCGCCTGAAGCTCGTCCGCCGCCTTGAGGGATTCGGCGAGCCGCGTTCCCAGCGAGAGGATCGCAACCACCGAGCCCTCGCGCA
>DATDPM010000097.1:0-3979 GCA_035292745.1 Alphaproteobacteria bacterium | reverse complement strand
CTCGAGACCTTGCTGCGCGCGGTGCTGTGGGCGGGCGCCTACGAACTCGCCAACCGGCCGGATATCCCGATCGAGGTCGTCATCAACGAATACGTCGATATCGCGCATGCCTTCTTCGCCGGCAAGGAACCGTCCTTCGTGAACGGCGTGCTCGATCGTCTGGCGCGTGAAGTTCGCTCCGGGGCGGAGGCGGCACGGCGTGGCGGAGCGACATAAGCTCGGTGAATTCGAGATCATCGCGCGCTTTTTCCGGCCGCTCGCCGAGGGGAAGGCGGGCGCACTCGGGCTCACCGACGACGCGGCGCTCATTGACGTCGCGGAAGGCCACACGCTTGTGGCTACCACCGATACCATGGTGGCGGGCGTGCATTTCTTCGAGGATGCCGCAGCAGACCTCGTTGCCCGCAAGCTGTTACGCGTTAATTTGTCGGACCTCGCCGCCATGGGGGCAAGGCCCGTCACCTATCTTCTTTCCGTCGTCCTGCCGGGGGATTTCCGCGAACCCTGGCTGGCCGATTTTTGCGAAGGCTTGCGGGCGGATCAGGAACGCTTCGGCGTCTATCTATCCGGCGGCAACACCTGCGCGACATCCGGCCCCGCCACGCTCACCGTCACCGCGTTCGGCGAGGTGCCGAAGGGAACGGCGTTGCTCCGGTCGGGCGCCAAATCCGGCGATGCGATCCTGGTGTCCGGGACGATCGGCGACGGGGCGCTCGGTCTTCGCGCCTTGCGCGGGGAGATCAAACCCGAGGATGGCGAATCCCGGGATTTCCTCGTTTCCCGCTACCATCTGCCCGAGCCGCGAATTGCCCTCGCCATGGCGCTTCGCGGCCTCGCGCATGCCGCAATCGACATCTCGGACGGGCTGGTCGCCGATCTCGGCCATATTTGCGAGACCTCGGGCGTCGGCGCGGTCGTCGAGTGGCCCCATGTGCCGTTGTCGCCGGCGGCGCGGCGGGTCTTGGCGGCGGACGCCACGCTCCGCGAGGCCGTGCTCGGAGGCGGCGATGATTACGAATTGCTATTCACGGCCGCGCCCGGCACGCTGGATGCTGTCGCGGCGGCGGGCAAGGCCTGCGGCGTCGCCGTCACGGCGATCGGGCAAATTCGCGGGACCGCGGGGGTCACGATCGTCGATTCGAAAGGATCCGAGATCGCCGTTGCCTCCGCCGGTTACCGCCATTTCTAAGAACCCATGAAGAAAATCATCATCATCGTCGCTGCGCTGCTCTTGCTCGGGGGCGGCGGCTTTGCGGTCTGGAAGATGTTTTTCGCCGGCGCCAAGTCCGAGACGGCGGCGGCGGAGGGGCAGGGCGAGCACGGGGAGAAAACCGGCCCGATCTTCATGGATCTCGAGCCCTTCATCGTTCCGGTCATTCGTGAGAACCGGGTGGTCAAATACCTGAGTCTCTCCATCAAGATCGAATTAACCGGACCCGCCGCCGAGGCGAAGGTCAAGGAGATGATGCCCTACCTTCGCGACGCGTATCTGACGCGGCTCCACACGGCGCTGTCGCGCGGCGATCCCGCGCAGGGTTACGACGCGGCGAAGCTCAAACGCCAGCTCATGGCGGAAAGCGACAAGGTGCTGGGGGAGGGCCTCGTGCACGATGTCCTGATCGGAGCGGTGCTCGAGAAGAACAACCCTTAGCAATAATCGCCGCCCGCGGTTGCCTTGGCGGGGCTTATCTGGCATGTTCGCGCCCGCTTGGCGCCGGGAGCGGCGCCCGGGGGTTGGCCGCCAGCCGCGGCACGCAATCAAGACTTCATTCGAGACAACGGGATTCGGAACGATGACTGGTATCGATTTATTAATCGTCGCCTGCGGGGTTCTTGCGCTTCTCTACGGCCTCTACGCGGCGCGCGCCGTGCTCGCGGCGAGCTCGGGAAACGAGCGGATGCGCGAGATTTCGGCCGCCATCCAGGAAGGCGCGCGCGCCTACCTCAACCGCCAATACCTCACAATCGGCATGGTCGGCATCGTCATGGGCGTGCTGCTGGGGTGGTTCCTCGGCGTCCATGTGGCCGTGGGCTACTTCATCGGCGCGATCCTCTCGGGGGCTGCCGGCTACATCGGCATGAATGTCTCGGTGCGCGCGAATGTGCGCACCGCCGACGCGGCGCGCACGGGCGGCATGAAACCGGCGCTTGATGTCGCCTTCAAGTCGGGTGCGATCACCGGCATGCTGGTGGTGGGCCTGGGGCTTCTCGGCGTCTCGATCTATTATTTTGTCTTGCGCGGCAGCGGGCTTGAGCTGCGATCGGTCCTCGAAGGGCTGGTGGCGCTGTCGTTCGGAGCTTCGCTCATTTCCATCTTTGCCCGTCTCGGCGGCGGCATCTTCACCAAGGGCGCCGACGTCGGCGCCGATCTGGTGGGCAAGATCGAGGCCGGAATCCCCGAGGATGATCCCCGCAACCCGGCGGTGATCGCCGACAACGTCGGCGACAATGTCGGCGATTGCGCCGGCATGGCGGCCGACCTGTTCGAAACCTATGCCGTCACCATCGTCGCCACCATGCTGCTCGCCGCGATCTTCTTCACCGGCGAAATCCAGTCTCGCATGATGATCTATCCGCTGCTGATCGGCGCCGTGTGCATCGTCGGTTCGGTGGTCGGCACCTTCTTCGTTCGGCTCGGGCCCGACGGCGGGATCATGCGTGCGCTCTATAAAGGTTTGATCGCGACCGCCGTGGTGTCCGCAGTTCTCATCACCCTGGCGACGAACTACCATCTCGGCATCTGGGATCCGATCGCGCTCGGGAACCAGACGATTACCGGCCTCAACCTGCTTTATTGCGCGCTCGTCGGCCTGGTCGTCACCGGCGCGCTGGTGTGGATCACCGAGTACTACACGGGAACCGAGTTCCGCCCCGTCCAGTCGGTGGCCAGGGCCTCGCAGACGGGGCATGCCACCAACATCATCCAGGGCCTCGCGGTGTCGATGGAATCGACCGCGCTCCCCGTCTTGGTCATCTGCGTCGCCATCGTCGTGGCCTATTCGCAGGCCGGGCTGTTCGGCATCGCCATCGCCGCGACCACCATGCTGGCTCTGGCCGGCGTGGTCGTGGCGCTCGACGCTTATGGGCCCGTCACCGACAACGCCGGCGGCATCGCCGAGATGGCGAATCTTCCCGCCGACGTGCGCAAGATAACGGATGCCCTGGATGCCGTGGGCAACACCACCAAGGCCGTGACCAAAGGCTATGCCATCGGCTCGGCCGGCTTGGCCGCGCTGGTGCTGTTCGCCGCCTACACCGAGGACCTGACCTACTATTTCCCCAATCTCACGGTCACCTTCCGCCTGCAGGATCCCTTTGTCGTCATCGGGCTGTTCCTCGGCGGCTTGCTTCCCTATCTCTTCGGCTCGCTCGGCATGCGTGCGGTTGGGCGCGCGGCGGGCGCCGTGGTGGTCGAAGTGCGCCGCCAGTTCCGCGAAATCCCGGGGATCATGGAAGGCAAGGCGCGTCCCGAATACGGCCGCGCCGTGGACTTGCTCACCAAGGCCGCCATCAAGGAGATGATCATTCCCTCGATGCTGCCGGTCCTGGCTCCGATTGTGCTCTACGTCGTGATCGCGGCCGCGGCGGGCCAGACGGCGGCGTTCACGGCGCTGGGCGCGATGCTGCTGGGGACCATCGTCACCGGCATTTTCGTCGCCATCTCGATGACGTCGGGCGGCGGCGCCTGGGACAACGCCAAGAAATACATCGAGGACGGTCACTACGGCGGGAAGGGATCGGATGCCCACCGTGCGGCGGTGACCGGCGATACCGTCGGCGATCCTTACAAGGACACCGCCGGCCCCGCCGTGAATCCGATGATCAAGATCACGAACATCGTGGCGATCCTGCTGCTGGCGATTTTGGCGGCGTTATAAGGTCAGGGGAGCGGTGCGCGGCCTCTAATATCCGCCGCCGCCCGGTCCCGGCCCGGGTCCGGCGGGTCCCGTCCGGCCGGGCGCTGCGGCCCCGTACCGGT
>DATDPM010000096.1:0-8195 GCA_035292745.1 Alphaproteobacteria bacterium | reverse complement strand
GTGGGCGCGGTGGCGCGAAAATTGGGATTGCCCGCCAAGGGCTACCGGATGCTCGCCAACCACGGCCGGGACGGCGGCCAGGAAGTGCCCCATTTCCACATCCATATCTTCGGCGGCAGGCCGCTGGGGCGGATGATCGCGGCCACATGATCGCGGCCGTCTGATCGCGCAGGCCGGCGGACCCACGGCTTCGTCACCATCCGCCGCCGCGCCGGCCGGCACGCCGGCGGCGCCTGGCGCGAATCCAACCGCGGCCCCGGTTGTGTTATGATAGCAATTCGAATTTCGGTATCGGGATACGGGGCCTGATTTGGAGGCGCCATGTTTCGGATCGTTCGCTTCGGTGCCGCGTTTCTGTTCGCGCTGCTGCTGAGCCTGCCGGCCTCGGCCCATTCGCGATTCTTTTTCGGCTTCGGCTTCCCGCTCTTCTACGACCCCTATCCGTATTATCCGGCCTACTACTACCCGCCGCCGGTTTATTACGCGCCGCCGCCCGTCACCTACGCCCCGCCGCCCGCCTATTATTACGTGCCCGCACCCGCGACGGTTCCCGCGAATTACTGCCGCCGGTTCAATGGCGACGCCACCAACGACGACACCGGCGCGCCCTTCTATGGCACGGCCTGCCTGTTGCCCGACGGCAAGTGGCATATCGTCAGCTATTGATCCCGGTCACCCCATCATCTGCGGCGAAATGCGCCGGTAAGACAGCGCTTCGGCGATGTGCACGCGCGCGACGTTCGGCGCGCCCGAGAGATCGGCGATGGTGCGCGCGCGACCCTGAGCACCCGGTGATAGCCGCGCGCGGACAGCTTCATCTTGTCCACCGCATCGGCCAGCAATTTGCGCCCCGCTTCGTCGGGGCCCGCCACTTCCTCCAGTAATTTTCCGTCGGCCTCGGCGTTGGTGCGGATGCTATCGAAGCGGACCATCTTGACGAGACCGCGGCGCCGTTCGGGGAGGCTATCGACAAACTGGTAGAGCGTGGCAAACGCGCCCATTCAAGCCCAAAGCACGTCGAGCCCAAACCACATCGGGAAGCCCGTGAACGGATCGCCCGGCCGGCGGGGAAGGAAGCCTCCGCAGAAGCTGGCGCGATTATGGTCGGGATCGGGTTCTCGAACGGATCGATGCGGCGGATGAGCCTACGAGCTCGACGTCTCAGCTTCCCCTCTCGAGATCGAGCTGGCGTCCTCGCTGGGGCGACGACGGGCTTCGCTCGGAGGCGTTGATGGCGTGCTCGACCGCCCATTTGCGCATGCGGGCGAACGAATCGGCGCGCAGGCGTGCGAGCGGCACTGTTCGCCGCAACGCCGCCTCGAAATCGGCCATCGACAGGTCCTCCTCCGCCTTCGCAGTTTCCTGCCTACGGGCGAACGAAGCGAGCATCGCCTCGCCCACCCAGGCCTCGATCTCCGCGCCGGTGAGGGCCGTCTCGGGGCCGAGATGCGCCTCGCCGGAAAGCTCCACGAGCCGCACCAGGTCGTAGGCCTCCGGAGCGTGCTTGTGCTTGCGGATGTGGATATTGAGGATCGCCCTCCGCTCGGCCTCGTTCGGCAGGTCGACGAAGAAGATGTCGTCGAAGCGGCCCTTGCGCAGCAGCTCCGACGGCAGGGCCTCGATGTCGTTGGCAGTGGCGAAGATGAAGACGGGCGAGGTTTTCTCCTGCATCCAGGTGAGCAGCGTCCCAAAGACGCGCATCGACGTGCCGCTGTCGCCGACGTTCCGGCCGTTGTGGGCGAGCCCCTTCTCGATCTCGTCGATCCACACGACGCAGGGCGCGATCGCGTCGCAGGTCTTGAGGGCGTTGCGGATGTTCTCCTCCGACGAGCCGACCCACATCGAAAAGATCTTGCCCATGTCGAGCTTGATGAGCGGAACTCGCCACGAGGCGGCGACGCATTTCGCCGACAGCGATTTGCCGCAACCAGGGATGCCGGTGACGAGTACGCCCTTGGGGTTGTGAATGCCGTATTCCGCCGCCTCGGGGGAGAAGGCGAGTCGGCGAACGCGCAGCCACCGCTTGAGCGCCTCCAGGCCGCCGATATCATCGAGGCTCAGGTCGCGCGCATCGATATATTCGAGGATGCCCGCCTTGCGGATGATCTGCTTCTTCTCCTCGAAGATGAAATCGATGTCGTCCCACTGGATCGCGAAGTCATCGACGAGGGCCTTGGCCAAACAGTTCTCGATCTCGGCCTTGGTCAGGCCGATGGAGGCATCGACAAGGGCGCGGACGAGCGCCGGGCTTCGATCGATCTTCACCGTCGAGTTCTTTCCAACCCGGTCGATGAAGTGTTGGACAAAGCGCGTGACGAATTCGCGGTCCGGCAGCGGGAAGTCGACGAGCGTGATCTCCTTCTCGATCTCGTGCGCGACGTTGAAGCCGGGCGCGATGATCACGCAAGAGACGCCGTAACCGCGGTTGCGGATATTCATGGCGAACTCGCGCAACCGCCGCCGGTGCACCACCTCGGACGTCTTCTCGCTGATGAAGGGATGGGGGTCGAGGAAGATGAAGAGCGCCTTGCGCCCGTTCTGCGCGATCTTTTCGCAGTGATCGACGGCCGCCCCGAACTCGGCGAACGTGTTGCTGCCATGTCCGTCACCGGCATCGCCGTCGACATCCTCGACGATGCCGCGCGTGGCGCTCCAGACATAAGGCTTATAGCTGAGCTTCTCGGCCATGTTGAGGACGACCTTGAGGGCCCGATCTTCCTCGAACGTCACCACCTGAATAATGGGAAAGCGGGCGCGGATGAGGTCCGACAAGTTGCGCTCGAAGTTCTTTGGGACGCCGTCCATGTCCGATCTCTCGTCTGAAAAACGCTTCGATGAACAAGAATCCGCCGGCCGCAGGGGCGCAGCGCATAGGTCGAGCCGCAGGGAGAGGCTACGCGCGGAACCGTTAATGCTCCATTAACCAAGATCGTGGCCGAGCACGCTTGCCGCGCCTGCGCCGCGGTCCCGCCTCAGAAGGCGTCTGTAGAAAAGTCGATCGAAAGGAACCCGAGCCGTTTTCGGGGCCCATGCGCATCGGCTCAAACCGTCATTCTGGCTGCAACATGGGCCGGATTCAGCCGCCGCTGCGACTGGGCACTCCATGCGCGTTTGGGGTTCCGCCGCACGCCGCTAGCCTGCATTGGCGGGAGAAGACTGGCGTAAGCGTCACCCCATCATCTGCGGCGAAACTCTCCGATAAGACAGCGCTTCGGCAATGTGCACGCGGGCGACGTTCGGCGCGCCCGAGAGATCGGCGATGGTGCGCGCGACCCTGAGCACCCGGTGATAGCCGCGCGCGGACAGCTTCATCTTGTCCACCGCATCGGCCAAGAGTTTCCGCCCGGCTTCGTCGGGGCCCGCCACTTCCTCCAGTAATTTTCCGTCGGCCTCGGCATTGGTGCGGACCAGATGATCGGGCGAGAGCGCGGCGTAACGCTCGGTCTGAATTTTGCGCGCGGCTTTGACCCGTGCCGCGACGTCCTCGCTTCCTTCCGCGGGCGGGGGCAGCGTCAAGTCCGCGGCGGAAACCGCCGGGACTTCAACATGCAAGTCGATGCGGTCGAACAAGGGCCCCGAAATCTTCGACTGGTATTCGACGGCGCATTTCGGCACCCGCGAGCAGGCGCGCGCGGGGTCGTCGAGATAACCGCAGCGGCAGGGGTTCATGGCGGCGACCAGCTGGAAGCGCGCGGGGTAGGTGACATGGCTATGCACGCGCGCGACCGTCACGCGCCCCGATTCCACCGGCTGACGCAGCGCCTCCAGCGCGCCGCGGGCGAACTCCGGCAATTCATCGAGAAACAACACGCCGAGATGCGCCAGCGAAACCTCGCCCGGCTTGGCGCGCATGCCGCCGCCCACGAGCGCCGGTAACGACGCCGAATGATGCGGGTCGCGGAACGGGCGCCGGCGGCTGATCCCGCCGTTCACCAGCCCGCCCGAGACGCTCTGGATCATGCTGACTTCGAGCGCTTCCGCGGGTGAAAGCGGCGGGAGAAGCGACGGCAGGCGCGCGGCCAGCATGGACTTGCCGGCGCCGGGCGGGCCGATCATCAAGAGGTTATGGGCGCCGGCCGCCGCGATCTCGAGCGCGCGCTTGGCCGTCTCCTGGCCCTTGATGTCGCGAAGGTCGAGGGAGTCTTTGGCATCTTCCGCGAGCTTGGGTGTGGGGCGCGAGAGGATTTGCGTTCCCTTGAAATGGTTGACCAGGGAGATGAGCGAGGGCGCGGCCAGCACCTCGATGCCGTCGGCCCAGGCGGCCTCGGGCCCGCAGGCGCCGGGGCAGATGATGCCAAGGTTCCGCGCGTTCGCGGCAATGGCGGCGGGAAGCACGCCCGAAACGGGGGCGACGGCGCCGTCCAACGCCAATTCACCGAGCGCCGCGTAGCGGGCGATCTCGTCCGCCGGCAACACGCCCAGCGCGACCAGCAAGCCGAGCGCGATGGGGAGATCGTAATGGGATCCTTCCTTGAGGAGGTCGGCGGGCGCGAGATTGACGGTGATGCGCTTGGGCGGCAGCGACAATCCGAGAGCCGCCAGGGCCGCGCGCACCCGCTCGCGGGATTCGCCCACCGCCTTGTCGGGGAGGCCGACGACGGTGAAGGCGGGCAAGCCCGGCGAAAGCCGGACCTGGACGTCGATGGGCACCGCGTCCAGCCCTTGGAATGCGACCGTGTTGACCCGCGCGACCATTCGGGCCGCCCCCCTGATTCCGGCCCGGGGGCCGGCTGGTGCAATTGTAGGCTCCAACAGTGACATGACGCCACGGACGCGATCGCAGGGAAACACAGCCCGGAACGTTAGGCCATGTGATTAGAACATTTCAAGAACATTCGCGCTGGGTCGGGTGCGGCGCTACGGGCCGGAAGCCGGGTTAGGGCCTTTTGCGGCGCGGATGCCGTGAGGCAAAGCGGGTTTCGATCGCGTCCCAGACCTTGGATTCCAGCGAGACCTTGTCGAAGCGGTCGATCTCCTGAATCCCCGTGGGAGACGTGACGTTGATCTCGGTCAGGTAGCCGCCGATGACGTCGATGCCGACGAACACCAGGCCGCGTTCCTGCAGCGCCGGGCCGATCGCCTCGCAAATCTCCAGGTCGCGGTCGTCGAGTTTGCTGGGCTGCGCCACGCCGCCGGCATGGATATTGGCCCGCGCCTCGCCCGGCGGCGGCACGCGCAGCAGTGCGCCCGCGGGCGCGCCGTCGATCAGGATGATGCGCTTATCGCCGTCGCGCACTTCCGGCAGGTAGCGCTGGACGATGATCGGCTCGCGGTAGCGCTGGCTGAACATCTCCAGGAGCGCCATCAGATTCTCGTCGCCGGGGCCGATGTGGAAAACGTCGGCGCCGCCGTTGCCGAACAGCGGCTTCAGGATGATGTGTCTGTGCTCGGCGCGGAATTCGAGAATCTGCTTGCGGTCGGAAGTGATGAGGGTGGGCGGCATCAGCCCCTCGAAGCGGGTGACGAACAGCTTCTCGGGGGCGTTGCGCACATGAATGGGATCGTTCACCACCAGCGTGTTCGGGTGGACCTGCTCCAGCAGATGCGTCGCCGTGACATAGGCCATGTCGAAGGGCGGGTCCTGGCGCATGAGCACGATGTCGAGCGTCGCGAGATCGAGCATCTCGGGCGCGCCCAACTTTGCGTGATTGCCCCTCTCGCGGCGGAATTCCAGCGGGCGCATGGTCGCCACCACGCGGCCCTGGCGGAAGGTCAGATCGCGCGGCAGGTAATGGAACAGAGCGTGGCCGCGGCGCTGCGCCTCGAGGCCGAGCACGAACGTGCTGTCGGTGTCGATGTTGATCGACTCGACCGGATCCATCTGCAGCGCGACCGCGAGACTCATGAGAACCTCGTTGCGGCGATGCGGAGGTGAGGCGCGCGATGTGCCGGCATGTCAGATGAGACCGGCGCGCAGCTTCTGCAGCAAGGCGGCCGCCTGATGGCGCGCGCTGTCGCTGCCGCTGCTGTCCAGGAACCGCTCCAGCGCCGAGATGGCGGGGCCGACATCGCCGAGCTCGGCGTAAAGCACGCCCGCCTCGCGCCACAGCGCGGTCTCCTCGGGCGCGATGCGCAGCATCGATTCGGTGATGGCGGCGGCGCGGCGCACCTCACCGGTGCGGAACAGGCGCATGCGGAGATTGTTCTGAAGGCGCAGCAGAACATCGCGATTGCTGACCGGCTCGTAATGGGGCGTGTCGAGCTCGGCCGCCGGTCCTTCCGCGACCTTCAAGAGACGGCGCAGCTCGTCGATGCCGAGCGCGCGCCCGCCGTTGAACGGATCGAGGATGAGGCGCGCGCCCTCGCCTTCGATGCGCACCAGGAAATGGCCGGGGAAATTGAGCCCCGAGATCGGCCAGCCCTGGCCGCGCGCGGCATGCATATAAAGCAGACCCAGCGCGACGGGCAGGCCCTTGCGCCGGTCGATGACGCGCGGGATCGAGGCGTTGGCGATGTCGTCGTAATTCTCGGCGTCGCCGCGGTAGCCCCAGCGCGCGGCGATCACGGCATTCAGCGCATCGGCGCGCGCCGCAGCGGACGAGGCGGCGTCGGCCGCCGTCACGTCGCGCACCAACGCCGCCAGATGGCGGCGGTAGGGATCGAGCCTGACGCCCGGATCGTCGAAACCGGCCAGCAGCAGCGAGGATTCGGCCAGGTCGATTTCGCCGTCGCCGCCGCTGCCGATCGCGTCCAGCGCCGCCTCGATCTCGCGCCGTTTCGCCGACTCGGACTGGGACGTGTCGCTGTTCATTGTTGCGCCTCGGCGTGGCGGCTTGGGTCGTCCTTGAGAATGATGTGGGTCACCACGTCGCGCACGTAACGGACGTTGCGCGCGTAACGCATGATGCGGTCGATCTCGTCCTGGTTCTGGGCGATGCCCAGCATATAGACGGTCCCGTCCACCGTCACGATGTCGTAGTTGATGGCGCGAACCTTGTCGTCGAAGGTCAGGTCGGTCTTCAGCTGGGTCGAGATCCAGGTGTCACGGGCGAAGTCGATCGCGCCGCCGTCTTGCGTGACGATGATATCGTCGTAGACGTCGCGCACGCCCGGCACTTGCCGCACCAGCTTGACCGCCGCGTCCCGGTCTTCGTCCCGCGCCACCTTGCCGGTCAGCATGACGCGGCCTTCGGAAACGGCGGTGCTGACGCCGCTGAAGATATGCCAGTCGTAGGACAGCCAGCGCTGGTTGATCTCGACGGCGATCGTATTGTCGCTGAGCGCGGCCGCGGCGCCCCGCTCCTGCGACACCGCAACGCCCACCGTGGCCCCGCCGGAGGCGATCAATGCGGGCGTGCTGCAGGAGGAAAGCGCAAGGGCCGGACCGAGCGATGCGAGCAAAAGAGCCCCCCAGATGCGCAGCTGTCGGCGAAGGGATCGCACCGCGGCCCTCCCGGTCACGAACCGGCTCATAATGCCTTACCCGCCATCTTCCCGCCAAGCGTCCATCACGTGATCGATCCGCCACGGCGCCACCAGCATCGCATCGAAGCGGACGGAAAGATCGTTGTTTTCGGGAAGGCGGGCGAGGAGGAAGCGCGCGGCGCGCAGCAGCCGTTTGCGCTTGTCCCAGGTCACCGACTCGCCCGCGGCGGCGACGTCGTCTCGCGCCTTCACCTCGACCACGGCCAGAATTCGGCCGCGGCGCGCCAGGATGTCGATTTCGCCCTGGGGGGTGCGCAGGTTTCGCCCGAGAATCCGGTAACCCTTGAGCCGCAGCCACAACGCGCACAGCGCCTCGCCCCGCCGCCCGCGCCGCAGCGCCTTGTGACGGAGCGCCTTGCGCCCTTCCACCGGCTCAGCCTTTGCGGGCCAGGGCGAGCGCCCGGGAATAGACGACGCGGCGTGGCAGTCCGGTCGCGGTGGCGACCGCCGCCGCCGCGTCGCGAACGCTGGCGTTCTCCAGCGCCTGTTTCAGCTGCAGGTCGAGGTCCTCCGCCTGGGGCGGGGCGGCGGCCTCGGGCGGCGCCACGACCACCACCACCTCGCCCTTGGGCGCGCCGGCACGTCCGTAATGGGCGGCGAGCTCGCGCAACGTGCCGCGGCGCACTTCCTCGTACAGCTTGGTGAGCTCGCGGGCGACCGCGGCGGGCCGCGGACCCAGGACCTGCGCCATGTCGGCAAGCGCGGCGGCAAGACGCTGGGCCGATTCGAAGAACACCAGGGTGGCGGGAACGGCCGCAAGGCCGGCGAGC
>DATDPM010000095.1:0-5589 GCA_035292745.1 Alphaproteobacteria bacterium | reverse complement strand
CAGCTCGGCGACGCGTTCCATGCGTCCCCTAGCGCCCGCAAGCGTATCGAGCGCCGCGAGGGCGCCGTCCTGCGGGGCGCCGCCTGCAATTGCGAGGCCGAGCGCGCAGAGCATATTGGCCGCCTGGAACGAACCGACGAGCGGGATTTCGATCTCGCAAGCACGGCCCAGGAGGCGAAGACGAAGCAATTGGCCGCGGGGCGTCGGAGTCGCCTCTTGGAGCATGATATCGGCCCCCGTGCGGCCATAGGCGATCACGCGGTGGCGCCGCGCCGCGCAAACCTTCTCGATCGTGTCGAACTCGGGGACATCGGCGTTGAGCACGGCGGTTCCGCCTTCGGCCATGACCGTTTCGAACAGGCGGAGCTTGGATTTGAGATAGGCCTCCATGGTGCCGTGGTAGTCGAGGTGATCGCGCGAGAGATTGGTGAATCCGGCGGCGGTCACCCGCACGCCATCCAGGCGGTACTGTTCGAGGCCATGGCTCGACGCCTCGATGGCGAGATGGTCCACCCCGTCCGCGGCCAAGTCTGCGAGGAGCTGATGAAGGCTGACCGGGTCCGGGGTGGTGAGCGCCCCGGGCCTTTCGACCCCGGGGGCAATCAAACCCAATGTACCGATGCTTGCCGCGCCGAGCCCGCAATGCGCCCAAATCTGGCGCGTGAATGCGACGACCGACGTCTTTCCGTTGGTTCCGGTGACGGCGGCAATCGTGCGTGGCTGCGCTTTGAAGAAGCGGGCCGCCATGAGAGCGAAGCGGCGGCGCGGATTGTCGTCGGCGATGAACGCGACGTTGCGGGCGGCACCGCTTTCGATTTCGAAACGGGAAGGCACGAGAACCGCGGCCACGCCGCGCGCGAGCGCAGCGGCGATGAAATCGCGTCCGTCGGCGCGGGTTCCGGGAAGAGCGGCGAAAAGATATCCGGGCCGGGCTTGGCGCGAATCGGCGGTGAGGCCCGTGATTTCGACGTCCTTCGCTGCCGGGCCCGTGCCCAATTGAATCGTTCCTCCGTCCATCAGCTCAGAAAGACGCAAGCCTGCGCCCCCGGGAATTGATATCGACGAACATCGCCGCCTGAACCTCGGGCGCGTCCTCGTCAATCGGCGTCATTCCGACAAGCGGCGCCATGCGCGCGATCACGCGGCTGGTGACGGGGGCTGCGGTCCAACCCGCGGTGGCGAAGCCGTGGGTCTCATCGGTGCCCTTGGGTTCGTCGAGCATGATCAGCACGACATAGCGCGGCGCATCCATCGGAAATGCGGCCACGAAAGAAGAGAGAACCGCCTTGCGGCTGTAATTTCCGGCCACGGTCTTCTCCGCGGTTCCGGTCTTGCCGCCGACGAGATAACCGGGAACCTCGGCGCGTTTTCCCGTGCCATCCACGACATTGAGGCGCATCAGGCGGCGCAGCGCGTCGGAGGTCGCCTCGGACAGGACGCGTTTCCCCGCCGGCTGCGTGCCCGGCGCCTGGCGAATCAGAGTGGGATCGTGGGCGACGCCGCCGTTGACGACGGTTGCGACCGCGGAAGCCATTTGAAGCGGGCTCACCGAGATGCCGTGACCGAAGCCGATCGTCATGGTGTTGATTTCGCGCCACGGCGCGGGAACGAGCGGCGTGCCGACCTCGGGCAAGCCGATGTGAGCCGGCTGCAACAGGCCGAGCCGCTGCAAGAACGCGCGCTGGCGCCCGGCGCCGACGTCGAGCGCCATTTTGGCGGCGCCGATGTTGGACGAATAAATGAAGATCTCGGGCAGCGACAGCCACCGCGCCTGCGGATGGTAGTCGTTGATCACATAGCGGGCGATGTGGATGGGGTTGCTCGCGTCGTAACCGTCGTCGAGGCTGGCGACGCCCGATTCGAGCGCCACCGCGGTCGTGAAGATCTTGAACGTCGAGCCCATCTCGTAGGTTCCCAGCGTCGCGCGATTGAAGCGCGCCTCGGCCGGGTCGTGCGCCGGATCGTTGGGATCGAAATCGGGCAGCGAGACCATGGCGGCCACTTCGCCGGTATGCGCATCCATGACGACGCCGACCGCGCCTTCGGCATGGAATTCGTCCACCGCGCGGGACAATTCTTCGTGCAGCACATGTTGCACGCGGATGTCGATGGAAAGACGCAGCGGCGCCGTATCGTCCCGCAGGTTTTCGTCGAAACCCGCCTCGATTCCCGCGAGCCCCTTGTTGTCGATGTCCGCGAATCCGACCACATGCGAGGCCAAGGCGCCTTGGGGGTACACGCGCCGCTCCTCGCGCTGGAAATAGAGGCCCGGAATTCCGAGCCGGTTCACTTCGTATTCCTGCTTGGGCGTGAGGCTGCGCTTGATCCAGACGAAGGCCCGGTTCGAAGACAGGCGCGATTGAAGCTCGGATTCGTCGAGCTCGGGCAACACCGTGACCAGCTTGCGCGCCGCCTGCGCCGTATCCAGCACCTGCCGGGGATTGGCGTAGAGCGAGGCGGTGTCGAGATTGGTGGCGAGAATGACGCCGTTGCGGTCGACCACGTCGGCGCGGTCCATGCGCAGCGCGCCGGCGGTTTCGCCGGTCGCCGCGCGGGGTTCGGCGCCCTGGCGAAGCAGCGTCACGTCGACCAGCCGAAGCGCCATGACCAGAAACGCCAGCACGAACAGGCCGCCCGAAAAAATAAGCCGCGTGCGTCCGGTATCGAGGGCCTGCTTGGTGATGCCATCGAGGCGCAGCCGCGGCGGCATGGAAGGCGCCGCGTATTGCGTCCGTTGCTGAAGACCGGGACGTGTCATCGCGCCGCCCCCGTGGAAGCCTGGGTCGCCCCGCCCGCCGCGGTGGGGTTGTTGGCGTCGGAAATCACCGGATCGAGCCGAGTAGGGAGGTCGTCGATGGTGATGACTTGCGCCGCGGCGAGCGGGGCGAGCTCGAGATACTTTTTGCTCAGCGCCTCCAAGCGCCGAGGCTCGTTCAGATAGGTCCATTCCGCCTTGAGTACATGGATCGCTTCCTGGTCGTCGAGGATGGCGCGGTTGACGTGCGCCAATTCCTGCTCCAGCAGCATCACTTCGTGCTTCAACTGATAAAGCCCCGCGCCCACGGCAGCGGCGAGCCCGACTGCAACCACCATCGAGCGCCGGATCATGCCGCGCCTCCCGGGATCGGCGCGGCGGTGCGCTCGGCCGCGCGCAAACGGGCCGAACGGGCGCGCGGGTTCGCGGCGATCTCGGCCGGAGACGGGCGCAGCGTGCGGCGCCCCAAGAGGCGGAAGGTCGGCGCGGCGGCTGTCTCGCCGGCCGCCTGGGCCGGACTGTGGCGCGAGGGGTGCGGCAGGGCGCCCGATCGGGCGGCCAGGAACTGTTTCACCGGCCGGTCCTCGAGGGAATGGAACGACACGACCGCGAGCCGCCCGCCCGCCGCCAGCAAACGTTCGGCGGCGGCGAGACCGCGGCCGATTTCGCCGATTTCATCGTTCACATAGATGCGAAGCGCCTGGAACGTCCGGGTCGCCGGGTCGATGCCGTCGTGTTTGGCGCGCACGGCGGCGCGCACGATTTGCGCGAGCTCGAACGTGCGCGTGATGGGGCGCTCCGCGCGCGCCGTGACGATCGCGCGCGCCACGCGGCGGGCGAAGCGCTCCTCGCCGTATTCGGTGATGATGGCGGCCAGCTCGTCCTCGCTCGAATTGTTGACGACCTCGGCGGCGGTGATCCCGCCTTTGCCCATGCGCATGTCCAGCGGGCCATCGAGGCGGAAGGAAAAGCCGCGCGCCGCCTCGTCGATCTGAAGCGAGGAAAGCCCGAGATCGAGAGCGACACCGTGGACCTTGGCGACGCCGCGGGCGGCCAGCAGCTGATCCATCTCGCCGAAGCGCCCTTCGATCAGGTTGAGGCGCGACGGATAGCGGGCGCGAAGCGCGGCGCCCGCCTCGATCGCGACAGGGTCGCGGTCGATCCCCCAGACGGTGCATTCGGCCGATTCCAGAATCGCGCGGGCATAACCGCCGCCGCCGAACGTGCCGTCGACATAGATGGCGCCGTCCCGGGGCGAGAGCGCGGCCAAGACTTCTTGAAGCATGACCGGCACGTGACGCGGCGCGTCCGCGCGCGGCGAGGTGTGCGCCGTCATCATGACTCGGCTCCAGGGCCGGGCGGCCGCAGGCGCAAGGTGGCGCCGGCGCGCTTGGCCCGGGCCCGGGCTTCATCCTGGAAGTGCAGGTAAGCCTCCGGGTTCCAGATCTGGAACATCGGCCCGCGGCCGACGAAGGCGGCGCGCTCGGCGATCTCGGCGTGTTGGGCGAGCTGCTCGGGCAGCACGATGCGCCCGTCGCTGTCGAATGGAAGCTGGTGGGCGTCGGCGAAGATGGTGGCGGCCAGGTCGTCGTGCTCCTGCGAGAACAAATCAAGGTCGTCCATGGAGCGGGACAGGCGATCCATGCGGTCCGCGCCGCACGCCTCGAGGGCGCGGAACTTGTATGAGCGGAAGGCGATGATGCCGGCGAAGGCCTGCCCGGCGAGGGCAGCCCGGAACGGAGCGGGAACGGAAACCCGGCCCTTCTTGTCGACCTTGTTCACGAAAGTGGAAAGGAACAGCGCCATCCCGCCCCCAACGGTCCGCGGCCGCGATGCCGCATGATTTGCTCCGGCGTGCTCCCTGCCGCTCGCCCAGCACGGCACGGGACCACATGGGATAACATGGGACTATATGGGCGTCAACGGGAATGGATAGTATTACTTTGGTTAAGAAAAGGTTTACGCCCATTTCGATTTGGGTTCCCATGTCTAGTCTGGTGGGGTCCAAAATGTTCGCACGGGTAGTGGCAAGTGATCTTCGCGGGAAAATGCGGCGAAAATTTGTTCGCCGTATGTTCTTTTCATGGAGTGTCGCAGATGCCATGGGCTGGCGCACTGGCGGGCAGTTCGCAGGCGCAAGAAGAGGCCTGCGGCGAACACAATGAAGCTGAAGAAAAAGCCAGACGGCCTATAAGCCGGGTTCTGTACGCCGCGGTCTCCCGCGGGCGATGACCATTCATCTGGGACGCCCGTCGCCGGGCGCCTCGCGCGACCGACCCGGGCGGCGGCGCGGAAACGCGCTTGCCGGACCGCCCGAAAGCGCGTCCGGCGTACCGCCCCTACTTGGTCTTGCTCCCGGTGGGGTTTACCTAGCCGTCTCCGTTACCGGCGACGCGGTGCGCTCTTACCGCACCCTTTCACCCTTACCGATCGGCCGCAAAGCGGCGCGTCCGGCGGTTTGCTTTCTGTGGCACTGTCCCTGGGGTCGCCCCCGCCGGGCGTTACCCGGCACCGTGTTTCCGTGGAGCCCGGACTTTCCTCCCCCCGCCCGGTTGCCCGGGCGAAAGGCGGCCATCCGGCCGTCTGGCTGAGTAGAAGGTAGGGCCGAGGGAGGCTTAGCTCAAGCCATGGTTCGCGAAACCAGCCACCGCAGACGCGCCACGGTCTCGGCATCGATGACGCCGTCCACCCGTTCCGGGCGGAAGTGGCGCTGGAAGGCGGCGACGGCGGCGGTGGTCCGGGCGTCGATCACGCCGCTTCGCGGCACCGAATAACCGAAAGCGGCGAGCAGGGATTGGACCTCGGAGGCCGGCGGCGCGGCGCCGCCGGCGACC
>DATDPM010000094.1:0-17171 GCA_035292745.1 Alphaproteobacteria bacterium | reverse complement strand
AAAGGGGACGGCGGAAGACCGCGAGTCGGGCCGGGAGAGGCCGGGCTCCGAATCGGGCCGGCGATAGCGATTCTGCGGGGTTTCGGCGATCGCCTCGTCGGCGCCGGCCTCCACCTGCCAGCGCAGCATCTCAGCCTCTGTCATAGGGGAAGCCATGTCTCGACAGGCGGATTTGTTATGCTATGAAGCTGCAGCATCGCGAAACCTATCACGCGAAAGTTGCCGCGCGCCAGAAGCGGGTAATCGGCGCCGCCGGCGGCCCATTTTTGTAACGAGCGCGACGAGGGAACGTTGGAACGCGAATCGATGCAGTTCGACGTGGTGATCGTCGGCGCAGGTCCTGCGGGGCTTGCGGCCGCAATCCGCTTCAAGCAGCTGTGCGCCGGACAGGGCAAGGATTTCTCCGTATGCGTGGTGGAGAAGGGTTCCGAGGTGGGCGCGCACATCCTTTCGGGCGCGGTGATCGACCCCATCGCCTTGAACGAGCTCATCCCCGGTTGGAAGGAGCGCGGCGCGCCGCTGAATACCGAAGTGGCGGACGACCGGTTCTTGATTCTCTCCGAGCGCGGGCAGCTCCGCATCCCCAACATCTTTCTGCCGCCGCTCATGCACAACGACGGCAATTACATCGTCTCGCTCGGAAACCTGTGCCGGTGGCTGGCGGCGCAGGCGGAAGAATTGGGCGTGGAAATTTTCCCCGGATTCGCCGCGGCCGAGGCGCTCTACGGCGAGGACGGCAGAGTCAAAGGTATCGCCACCGGCGACATGGGCGTGGGGCGCAACGGAGAGCACAAGGCGAATTACACGCCCGGCGTCGAGCTCCACGGCAAATACACGTTGCTGGCGGAAGGCGTCCGCGGGTCGCTGGCCAAGAACGTCATGGGGCGGTTCAATCTGCGGGAAGGCGCGGACCCGCAGAAATTCGGCATCGGCCTCAAGGAGCTGTGGCAGGTGGACGCCAGCCGGCACAAGCCCGGCCTCGTCATCCACAGCCAGGGCTGGCCGCTCGACTCGAAGACCGGCGGCGGCTCGTTCATCTATCACCTGGAGGACCGGCAGGTGGCGATCGGCTTCGTCGTCCATCTCGATTACCGCAATCCGTATCTAAGTCCCTATGACGAGTTCCAGCGCTTCAAGACCCATCCCGCGATCCGCCCCATGCTGGAGGGGGGAAAGCGGCTGTCGTACGGCGCGCGCGCGATCAGCGAAGGCGGATTGCAATCGGTCCCCAAGCTGGTGTTTCCGGGAGGCGCGCTGATCGGCTGCGCCGCCGGTTTCGTCAACCTGCCGCGCATCAAGGGCAGCCACAACGCGATGAAGACCGGCATGTTGGCGGCGGAAGCGGCGTTTGCCTCGCTCTCGCGTTCGGCCGACGGCCGCGAGCCATTAACGGCGTACCAGGAAGCCTACCGGAAGTCGTGGGTGTATCAGGACCTTCACCGCGTGCGGAACGTGAAGCCCGGGCTCAAATGGGGCATGTGGCTGGGCACGCTCCACGGCGGGATTCACATGTGGCTCAACAACCTGGGCCTGGGCTTTTTGGTGCCGTGGACGCTGCACCACAAAAAGGCCGATCACGAGACGCTGGAGCCCGCGGCGCGCTCGCGCGCCATCGCCTATCCCAAGCCGGACGGCGTCGTCACCTTCGACAAGATGTCGTCGGTCTATCTTTCCAACACCAATCACGAGGAGGACCAGCCGGTCCATCTCAAGCTCGCCGACCCGGCGGTCGCGATCCGCTACAACCTGGCGCTGTTCGATGCCCCCGAGCAGAGATATTGCCCGGCCGGCGTGTACGAGATCGTGGGGGAAGGCGAGGGCAAGCCGCGGCTGCAGATCAACGCGCAGAACTGCGTCCATTGCAAAACTTGCGACATCAAGGACCCGTTGCAGAACATCAATTGGGTCGTGCCCGAGGGCGGCGGCGGCCCCAATTACCCCAATATGTAAAGTTTTCGGGCTGCCGCGGCCGCGGTAATTGTCATGCCGGGCCTGTGGCGGGTCTTGTCCGACTGGGCTAATCTCAACACATAGTAATTTACTTCGCGGAAGACTGTTAACGCGGGATTCACCGTCCGCTGGCAACGATGCTTTACCCGCGATCGGGAGTTAACGTGGCCTCCACCCAACGCAGCCCAGAGAAGAAGCCGGCTTCCGGCGTGACCGGCCGCGGCCCCTTTGCCGTGGCATCGGCGGCGGCGCTATGCGCCGCCCTGTTCGCCGCCGGTTGCGCGGCGCAGCAGCAGGCGTCGTCGGCGCCGCCTTCGGGCCAGGCGCAGCCTGCGGCCAAGCTCATGGCCAAGGCGGAATCCGGCCCGGTCGTGCCGAGCTCGGGCGCCGGCGGCTACCTTGCCGGACTTCATGCCGAACGCCTGGGCAACGTGGCCGAGGCCGCGGACTATTTGAAGTTCGCGTTGCAGCAGGACCCGGACAACCTCGACCTGATGCAGCGCAGCTTCCTGCTGACGCTGGGCGAGGGGAAGATCGACGAGGCGGTTGCGCTCGCCCACCGGCTTTCCGAGCGCGCGCCCGACGCGCCGCTCCCGGCGCTCACCCTTGCGGTCGACAACTTCAAGCAGGGCAACTACCCGGCCGCCGAGGCGCGCCTCAAGGCCTTGCCGGATTCGGGCCTCAACAAATTCTTCGTCCCGCTGGTTCTGGCCTGGGTCAAGGCCGGGCAGGGCAATATCGACGGCGCGATCGAAGCGCTCGATCCGCTGGCACAGAACAGCGGATTCGCCGTGCTGCGCGATCTTCATGCCGGGTTGATCGACGACATGGCGGGACGCAACCAGGCCGCCGAGGAGAATTACAAGAACGCGCTGGAGGGCAGCCAGGGCGGTTCGCTGCGCCTGGTCCAGGCGCTGGGAAGCCTTTATGAGCGGACCAACCGGCGCGACAAGGCGAAGGCGCTTTACGATCAGTATCTGGAGGAGAACCCGGACACCATCCTGCTCGACAGCGAGATCAAGCGGCTGGACAGCGGCGGGTTGGCCGAGCCCTTGATCCGCAACGCCTCCGACGGCCTGGCCGAAGCCCTGTTCAATGTCGCCAGCACCTTGCAGCAGCAGGGCGCAAACCTGCTGGCCCTCGACTACGCGCGACTCGCACTCTACCTAAAGCCGGATTATCCCGTGTGCGAGGTCTTGATCGCCGATAATTTCGACGGCCAGGGGCGGGCCGCGGAAGCGGTGGCGATCTTCAAGAATCTGCCGAAAGACTCGCCGTTCGCCTGGTTGGGGCGGATGCGCGTCGCCATCGACCTCGACGCCCAGGGCAAGACCGACGAGGCGGTGGCGCAATTGAATCAAATGGCGGCCGAGCGGAGCGACCGGATCGACGCCCTGGTGACGCTCGGCGACATCCTGCGCTCGCACGACCGTTTCACGGACGCGGCCGACGCCTATACCAGGGCGGTCGACCGCACCCCGAAGCTCGAGGAGCGCCACTGGGCGATTCTCTATGCCCGGGGCATCGTGTTCGAGCGTGCCGGCGAATGGCCGAAGGCCGAGGCCGATTTCCTCAAGGCTCTCGAGCTCCGGCCCGACCAGCCCTATGTCCTCAATTACCTGGCCTATTCCTGGGTCGAGAAGGGCATCCACCTCGACAAGGCGAAACAGATGCTGGAGCGCGCCGTCGAGCTTCGGCCCAACGACGGCTTCATCGTCGACAGCCTGGGCTGGATCCTGCTCAGCATGGGCGACAAGGCGGCGGCCGTCGAGAAGCTGGAACAGGCGGTGGAGCTGGAGCCGCAGGACCCGACCATCAACGACCATCTGGGCGACGCCTATTGGAAAGTGGGCCGCCACGCCGAGGCGCGCTTCCAATGGCGCCGCGCGCTTGCGCTCAAGCCCGATCCCGCCGTCGCCGCCAAGATCGAAGCCAAACTGCAAAAGGGCCTCGCGGTCAGCCGCGCGGATGAACCGGGCAGTTGACGCGCGTGGCCGCGCAGCAAGCGCCCGGAGCCTCGTTGGGCATCGTCCGCGCCGCCCCGGCCAAGCTCAATCTCTATCTCCACGTCACCGGAAAGCGCGCGGACGGCTATCACCTCCTGGACAGCCTCGTCGCCTTTGCCGGCGTCCACGACACGATCGTCGCCCGCGGAGCCGGCGATCTGACTCTGGCGCTCGACGGACCCTTCGCCGCCGAACTTTCGGGTGAGAGCGACAATCTGGTGCTGCGCGCGGCGAAGCTGCTGCGCGCGCACGCCGGTGTGACCGCGGGCGCGGCGATCACGCTGATCAAACGCCTGCCCGTCGCCTCCGGCATCGGCGGCGGATCGGCCGATGCCGCGGCCGCGCTGCGCGCTCTCGATGCGCTGTGGCGGACCGGCGCGGGCGACCAGGACTTGGCCGCGCTCGCGCTCGAACTCGGGGCCGACGTGCCGGTGTGCCTGTTCGGCCGCGCCGCTTTCGTCGGCGGGATCGGCGAGCGGATCGTGACGGCGCCGCGCTTGCCGCCGGCCTGGCTGGTGCTGGCGAACCCGAGGCTGCCGCTTTCGACCGCGCAGGTGTTCGCGGCCAGACAGGGTGTCTTCAGCGAGAACGCGAGGTTTGCCGACACGGCGAAGGATTTGGCCGGACTCGCCCTTGTGCTCGCCGCCCGGCGCAACGACTTGGCGGCGCCCGCGATCATGCTGTGCCCGGAAATTTCGCGCGTGATCGGCGCGCTTCTGCGGGCGGGCGGCTGCCGGCTGGCGCGCATGTCCGGGAGCGGCGCGACGTGCTTCGGATTGTTCGACGACGAGCCTGCCGCCAGGCGTGCGGCCAGGGATATCGCCGCCGCCGAACCCGGATGGTGGGTTGCGGCCGGCGAGCTTGTCACCGATACCAGCGCATTGACGCCGTTGATTTAGATCATGCTCTAAAGGCGGGAGCGCCGGACGAAGCGGTTGCGGGCGCGCGGCGGCGGGCATTATTGTGCCGCGGCGTTGGCAAGAGTTGGGGCGTGGCCAAGCGGTAAGGCAACGGGCTTTGGTCCCGTGATCCCAGGTTCGAATCCTGGCGCCCCAGCCAATTCTTCGCCGCTTCGCAGTGCGGCTCATTTCGGCCATCCGCGGAAGTCCGTCACCCGGTTGTGACAATCGGCGTGCAACAATGTCCGAAATCCCGTCAACGATTCCCGGCCGCTGCCCGCGTTTTCCGCGCGCTTCTAAAAAAGCTATTGCATGCCGCCACCGCCGCCGGCACGGTATTGCGGTACCGTTTGCTTCGCGGGAGCCCGTTTGACAGGGGCGGCGGCATGAGACGGCCAAATGTCGTTTCCCGGCGGCGGAGGGAAGCGTGACATCGGAACTCAGAAAAATCTTCTTTTCCGGCGACGAGCTGACGGAGGCGATTGACCGGTTCGCCAAGGCGACGCGCTATGCGATGCCGGCAGGAAGAATCACCGGCTGCGAGATCGATGCCAAGGATTCATTGTCCGCGACCGTGACGGTGCAACACAAGGCGGAGGGCGCCAGTCACAGCGTGAAATTCGACAACGCCTCGGTGGCGGCGGCGCTCATCCGCTATTGCATCGAAAAGAGGATTCCGCTTCCGAGCCTCGGAGAAATCGGTCGAAGCCCAGGGCGCCGGCGCCGCCTTGACGTTGCGGATGGCGGTCTCGCCCCACCACCCCATCTAGAGCATCTTTCGGCGCGCCTAAAGGTGCTCTTTCTCCTCGTCCTCGCAGGAGAAGCCGAGCGCGTTCAGCCCCTCTTCGAGAAAATCGGCGAGCAGCGGAATGCCGAGCAGGTAGTCGGGCGCCCTCTTGTCGAGGATGGAGCGCGCCTGCGTCACCACCTCGGGCCATTCTTGGGCCGTGTAATCGCCGCGCCCGACCCAGACCAGCGCCAGCAGATCGACGAGTTCGTCCCGGTTCAGGCTGTCGAGCAAGCCTTTCAGCTCTTCGTAAGTCGGGTCGTCGGGATAGTCGGCGAGCACGTCGCGCATGCCCTCGTCCGCCGGATTCGAGCCGCGGTTTTCCTCAACCGGCTCTACCTTCACGTCGAATTCACGCGCCTTGATGACGATGTAGCAGACCTTCTCAAGGGCGATTTCCATGGTTCGGCTCACGCTTTCATGCGAAGCGGGGGATGGTTAAGATTGGACCGTTTCAGGCGTTGGTTTCAACTAATTAGGTCGGGTCATGGCGCGGATCCTGCGCATCGCCACCTTCAACCTCGAGAACCTGGACGACCGGCCCGGGTTGCAGCCCGGAATCGACGACCGAATCCGGGTGCTGCGGCCGGAACTCCTGAGGCTTTCGGCCGATGTGCTGTGCCTGCAGGAGGTGAACGCGCAAGAGGCGGCGGGGCATGGCCCCCGCTCGCTCGCCGCCCTCGACAAGCTTCTGCGCGGCACGCCTTACGCCGGCTTCAACCGGGTGGTCTCCAAGGGCTGGGGCGGCAAGGGCCCGGCAGACGTGCATAACCTGGTGATCCTGAGCCGGCTTCCGGTCCTGGGCGAGCGGCAATACTGGCACGATTTCGTGCCGCCCCCGGTTTGGCGGATGCTGTCGGCCGTGCCGGCGGCGAAGGAAGCCGAGCCGGTGGCCTGGGACCGGCCGGTCTTGCACGCGACGCTGGCGCTGGAAGGGGCGCTGGCTGCGCGTCCGCTCCACGTCTTCAACCTGCATCTGCGCGCCCTGCTGGCCGCATTCGTGCCGGGGCAGAAGAAGGATTCCTTCACCTGGAACAGCGTGCCGGGATGGGCGGAAGGATTCTTCCTCACCTCGCTCAAGCGCGCGGGCCAGGCGCTGGAGGCGCGCATCGCCATCGACCGGCTGTTCGACCAGGACGCGGAGGCGATGATCGCCGTGTGCGGCGATTTCAACGCGGGCGCAAGGGAAACGCCGGTGCGCGCCATCCGCGCCGAGGAGGACGATACCGGCAACCCCGGGCTTTCATCGCGCGCCTTGGTGGCGCTGGAGCGGTCGGTGCCGCAACCGCAACGCTATTCGGTGATGCACGGCGGCGAGCGGGCGATGCTCGATCACCTGCTGGTGTCGCGGGCGCTGCTCGCCTTCTACCGGCGGGCCGAAATCCACAACGAAGCGCTGGAAGACGAGCTGGGCGCATTCGCGACCGCACGGCCGGCCGCGGAATCGTTCCACGCGCCGGTGGTGGCGGAGTTCGAATTCCCCGACTGAGGCCGGTGTCGCCGAAAGCGGCCTAGAGTTCCCTGCCGATCCTCGAATCGACCGAGAACGGTCCGCCGCCGCGCAGGAAGATGGCGAAGCACACCACCGCCCACAGCATCGCGTATTCATAGCCGCCGTTCATGAGGAAAAAGCCGTTCTTGAGATGCACGGCGAAGAACGCGACGGCAAGCATGATGGTGGCCGCCCCCGCGCCCAATCGGGTGAAGAAGCCGAAGGCGATCATCAGCCCGCCGAAAAACTCGGTGCCGGCGAGGAGGTATGCCCAGACCGCCGGCGGCGAGAAGCCCAATTGGGCAACCATCTCGACGGTTTTCTCCATGCCGCCGCCGCCGAACATGCCGAACAGTTTCTGCGCGCCGTGCGGCACGAGATCGATGCCGGCGATGAATCGCAGCAGCGGCCAATAGACGCATTTGCCCAAGCGGTAGGCCGGGGCCAGGAAGGGAAAGATCAGCTCCGGCCGCTTGCCGTGGCATTTGGATTTCGTGTCGCCGTCCATGATCCGCTCCCTTTCTTTTTCGTCTTGTGACAGGCGCCTCGAATCTACATCCCTTCGCGCCGCCAGGCGAGGGCGAGCGCGGCCAAAGCCGCCAGCAGCACGATGGCGGCGGGGATGAGCGGCGTTTCGTGAACGCCGGTCACGACGTAATCGTGATTGGCGACGAAGCCGAGCCAGGGGGATCCGCCCCCGCCGCCGAAGGCGGGGCGGCCGCGGGCGATGCGCTTCGCTTCGATCTCGGGTTTGTCGGCGAGCCAGACGATGCCGCCGCCGGTCGCCGCGGCCGCGTCCTTCAGCTTTGCATCGGTGGCGCGGACGTCGGCCATTTCGATGGGCTGGAGCGTGCCGACGGCCGCGACCGCGGAACGCTCGCCGTCGCTCAGGCGATAAAGGCCGGGCTCGTCCACCGCGATCCCGGCATGCGACTGGCCGTGATCTTCGGGGCCCATCGCCACCTCGCGCTTGGCGCCCGAGGGCGCGGTGACGGTGACGGGCGTGGTCACGGCCTCCAGGCTGCGCCGCGTGATCTCCATGCGGTTGCCCTGGACGGCGGCGGAAAGGGCGTTCTCTTCGAGCTCCGGCTCCTTCATCAGCCAATGGGCCAGCCTGCGTATCAGCTCGGCGTGGGGGCCGCCGCTTTCGAAGCCGCGCGACCACAGCCAGATCTGGTCGCTGAGGAGCTGCGCGACCCGCCCCTTGCCGAAGCGGTCGAGAATCAGGACCGGGCGCGAATTGACGCCGTCCATCACCACCTCGCCTTCCTTGGCATCGGCGTCGATCTGGCGGAACCAGCGGCCCCAATGGGGCTCGGCCCCGTCCGCGCCGGTCAGCTCGGCGGTGACGGGATGGCGATGGCCGACCTCGGTGACCTTGGGAAGGAAGCCGCGCTCGATGAGGTCGCCGGTCGGCGCGCCCGGCAACACAGCGGCAAGCGGCGTGCGATACAGGCTGAACTCGTTGGCGAAGTCCGGCCCCGCCACCTCGAGGAGCGCGCCGCCTTGCTTCACGTAATTGACGAGGTTGTCGTAATACTCCGGCGGCAGCAGGCCGCGCCGCTTGTAATGGTCGAAGATCACGAGGTCGAATTCCTTGAGCTTGACCTCGAACAGTTCCTCGATCGGGAAGGAGATCAGCGACAGCTCGCGCACCGGCGTGAGGTCGAGTTTTTCCGGCGGGCGCAGAATCGTGAAATGGATGAGATCGACCGCCGGATCGGACTTGAGCAGGTTGCGCCACACGCGCTCGCCCGGATAAGGCTCGCCCGATACCAGCAGCACGCGCAGCCGGTCGCGCACGCCGTTCACCACCACGACGGTGCGGTTGTTCTCCAGAGTCAATTCGTTCGGGCCGGCCTCGGCCTCGATCTCGAATACGTTCTCGCCGGAATGGTCGATGGGAAGCTCGACGGTTTCCGACTGGCCGACGCGCAGATCGGTCGCGACCGAATCGCCCTGGTCGCGGCGGATCGTGACTTTGGCCGTGCCATGGACGCCTTCGCCGTCATCCACCTTGAGCGTAACTTTGAGATTTTGCCCGACCAGGCCGAAGCGCGGCGCCTGCTCGACAATCAGGCGGCGGTCGCGCTCGTCGCGGTCGCCCGTGACCAGCACATGGAGCGGCGCATCGAGCGGCAGGCGCTTCAGGTCGTCGGGGACGTCATGGACTTCGCCGTCGGTGATCATGACCGCGCCCGCGACGCGGCGGCGCGGCACATCCGATAGCGCCTGGGAGAGCGCCTCGAACAGATAGGTGCCGTCGCGCGGCAGCCCGCCCGCAAGGCCGCGCTGCTCGGCGCCGTGCTCGGGCGCCCGCACCACGCGCAGCTCGAGGTCGTCGTAGCCGGCGAGCGCCGATTCGATTCGCGCCAAAGTCTGCTCGGTGCGCGGGCCGCGCTCGCCGATGGATTGGCTGCGCGATTGATCGACGACGATGACCGCGACGTCCTTGCGCGGGTTGCGGTCTTCCTCGACCAGGGTCGGATTGAGCAGGACCAGGGCCAGCACCGCGAACATGAGCGTCCGCCAGGCCGCGCCGCGCGCGCGCAGCACGATGACGAGAGCCGCGCCCAGCACCGCCAGCCCCAACAGCACCCAGGTGGCGGGCCAGGGGAAAAGCGGCGAAAGCGCGATACTGGTGCCGAATCCGGTCATTGGCCGAGGCGCTCCAGGATCGCCGGCACGTGGACCTGATCCGCCTTGTAGTTGCCGGTCAGCGCATACATCACGAGGTTGATGCCGAAACGGAACGCCTGCTCGCGCTGCGCGGCGCCGCCGGGAACCACGGGATAAACCGTGCGCGCGTCTTGGTCGAGCGCCCAGGCGCCGGCGAAATCGTTGCTGCCGACGATGACGGGAGAGACGCCGTCATTGGCTTGGCCCTCTTCGGCCGCGACCCAAAGCGTGCCGCCGGCGAAGCGCCCGGGAAACTCCTGCATCAGGTAATAGGAGCGGGTGAGCACGTGGTCGGCGGGAACCGGCACGAGCGGCGGAATGCGAAGGTTCTGGACGATTTGGCGCAGGATCGCGGCGCCCGGCGCATCCCAGGAAAATCCGCCGCGCCGGTCCGAGCCCAGGCCGAGCTTGGCGTCGCCGGTGTCGAACAGGATGATGCCGCCGGTCGCCAGATATTTGTTCAGCCGCTCGGCCGCTTCGGGCGAGGGAACCGGCTGATCCACCGAGACCGGCCAGTAAAGCAGCGGGAAGAACAGAATCTCGTCGCGCTCGATGTCGATCCCCATGGGATCGGAGAGCTCGGCGGCCGTGCGGCGGTTGACGATGCGCGTGAGCCCGCGCAAGCCGGCCTCGCTTTCCTCGTCCGATGCGTGGTCGCCGGTGCGCACGTAAGCCAGATGAGTCTGCGCCGTGGCGGTGATGATCTCGTCGTCGCCCGAAAGCGACTGGGCCGCGGCCGGAGACGACCAGGCGAGCGACACGGCAAACGCCAGTCCCGCGACCATGGCGGCGCCCGACGCCGCCCGGCCGAAACCTCGCGGCAACAGCCCGCGCAGTCCCAGGCTGACGCCGAGATCGACGAGCGCCAGCAGGAACGCCGCCAGCCACAGCCAGGGCTTGAGATCGACGGCGGGCGCGGGGGCGAGGCTGCCGCGCACCACGCCGGGGGGCAGAGTCTCGATCGGGATCGGCGCCGTCACCGCGCTCGCCAGATTGACGGCGAGCCGCGCGCCCTCATTGCCGTAGAAGCCCGGCGGATGCTTGGGGCCGATCGGCGCGGGCCGCGAAGGATCGAAGGCGATGGCGGCGACGGGCGGGGCCTTCAGGCGGCCGAATCCGTCGAGCGAACGGTAAGGCGGAAGCGGCGCGCCGCCCGGCTTGCCGACCGCGCCGCGCGACAGCTCCACCACCCGGTGCAGCATCTCGACGAACAGTCCCGAAAGGGGAAGATTCGACCAATTCGCATTGGCGGTGATGTGGAACAGGACCAGCCAGCCGGAGCCGCGGTGATCGCTGGTCACGAGCGGCGTGCCGTCGGCCAGTTGCGCCCAGGTCTTGGCTCCCAGATCGAGCGAGGGCTCGGCCAGCACCTGGCGCTCCACCGCGACGTCGCCCGGGATGCCGAGCCCGGCGAAGGGGCTCGCGGCATCGAACGGGGCAAGGGACATGGGCGCGGTCCACGACATGACGCCGCCCAGCGCCCGCCCGCCACGCCTCAATGCGACCGGGATCAGCTCGTCGCGCGGCGTGCCCGCCGCGAGGTCGGCGGATTCGGCCATATGCGGACCGGCGAAGCGCAGCAGCACGCCGCCTTTCGCGATCCAGGCATCGAGCTGCTTGCGCTCATCGGGCGAAAGGCCGACCTGATCGGGAAGCGCCAGAACCGACGCCTCCGCCTTGAGAAGATCGGGCAACGGACCGATGCGGACATCGCTGAACGGGGTCAGCGCGCGCTTGAGATAATAGAGGTCGCCCAAAAGCGGCCGGTCGGATTCTTGCGGTGTCGAAGTGACGAGGCCGACGATCCGGCGCCGCCAGCGCTCGTCCAGCAGGAACGCGGCGCCGGCGCTCGATTCTTCCTCGATATCGAGGCGGGCGATGCCGTTCGCGACCTCGGACGGAAGATCGAGAACGGTCTCCGCATGCGCGGTGCCGTCGGGAAAAATGAGAGGCTGCACCGCCAGCACGTGGCCGGCGTCATCGGCGGCCCGCAAGCGCACTTCCTGTTGCGGCGCGCCGCGCGATTCCGGGCGCAGCGCCTTGACCGTGAAGCGGCCGCCTTCCGTGTCGGGGGGAAGCATGAGATGGGGAACGCCGCGATCGCCGAACAGCACGCGCACGCTTCCCAGGCCCGCCAGATCCGCGGCGAGCGATGTTGCGGCGCCTTTCTGATCTTCCAGCCCGTCGCAGATCCAGATGATGGCGGCGGGCTTGCGAAGCGCCGCGCCGTCCTTGGAGGCCAGCGCCGCGTCGAGCGCCGCGCGCGCCGCGGCGCGGTCGGCCGGCCAGGGCTTGGGCTGAAGCGCCTGCACCAGTTTTCGCGCTTCGCTCGCGCGTGCCGGCTGCGGCGAGGCGATGGCGTCGCCCGATTCGGGCGGCGCGGTGGTGAGCACGGCCACGGGCCGCTGCTCGCGCTCGGCGCCGGAAAGAATCTCGCCGATCACCGCCTGGCGCTTGGCCCAATCGGGGGCGGCGGCCCAGCCGTCGTCGATGACGAGAAGCACGGGACCGGAACCGGTAAACCGCGGCCCGGAGCCGATCAGCGGATGGGCGAGCGCAATGACGACCAGACCGGCGAGGATCAGGCGCAGGATCGCCAGCCACAGCGGCGTGCGCGCCGGCGTTTCCTCTTCCGCCTTGAGGCCCATGAGGAGGCGCAGCGCCGGGAAGGGCAGGCGCCGCGCCGCGGGCGGCGTCACCTTCAACAGCCACCACAGGGCCGGCAGCAGCACCAGCGCGGCGAGCAGCCAGGGCGAGAGAAAACTCAGCGGCTCGAACAACGGCACGGCGGCTAGTCCCGCATATATCCGGCCGGGCTCGCCGCCAGCGCCTCGTAAAGCGCCAGCAGCGCGGTCTGCGGCGGATGGTCGGTGCGATGGACGGAGAACGTCCCGCCGGTCTTGAGCGCGAGGTCCTTGAGCGATTCGGTGCGGGCGGCGAGGCGCGCGAGATAGGCCTCGCGCAAATTCTCGACGCGGCTGACCAGGAACGGCGCCTCGCCCTCCAGCCCCTCGAAGCGCACGCGTCCGGTGAAGGGAAGCGTTTCTTCCGCCGGATCGAGAACTTGCAGGAGATGGCACGTCGCGCCGGCGGCGGAATAGGCGCGCACGCTCGCGGCGATCCGGGGCAGGGGCGAGAGGAAATCGCCGATCATGACGAGACGCGCGAAGCGCGGCAGCGGCGCCTGGGGCGGAAGGTTCCCCTCCGTGCCGCTTTCGGCAGGGTAGAGCAGCAAGGTTTCCGCGAGACGGTTGAGCCCGGCCTGGCCGCCCTGGGGCGCGCCTTCCTTGCCCAAGAGGGCGACGCGCTCGCCGCCCCGCACCAGCAGCGCCGCGATCGCCAACAACAGAATCTCGGCGCGCTCCTGCTTCTCCGGCAAATCCCGGGACGAGCGGTAGCGCATGGAGGCGGAATCGTCGCGCCACAGCCACACGCTTTCCGCCGCCTCCCACTCGCGCTCGCGGATGTAAAGCGCGTCGGACTTCGCCGACCGCCGCCAGTCGATGCCTTGGATTGGGTCGCCGGGGCTGTAGCGGCGGAACTGCCAGAACGCCTCGCCGCGCCCGACGCGCCGCCGTCCGTGCACGCCTTGCGCAACCGTCGCCGCGACCTTGTTCGCCTCGACCAGAAGCGCCGGCAGCGCCGCCGCGATCTCTTCCGCCTTTCGGCGGATCGCCTGAGGCCCGCCCGGGCCGGAACCGGGGCTGCTGGGCCGTTCGCTGTTCAGGAAAGCCTCTCGCATAGTTTGCGGATCACCTCGGAAATGGTGATCCCGTCGGCGCGCGCCGCGAAGTTGAGCGCCATGCGATGGCGCAGCACGGGCGCGGCCAGCGCCACGACGTCGTCCACCGACGGAGACAGACGGCCGTCGAGAATGGCGCGGGCGCGGGACGCCAGCATCAGGGCCTGGGCGGCGCGCGGGCCGGGACCCCAGGCGATGTGGCGGGCGAGCTCGGGCAGACCGCCCTCGTCGGGCCTTGATGTGCGCACCAGATCGAGAATGGCGTTGACCACGCTTTCGCCGACCGGCACCTGGCGCACCAGGCGCTGGGCGGCCAACAGGTCGTCCGCGCCCATGACGCGCTTGGGCGCTTCCTCGTCGGGCCCGGTGGTGGCGAGCAGAACCGTGCGCTCCGCCTCGCGTCCCGGATAGCCGACGTCGATCTCGAGCAGGAAACGGTCGAGCTGCGCCTCGGGGAGCGGATAGGTTCCTTCCTGCTCCAGCGGGTTCTGGGTCGCGAGCACGTGGAACGGGCGCGGCAAAGCCCGGTAATGGCCGGCGACCGACACGCGCCGCTCCTGCATCGCCTGCAACAGCGCGGACTGCGTGCGCGGGCTCGCGCGGTTGATCTCGTCGGCCATGAGCAGCTGGCAGAACACCGGGCCTTCGATGAAGCGGAAGGAACGCTTGCCGCCTTCCTGCTCCTCCAGGACCTCGGAGCCGAGGATGTCGGCGGGCATCAGATCGGGCGTGCACTGGATCCGTTTCTCGGCCAAGCCCAGGACTTGGCCCAGCGTCTCGACCAGCCTGGTCTTGCCCAGGCCCGGCACGCCGATCAAAAGCGCGTGACCGCCCGAGAGCAGGGTGATGAGGGATTCGTCCACCACCTCTTCCTGGCCGAAGATGACGCGGCCCACGGCCTCGCGCACGGAAACCATACGGGCGGCCAGCGCCTCGATCGACGCCACCAGCTGCGGCGGAGGCGAGGCCCAATCGGCCGGAATTTCCACGGATTCGGTCAAGTTCACTGCGATCTCCCGGTCTCCTGCGGCGGGCGCCAGGGGCGCCGCCGCGCACCGCCCGCCAGATTAACAGGTCCAGGGCCGTATGAGTACGCCGGCCCGGACCCCGCGGATTCTTAACAACTTCAAGGCTAGAGCGTGATCTTGTCGGTTGGAAGCGGCTGCGCCGGAGGTATTTTGCGCGGCGGGCGCCCGCGGCGTTGCGCCACTCGGCCGATGCACCGCATCGACCCCCGCGCGCTTTGCGCGCAAACGTTTGCCGGCAGGCCGGCGGGCTTGGCGCGCCTGGCGGATCGCCGCACCACGGCGCAACGCAGCCGGTTCGAACCGACAAGATCAGGCTCTAATACCGCGAGCAAGGGACGGCACATGCCGCGGGCGCCGGAAATCCCCGGCATCGGCGCGATGCCGGGGATTGCCGAAGCCGATATGTAGGCGGTGGGCCGGGCGGGATTAAAGGGCGCGGATCAAAAATTCACGATCAGGGACACCCAGTATTTCTTGGTGTCGGTCTTGAAGGTATCGGCGAGGTAGTCGGCGAATTTGAGCTCGACCGTATAGTGATCGAGGAAGCTGCGGGACGCGACGGCGTCCCATTCCCGCCCCAGGTTGGCGCCGCCGCGCTCGGCGTCGAAGTCATGATAGACCGCGGTCATCTTCACGCCTTCGACCGTGGCGCTGGCGAGATAGTAAAGGTCCCGGACGCCGTTCGCCGGCGTCGTCAGGAACTGGTCCGCCCAGCCCTGGAATGCGTGAAGGGTCGCAAGCAGCGTCTGCACCGCGACGGCGCCGTTGCCTTCGAGCACTTCGTAGCCGACCTTGGCGGAAACCGGGCCGTAGCCGGGACCGCCTTCGAGCAGATAATAGTTGAGGCCGTAGCTGGCCGGGTTCTGCGCGTAATCGCTCTGGCGCGCGTATTCGCCCATGTAAAACGCCTTCCACATTTCCGATACGGGATACTCGCCGATGAGCCGCAGGCCGAAGGTGGCGGTGGACAAGCCGAAGTTCGCAGGGCGGGTGAAATCGAGCAGATACCCGTAGCCCACGAGCGTGAGCGGCTTGAATTCCTTGTATTCCACATGAAACAGATGGGAGCTCATCGGCAACACGCCGTCGTTCGGGCCGGGCGGCGCGTGCGGCCCGAAGATGCGGTTCACGTTGTCGATGAAGGCGTATTCGGCGGTCACGCCGTTGAGCGACGTATTGATGGCGCGTACCGCATCGAAGGTCTGCTCGTTCTGCCTGAAGCCGACGTTTCCGACGAAGCGGTGGTTGTCGTAGATGATGCGCTGGCGCCCGACGCGCGCGGTCGTCGCCCACGGGCTGGCGTATTGGAGATAGGCCTGATCGAGATCGAGGACCTCGGGATCGGCGACCACCGGATACTTCGTCTTGCCGTTGACCGTGCTGTTGTATTGCTCGTTGCCGATGGCGAACACGCCCTGAAGCGCGAGATTGGCGGAAAAGCCGCGCCACGCATCGGTTCCGTAACCGACGTAGCTGCGCATCGTCGAGGCGCGCGCCTTTCTGGCGAAGCCGTCCTGATCCACGTATTCGAACCGGTAGCGCAGCGAGAGATCGAATTTGCCGCCGACGATCGCATCGTTCAGCGTATCGGCGGCGTGAGCCGGCCCGGCCGCGACCAGCAGCCAAAGGCTGAAAAACGCGGCGGACGATTGGCCGCGGCGCGCGCGGCGTTGCGCCAGCCGATGCCGTGCGGCTACCCTGAGTCCGCCGTCGTTGCCGGCGGCGGCAGGCTTGTGGATTCCTCCCAAATGCTTTTCCCCTGGTTGCCGTGCTTGGCCGCGGCCGTGCGCCCGAAGCCGCCTGATGCGACATGCCCGCCGCCAGGCCCCCTTATTGCAGCGCAACAAACATGCCAGGCCCATCCGGCATTGCCGGGCCAAAGCTGGAGCCTGGAAGTCTCATTTATTTCAGGATAGTAAAGGGGAAGACCGGCGAGCCGCCCAAGCGGCGATGGGCCCCGCGGAATAGAAATAGATCAAATATTAATCATCTTGACAGACGTGCCTAATATTCGTTCCAAATCTCAAGAAGCCACGGGATTCAAAGATCATTTCCCTGCTCTGGCCTCGCTTTGGAGCGGCGATCCTGTGTTGCGGTGCACAAGCGATCGGGTGCCTGGGCGGAAAAGTACGATCGGGACGGGCGGCGGATTTGGCGCGCGGCGCGGCCGGCCGATAGGCGAATCACCATTCGCGCGCAGCAGAGCGGCGTGTTTCTTAGTACCCTATGCGCGAGGCCGGCGCCGTGGCCGGACTCGAGACAGAAAAACAGTGCGGAAGGCCCGGGAATGCCAATGACCAACAACAGCGCCGGCGCTTTGCTGCGCACGGAGTCATCCGCCGACGAGGGCGACGCGCTGGTGGCGCGGCTGCGCGCCTGCCTGGCGGGGGCGCAGGCGGCGCGAACGGCGGCCCGCGGCGACCACGAGCTCAACCCCGGCATGCGCCGCCACGGATCGCTGATCCCCGCCGCGGTGCTGGTTCCGATCGTGACCGGGCATGACGCGCCTTGGGTGCTGTTCACGAAGCGCGCGTCCGGGCTGGCCGACCATGCCGGCGAGATCAGCTTTCCCGGCGGGCGCATCGAAG
>DATDPM010000093.1:0-18563 GCA_035292745.1 Alphaproteobacteria bacterium | reverse complement strand
CTGCGCTGAGCGGCGTCGAAGCGCGGCTTCGCCGCTACCCGCCGCTGGTCTTCGCCGGCGAGGCGCGCCGCCTCAAGGCGCTCTTGGCCGAGGTGTGCGGGGGCCGCGCGTTCCTGCTCCAGGGCGGCGACTGCGCGGAATCCTTCGCCGAGTTCCACCCCGACAACATCCGCGACACCTTCCGCGTGCTGCTGCAGATGGCGATCGTGTTGACCTTCGCCGCCTCTTGCCCGGTGGTGAAGGTGGGCCGCATGGCGGGCCAGTTCGCCAAGCCGCGCACCGAGCCGACCGAAACCCAGAACGGCGTGACGCTCCCCGCCTATCGCGGCGACATGGTGAACGGCATGGAGTTCACGCCCGAGGCCCGGCGTCCCGATCCCGAGCGCCTGGTCCAGGCCTATAACCAGTCGGCCTCCACGCTCAACCTGCTGCGCGCCTTCGCCCAGGGCGGCTATGCCGATCTCCACCAGGTCCACCGCTGGACGCTCGGCTTCGTCGCGCGCAGCCCCCAGGGCGAGCGCTACCGCGATCTCGCCGACCGCATCGGCGAAACGCTCGGCTTCATGGAGGCCTGCGGGCTCACCTCGCAAACCGCGCCGCAAATCCGCGAAACCGAGTTCTTCACGTCGCACGAGGCGCTGATCCTGCAATACGAGCAGGCGTTGACGCGCATCGACAGCACGACGGGCGATTGGTACGACTGCTCCGCCCACATGCTTTGGGCCGGTCATCGCACGCACCAACTCGACGGCGCCCATATCGAGTTCCTGCGCGGCGTCGGCAATCCGCTGGGCGTCAAGGTCGGCCCGGGCCTTCCCATCGACGAGCTCATCCGGCTGATCGATACGCTCAATCCCGCAAACGAGCCGGGCCGCCTCACCCTCATCTCGCGCATGGGCGCGGACAAGGTCGAATCCGCCTTGCCGCCGCTGGTGCGCGCCGTCGCGCGTGAAGGCCGCAAGGTGGTGTGGGCCTGCGATCCCATGCATGGCAATACGATTAAATCGTCCAACGGCTACAAGACGCGCCCCTTCGACCGCATTCTCGACGAAGTGCGCGGCTTCTTCTCCGTCCATCACGCGGAAGGGACCTACGCCGGCGGCGTTCATTTCGAAATGACCGGCCAGGACGTGACCGAATGCCTCGGCGGCGCGCAGGCGATCACCGAGCAGGCGCTGGGCGACCGCTACCACACCCATTGCGACCCGCGTCTCAATGCCAATCAGGCCCTGGAGCTCGCCTTCCTCACCGCCGAAGCGCTGAAGCACGTCCGCAACCGGGCCGCCGAAAGCGCGCGCGCCGCCGCGACCCTTTAGGCCGTCCGCCGTTGCGCGCGATGGCCCCATCCGAAGAGATCGAACGCCTCACCGACCTCTATTTCACGCGCACGAAGGAGGTCGTCTCGCGCTTCGGCGACTGCGCCGTGACTTACGCGGTGTTCATGCGGCGGCCCGTGATCTTCGCGCCGCGCCTTGCGGTCGAATGGTTGAACCGGGTGGCCGAGGCGCGCGGCACGCGCTTCGATATCGAGCTGTGCCATGGCGAGGGCGATTGGGCGGGCGCCGGCGAGCCGCTCATGACCATCTCCGGCTCGATGGCGGCGCTGGTCGATCTCGAAACGCTCTACCTGCAGAAAATCGGCCCGCCGTCGGTCGCCGCCTACAACGCCTACGTCATGTGCCAGGAACTGCCGCGCGCGGCGTTCATCGCCATGGATTCGCGCCATTGCGCCGGCAACGAGATGGCGGAGATGATGGCCTATGCGGCGAGCGTCGGCTCGAACGCCGCCAAGCGCGAGACGGACGCGGTCGGCTTCATCGGCAACACCACGCCGGCGACCATCCATTACTTCGGCCGCGATGAGGCGTTCGGGACCATGCCGCACGCGCTGGTCGGCTACGCGGGCTCGACGGTCCGCGCGGCGGAGATGTTCCGCGAAGCCTTCCCGGACGTGCCGCTGGTCGTATTGGTGGATTACTTCGGCCGCGAGATCACCGACAGCCTCGCCGTGTGCCGGCGGTTTCCCGAGCTTGCCGCCGAAGGCAAGCTGTCGCTGCGCCTCGATACCCCCGGCAGCCGCTACGTCGAGGGTCTGGGCCCCAACGAATCCTACGGCGTGCTGGAGCGCTGCGCGCCCGCCGCGATCCGCGACTACCGCACGACGCAGGAGCTGCACGATTTGGTCGGGCCCGGCGTGTCGGCCGCCGCGGTCTGGCACCTTCGCCAAAGTCTCGACCGCGAAGGGTTCGCGAAGGTCGGCATCGTCGCCTCCTCCGGCTTCAACCCGGTCAAGTGCCGCGCCATGGGCGTCGCCAAGGCGCCCATAGACGTGGTCGGCACCGGCTCGTTCCTGCCCGAAAATTGGGCCGAGACGTACGCCACGGCGGATATCATCGAATACGGCGGCAAGCCGCGGGTCAAAGCCGGCCGCGAGTTCCTGCTGCGCAAGTGCGACTTGCCCGGCGGCGGCGCCAAGGGTGAATCATGACCGCCCGGCTTGGCATCGCGCTGGCGCAGCTCGACCCGCTGGTGGGCGACGTCCACGGCAATTTGGAGCGGGTGCGCAAGGCGCGCGCCGATGCGCAGGCGATGGGGGCCGATCTCGTCATCTTCCCGGAGATGTTCGTCTCCGGCTACCCGCCCGAGGATCTGGTCTTGAAGCCGTCCTTCATGCAGGCGGTGGAGGAGGGCGTGAACGCGCTCGTCGGTGAAATCGATGGCGGGCCGGCGGTGCTCGTCGGCACGCCGTGGCGCTGCGACAACAAGACCTATAACGCCGCTTTGCTGCTCGAGGGCGGAGAAATCGCCGCCATGCGCTTCAAGCACGATCTGCCCAACTACGGCGTGTTCGACGAGAAGCGCGTATTCGCGCCCGGTCCGTATCCGGGTCCGGTGCCGTTCCGCGAGGCGCGGCTCGGCGTCATGATCTGCGAGGATATGTGGTCGGCGGGCGTGTCCGAGTGTCTGCAGGAATCGGGCGCCGATATGCTGATCTCGCTCAACGCCTCGCCCTTCGAGATCGCCAAGCTCGACAAGAGGCTTTCCTTCGCGTCGGCCCGGGTGGGGGAAACGCATCTTCCGCTCATCTATGTGAACCAGATTGGCGGCCAGGACGAGCTGGTGTTCGATGGCGCCACCTTCGTTCTCGGCGCCGATGGCATACGCTGCGTCCAGCTTCCCTCGTTCGTCGAAAAGCTTTCGCTCACCCGCTGGCGGCGCGGCAATTCCGGCTGGCGGTGCGAAGACGGCGAGTACGTAAACGTTCCGACCGGCCCCGACTCGATCTACCGGGCGCTGTGCCGGGGCTTGCGCGACTACGTGAACAAGAACTATTTCCCCGGCGTGCTCATCGGCCTTTCCGGCGGAATCGACTCGGCCCTCACGGCGGCCATTGCCGTGGATGCGTTGGGCCCGGCGCGCGTGCATTGCGTGATGATGCCGTCTCCTTACACCTCGCGCGAAAGCATCGAGGACGCCGCCGAAGCCGCCAAGCTCCTCGGTGTGTCGCTCGAAACCGTTTCCATCACCCCCGCCATGCAGGCGTTCGAGGCGATGCTCCGCGAATCCTTCGTGGGCCGGCCGCCCGATACCACCGAAGAGAACATTCAGGCCCGCGCCCGCGGCATCACGCTCATGGCGCTCAGCAACAAGCTCGGCTACATGGTGCTCTCCACGGGAAACAAATCCGAGATGTCGGTGGGCTACGCCACGCTCTACGGCGACATGTGCGGCGGCTTCTCGGTTCTCAAGGACGTGTATAAGACCACGGTCTACGAGCTGGGCCGCTGGCGCAACGACCACATCTTCGATTGGGCGCAAGGGCCCAAGCGCCGCGTCATCCCCGAGCGCATCTTCGTCAAGCCGCCGACGGCGGAGCTGAAACCCAATCAGACCGACCTGGATTCGCTGCCGCCCTACGAGGTTTTGGACGACATCCTGCGCGGGCTCATCGAAGGCGACGAAGGCGTCGACGAAATCGTCGCGCGCGGTCACGACCGGGAAACGATCACCCGAATTTGGAACATGCTGGACACCGCGGAATACAAGCGCCGCCAGGCGCCGCCCGGCGTCAAGGTGACGGGCCGCGCCTTCGGCCGCGAGCGGCGTTATCCCATCACCAACGCCTTCACGATCGAGCCATGACGGTAGCGGTGCGCTTTGCGCCGAGCCCGACCGGGCTCATGCATGTGGGAAATGCCCGGATCGCGCTCATCAACTGGCTGTTCGCGCGAAAATCCGGCGGCACGTATCGGCTTCGCTTCGACGATACCGATGTCGAGCGCTCGCGCCCCGAATTCGCCGCAAGGATCGAGGAGGACCTGCGATGGCTCGGCCTCGCCGCGGACGAAACCCTCTATCAGTCTGCCCGTCTCGATCTCTACCGCGACGCGTTCGAGCGCCTGCGCGCGGAATCGCAAATCTATCCCTGTTACGAGACGTCCGAGGAGCTGGAGCTCAAGCGCAAGCGTCAGCTCGCGCGCGGCTTGCCGCCGGTCTACGACCGCGCCGCGCTCAAGCTTTCCGAGGCCGAGCGCAAAAGCCTGGAGGCCGAGGGACGTAAACCGCATTGGCGCTTCAAGCTCGCGCCCGAGGCCGCCGCGTGGCGCGATCTCTTCCATAACGAGATGCATTTCGACGCCGCCAGTCTCTCCGATCCGGTGCTGGTGCGCTCCGACGGCCAGCCGCTCTATACCTTTACCTCGGTCGTGGACGACATGGCTCTCGCGATCACCCATATCATCCGCGGCGACGATCACATCGCCAACTCGGCGGCGCAGATCCAGCTGTTCCGGGCGCTGGGCGGCGCGGCCCCCACATTCGGCCATCTGCCGCTCTTGACCGACGCGCAGGGCGGCGGCCTTTCCAAACGCATGGGCAGTCTCTCGCTCGCGCATTTGCGCGGCGAGGGCATCGAGGCGATGGCCGTCAACAGCCTGCTCGCCAAGCTCGGCACCTCGGATTCGATCGAGCCGCGCGCGTCGCTCGCCGAGCTGGTCGCCGAATTCGACGTCGCCAAATTCAGCCGCGCCACGCCCAAGTTCGACCACCATGAACTGGCGCGGCTCAGCGCCCGGCTGCTTCACGGCCTGCCGTTCGCCGCAGTCCGCGAGCGGCTCGCCGGTCTCGGCATCGGCGACGCGGACGAGGGCTTCTGGAACGCGATCCGCGGCAATCTCGCGAAGCTGTCGGAGGCGGCGGTCTGGTGGGAGATTTGTCACGGCCAAATCGCGCCCGCCATCGTCGATGCCGGCCTGACGTCCAAGGCCGCGGAGCTGCTCCCGCCCGAGCCGTGGAACAACGCGACCTTCCGCGACTGGACCAAGGCCCTGGCCGCTTCGACCGGGGCCAAGGGCAAGGCGCTCTACATGCCGCTCCGCCTGGCGCTGACGGGGCGCGAACATGGACCCGAACTCCAAGACCTGCTACCAATTATCGGCCGCGAGCGGGCGCGCGCGCGCCTCTTGGGACAAGCCGCGTAAGTCGAGACTTGGGAGCGGACTTTGGGTCTGGTGCTTTACAATACCCTGACGCGAAAAAAGGAGCCGTTCGAGCCAGACGACCCCAAGAGCGTGCGCATGTACGTCTGCGGGCCGACGGTTTACGACTTCGCCCATGTCGGCAACGCCCGCCCCGTGGTCGTGTTCGACGTGCTGTTCCGCCTCCTTAAGAAGAGTTTTCCCGACCACAAAATCATATATGTCCGCAACATCACGGACATCGACGACAAGATCATCAAAGCCGCGGCCGAGAATAATGAGCCGATCGCGAACTTGACGGCGCGCACGGAGCAGGCCTTCCACGAAGACATGGATGCGTTGGGCGCGTTGCCGCCCACGCATGAGCCGCGCGCGACCCAGCATATCCCCGGCATGATCGCCATGATCGAACGGCTCATCGAATCCGGCCATGCCTACGAGGCCGAGGGTCATGTGCTGTTCGGCGTCGGCACCAAATCCGATTACGGCAAGCTCTCGCGCCGCGACCGCGACGAGATGATCGCGGGCGCGCGGGTCGAAGTCGCGCCGTACAAGAAAGACCCCGCCGATTTCGTGCTGTGGAAACCGTCCGCGCCCGATCAGCCCGGTTGGGAAAGCCCCTGGGGGCGTGGCCGGCCCGGCTGGCACCTCGAATGCTCGGTGATGAGCGAGGCGTTCTTGGGCGAGACCTTCGATATTCACGGCGGCGGGCTCGACCTCGTCTTCCCGCATCATGAGAACGAGATCGCCCAAAGCGAGTGTGCCCACGGCGGCGCGCCGTTCGTCCGCTTCTGGCTCCACAACGGCTACGTCACGGTCGAAGGCGAGAAGATGTCGAAGTCGCTGGGCAACTTCTTCACCGTGCGCCAGTTGCTGGAAGAAGGCCATCGCGGCGAAGCCATCCGCCTGGCGCTGCTCTCGGCCCACTATCGTCAGCCGCTCGATTTCTCGCGCGACGCGCTCAAGTCCGCGAAGCATACGCTCGACCGCTTCTATCTGACATTGAGAAACGACTTTCATCTCATCTCGGGCGAACAAGCGGAGCCGGATGAGCAACTAGTGAGCGCCCTACGTGACGATTTAAACACACCGGCAGCGCTTGCCAGATTGCATGAGTTGACCGTTTCCATAAATCGAACCGACCATTTACAGCAGCGTGTCAAGCTTGGGGCTCAGTTTCGAGCGAGTGCCGAATTGCTAGGTATCGCTCAAAGGCCGCCCACCGAATGGCTACAAGGTGAAGCGGATCGCCAGATTGAGACGATGATAACCGCTCGAAATGCAGCGCGTGCCGCGCGCAACTTTGCAGAAGCGGATCGTATCCGTATGGAGTTGGAGCTGAAATTCGGCGTCATCCTCGAAGACCGGCCGGGCGGCAAGACCGAGTGGAGGCGGGCGGGATGAGCAAATCCAATCGCGTCTATCTCTACGACTCGACGCTGCGCGACGGCGGGCAGACGCAGGGCGTCGATTTTTCCGCGGACGACAAGCGCGCGATTGCGGCCGAGCTGGATAAGCTCGGCATCGATTACGTGGAGGGCGGCTGGCCGGGGGCCAACCCGACCGACGACGCCTTCTTCCGCACCCCGCCCAGCTTCAGCCACGCCAAGCTCGTCGCCTTCGGCATGACGCGGCGCCCCGGGCGCTCCGCCAGCAACGACCCTGGCTTCGCGGCCTTGCTGGAGGGCGGGGCGCCGGCGGTGTGCCTGGTCGGCAAGGCCTGGGACTTCCAGGTGGACGTGGCGCTCGGCATCGGCCGCGACGAGAATCTCGCCATGATCCGCGAGTCCGTCGCCCATGCCGCGACCAAGGTGCCCGAGGTCCTGTTCGACGCCGAGCATTTCTTCGACGGCTACAAGGACAACGCCGAGTATGCGCTGGCCTGCGCCATGGCCGCATATGACGCGGGCGCGCGCTGGATCGCGCTGTGCGACACCAACGGCGGCTCGCTGCCCCACGAGATCGAGGAAATCGTCTCCAGGGTGGTGAAAAAGATTCCGGGCGAGCGCCTCGGCATCCACTGCCACAACGACACCGAGAACGCGGTGGCGAATTCCCTGGCCGCCGTGCGCGCCGGCGTGCGCCAAATTCAGGGGACGCTCAACGGGCTGGGCGAGCGCTGCGGCAACGCCAATCTCGTTTCGCTCCTTCCCACCCTCGTCCTCAAGATGGGCTATGAAACCGGCGTCAGCCGCGAAGGGCTGAAGCAGCTCACCCACGTCTCGCGGCTGCTGGACGAGCGTTTGAACCGCATCCCGCAGCACAACGCCCCCTACGTCGGGGAATCCGCCTTCGCCCACAAGGGCGGCTTGCACGTCTCGGCGGTCGAGAAGAACCCGCGCTGCTACGAGCACATCCCGCCGGAGTCGGTCGGCAACCGCCGCCACGTCGTGATTTCGGACCAGGCCGGGCGCGCCAACATCCTGGCGCGGTTCCGCGATCTGGGTCTCTCCATCGACGCCAAGGACCCGAAGGTGCAATCCCTGGTCGACTTGGTGAAGGCGCGCGAGTTCGAAGGCTATTCCTATGACGGGGCGGAGGCGAGCTTCGAGCTTCTGGTCCGCCGCACGCTCGAGGGAATCCCCGAGTTCTTCCGCCTCAACAGCTTCCGCGTCATGGATGAGCGGCGCTGGAATGCGAAAGGCGATCTCATCACCCTGTCGGAAGCGACCGCCAAGATCCAGGTCAACGGTCAGCAGATCATGACGGTCGCGGAAGGAAACGGGCCGGTGAACGCGCTCGACGCGGCGCTGCGCAAGGCGCTGATCCCCTTCTATCCCGAGCTCGAAGACCTGAAGCTCATCGACTACCGGGTGCGGATCTTGAGCCCCGGCGAGGGCACGCGCGCGGTCACCCGCGTGATGATCGAGTCCTCCAATGGCCGCGGCGAAACCTGGTCCACCATCGGCGTTTCGGCCAACGTGATCGACGCCTCGTTCATCGCGCTCAACGACAGCATCACCTACAAGCTGACGCGCGACCGCGCGAAAGGCTAGAGCGTGATCTAATGGCCGGGACCGACAAGACCCGCAAGCGCGGCAAGGCCCCGTCCGGCCTTCAGCCCGCCGTCATCCTGGTCGAGCCCCAGCTGGGCGAAAACATCGGCGCGGCGGCGCGGGCCATGCTGAACTGCGGGCTCACAGATCTTCGCCTCGTCAATCCCCGCGACGGCTGGCCGAACGCAAAGGCGGTGGCCGCGTCCTCCGGCGCCGATCAGGTCCTGAAGAAGGCCAAGGTTTTTACGTCCACCGCGGAGGCGGTGGCGGACCTCTCCCATGTCTTCGCCGCCACGGCGCGCGGGCGCGACATGACGAAGAAGGTGGCGAGCCCCCGCGAGGCCGCCCGCGCCATGCGCCGTTTCGCCGCGAGCGGGCAAGCCTGCGGCATCCTGTTTGGCCCTGAGCGGCGCGGGCTCACCAACGACGACGTGGTGCTGGCCGACACGCTGCTGGTGGTCCCGCTCAATCCCACCTTCCGCTCGCTCAACCTCGGGCAGGCGGTGCTCATCGCCGCCTATGAGTGGTTTCTTTCGGGTCCGGCCGTGAAATCCGAGGCGATGGAAAAAGGCGGGGCCGTGCCCGCCACCAAGAAGGAGCTCATGGATTTCTTCGCCCATCTCGAAGGCGAGCTCGACCGCACCGGCTTCTTGCGGGTCAAGGAAAAGCGCCCCGTCATGGTCCGCAACATCCGCAATATGTTCCAGCGGGCGAAGCTCATGGACCATGAGGCGCGCACGCTTCACGGGATCGTCGTGGCGCTCACGGGGAGGCCCTGGAACAAGCGGTGAACCAAGGCCCGGTTTCGACCCGTGCCGTTCGCCCAAAATCGCCGCGCAATCAAGGCCTTAAGCGCGACGGCAAATCGCTTTGACTTGGCGGGCTGCGCAAGTATAGTACGGCGCTTCGCGCGCCGGGGCACCCTCCCGCCGCGCGGTTTTGGTATAGATGGAGCCACATGACCAAGCGCGTCGCAGCCAAGTACAAGATCGACCGGCGATTGGGCGAGAACCTTTGGGGCCGCCCCAAGAGCCCGGTCAACAAGCGCGAATACGGCCCCGGCCAGCATGGGCCGACGCGGCGCCGGAAAATGTCGGATTTCGGCATCCACTTGGCGGCCAAGCAGAAGCTCAAGGGCTACTACGGCAACATCACCGAGCGGCAGTTCCGCCGCATCTACGCCGAGGCCTCGCGCCGGCGCGGCGACACCGGCGAAAATCTGGTCGAGCTGCTCGAGCGGCGTTTGGACGCCGTCATCTATCGCATGAAATTCGTGCCGACCGTGTTCGCGGCGCGCCAGTTCGTGAACCACGGCCACATCCGCGTCAACGGCCGCAAGGTCAATATCCCGTCCTACATCGTGAAGGACGGCGACGTCATCGGAGTCCGCGAGAAGTCGCGCGAGTTGCCGCTGGTGCTGGACGCGATTTCCTCCGCCGAGCGCGACGTGCCCGACTATCTCGAAGTCGATTTCAACAAGCTCCAGGGCAAGTTCGTTCGCGGTCCGAACCTGGCCGACGTGCCCTATCCGGTGCGGATGGAGCCCAATCTGGTGGTCGAGTTCTACTCGCGATAAAACCGCGCTTTAGCCGCGTTTCATGAAGGCCGCCTTCGGGCGGCCTTTGTTTTTCCGGACGTCGAGGCCCGGGCTCATTGCCGCCCCGCGGTGCGAAATTACCGTTATAATAACCGGTATCGCGACGGCACGCGGCCCCTGGGGCCAGCCCTTGTCGGCCGCGCCCGCCGAAAAAAAACTGGCTGGCGAAAGGGAGGAATTCATGTCGGTCGTCAAGGTCATCGAGGTTCTGTCGCAGTCGGACAAGAGCTGGGAAGACGCGGCCCAGAACGCGGTCAAGATCGCTTCCAAGACCGTCAAGGACATCAAGTCGATCTACATCGAGAATTTCGAAGCGAAGGTCGAGAACGGAAAGATCACGAAATACCGGATCAACGGCAAGCTGACCTTCGCTTTGAAGGGTACGGAAAAGCTCTGATGCTGCGCCCGTCGCCGGAATCGAATTCCGGCGGCCGGGCGGTCCGTGTCGTCTGACTGATTTGCGCGCCGGGACCCGGCGCGGAGACTCACGCGTTTGCCGCGACGCCCTTGGTGCGAAGGAAATCCGCGAGCTCGCCCGATTCATACATCTCGCGAACGATGTCGCAGCCGCCCACGAACTCGCCCTTGACGTAAAGCTGGGGAATCGTCGGCCAGTTGGAGAATTCCTTGATGCCGTCGCGGAGCGAAGGATCGACCAGGACGTCGATCCCTTTGAACTTGACGCCCAGGTGGCTGAGGATCTGGACCACCGCGGCCGAAAAGCCGCACTGCGGGAATACCGGCGTCCCCTTCATGTAAAGAACGACGTCGTTGTCCTGGATATCGGCAGCGATCCGTTCGTGGACCGGACTCGTCATGGTGGTCATGAAACCCGCCTTTCCTGAAAAATTATTGTATCACGCGCTCTCGGGCGCGGAAGTCCGCAGGGCGAGCGCGTGTAGCGCGCCGCCCATGCGGCCGCCCAGCGCCTTATAGACCATCTGATGCTGCTCGATGCGCGTCTTGCCGGCGAAGGCCGGCGATTCGACATGGGCCGCGTAATGGTCGCCGTCGCCGCGCAAATCCTCGATCCGCACCGTGGCGTCGGGCAGGCCCTGTTTGATAAGCCGCTCGACTTCCTGGATGTCCATGGCCATAAGCGCCGTCTCCCCAGTCTCGGCTGAACCTCAGCCGTTTTCCCCCGCCATATAGCGCGGCAGCCAGGATTCCTGCGCCTGCGCGAGAGTTTCCAGGGATATGGCATCGGCGCCCGGGACTGTCAATGTGCCGCCCCCGGTCGTGCCGATCACCAAGGCCGGAACGCCCGCTTTTCGTGCAAGGGCGAGCAAGCCGTCCGCCGCCGCGGTGGTGACGACATACCGCGCCTGGTCCTCGCCGAAGAGCCAGGCGTGAAGGGGAAGGCCCTGGTCGCGTTCGACGCTTTCCGGCGGCACGATGCTTGCGCCGATCTTGCCCGACAGTGCCATCTCGGCCACCGCCACATAGAGCCCGCCGTCGGAAACGTCGTGACACGCTGAAACGGCGCTCTCGGTGATAAGCGAACGCACGAAATCGCCGTTGCGGCGCTCGGCGGCAAGGTCCACCGGCGGCGGCGCGCCGCAGGCCGGGTCGGGCACGTCGATGCCGCACACGTCGCGCAAATAAGCCGAGCACCCCAGATGGCCGCGCGTCTCGCCGACCAGCACGATTGCCTCGTCCGCGCGCTTGAAGGCGGGCGTGGCGGTGTGCGCGAGATTCTCGATCAGGCCGACGCCGCCGATCGCGGGGGTGGGGAGAATCGCCACGCCGTTCGTCTCGTTGTAGAGCGACACGTTTCCGGAGACGACCGGGAAGTCGAGGGCGCGGCAGGCCTCGCCGATGCCGGTGACGCACTCCACGAACTGCCCCATGATCTCGGGCCGCTCGGGATTGCCGAAGTTGAGATTGTCGGTGATGGCAAGCGGGCGCGCGCCGGTGGCGGTCAAATTCCGCCACACCTCCGCCACCGCTTGCGCGCCGCCGGTCTTGGGGTCGGCGAAGCAATAGCGCGGCGTGCAGTCGGTCGAAAGCGCCAGGCCCCGGTTCGTTCCGTGCACGCGCACCACCGCGGCATCGCCGCCGGGCCGCTGCACCGTGTCGCCCATCACCATGTGGTCGTACTGCTCCCAGATCCAGCGCCGCGAACAAAGATTGGGCCCGCCCATGAGGCGCATGAGGGCCGCGTTCACGTCGTTGGGCGCCGGCGCCGCGCCTGCCGGAAGCGCTTTGGGCTTGGGTGTGGGCGTCCACGGCCGGTCGTATTCGGGCGCGGCCGCCGCAAGTGGCGCGATCGGCACGTCCACCATGATCTGCCCGTGCTGGCGCGCCACCATCCGCCCCGAGTCGGTCAACCGGCCGATCACGGCGAAGTCCAGCTCCCATTTCTCGAAGATCGCGCGCGCGGTTTCCTCGCGCCCCGGCTTCAAGATGATCAGCATCCGCTCCTGGCTCTCCGAGAGCATGATCTCGTAGGCGGTCATTCCGGTCTCGCGCAGCGGCACGCGGTCGAGGTCCATCTCGATGCCGAGCCCGCCCTTGCCCGCCATCTCGAAGGAAGACGAGGTCAATCCCGCCGCCCCCATGTCCTGGATGGCGACGATGGCGTCGGTGGCCATCAGCTCCATGCAGGCTTCGATCAAAAGCTTTTCGGTGAAGGGATCGCCCACCTGCACGGTCGGGCGCTTGGCCTCCGATTCGTCGTCGAACACGGCGGACGCCATGGTCGCGCCGTGGATGCCGTCGCGCCCGGTCTTGGAGCCGACGTAGACGATCGGGTTGCCGATGCCCGCCGCCTTCGAATAGAAGATGCGGTTTGCGTCCGCCAGGCCCACGGTCATGGCGTTGACCAGGATGTTGCCGTCGTAAGCGGCGTGGAAGTTGCATTCGCCACCCACGGTCGGGACGCCGACGCAATTGCCGTAGCCGCCGATGCCCGACACCACGCCGGCCACCAGATGCCGGGTCTTGGGATGGCCGGGGCTGCCGAAGCGCAGCGCGTTGAGATTGGCGATGGGCCGCGCGCCCATGGTGAAGACGTCGCGCAGGATTCCGCCGACACCGGTCGCGGCGCCCTGATAGGGCTCGATGAACGAGGGGTGATTGTGGCTTTCCATCTTGAACACCGCGGCCTTGCCGCCGCCGATGTCGATGACGCCGGCGTTCTCGCCCGGCCCGCAGATGACCCACGGCGCCTGGGTGGGGAGCGTCTTCAGCCACTTCTTCGAGGATTTGTACGAGCAGTGCTCGCTCCACATCACCGAGAAGATGCCGAGCTCGGTGAGGTTGGGAGGACGCCCGAGAATCGAAAGCACCCGCGCGTATTCGTCTTGCGTCAGCCCGTGACGGGCGACGATTTCGGGCGTGATCTCGTCACGCGATGCGGCGGCTTTCGCGCTCATGGTCCGGCCTAGCGGCACGGGCGGGCGCGGTGGTGCGGGGCTCCGCTCAATTCAGCGCCTCGATCAGCGCCTCGAACACGGGCCGCCCGTCGGTCCGCCCCGTGACCGGGTCGAAGGCGCGCTCGGGATGGGGCATGAGGCCCATCACATTGCCGCGGTCGTTGAAAATCCCCGCGATGTTCCGGGCCGATCCGTTGGGGTTCGCTTCATCGGTCGCCGCGCCGTCCTCCGCGCAGTAGCGCAGCGCCACGCGGCCTTCGCCCTCAAGCGTGTCCAGCGTCGCCGCATCGGCGAAATAATTGCCGTCGCGATGGGCGATCGGCATGCGGATCACGTTGCCCTCGGAATAGCGCGAGGTGAACGGGCGCTGCGCCTCCTCGACGCGAAGGCACACCTCGCGGCAGATGAACTGAAGGTTGCTGTTGGGCAGAAGCGCGCCGGGCAAAAGCCCCGCCTCGGTCAGAATCTGGAAGCCGTTGCAAATGCCGAGAACGGCCACGCCCTTCTTCGCCCGTGCCGCCACCTCGCGCATCACGGGGGAATGCGCCGCCATCGCGCCGCAGCGCAAATAATCGCCGTAGGAAAACCCGCCGGGCAACACGATCAAATCGACGGAAGGGATATCGGCGTCGCGGTGCCAGACCATGGCCGGCGCGCGGCCGGCGGCGGCATGAAGCGCCACCGCCACGTCGCGGTCGCAGTTGGAGCCGGGGAAGACGACGACTGCGGATTTCACGTTTAGGCCCGTTGTCGGTTCTCGCCCATCATTTCGCGATATCCACGGTGTAGTCCTCGATCACCGTGTTGGCGAGCAGCTTCTCGCACATGGCGTTCACGGCTGAGCGCGCCTTGGCCTCGTCATGCGCGTCCACGTCGATCTCGATGTATTTGCCCTGGCGTACGCCGGAAACGCCCTGAAAGCCCAAGGTCTCCAGCGCATGGGCGATGGCCTTGCCCTGGGGGTCGAGGACGCCGTCCTTCAGCGTGATATGGACGCGGGCCTTCATTGCGCGCGCCCTTGAATTGGACGCCGGACGCTCACTGCATGATGTCCGGACCCTTAAGGTCGCGCGGCCCCCCTTCGGGCAGGATGCCGAGGCGGCGCGCCACTTCCTGATACGCCTCCTCGATCTTGCCCATGTCGCGGCGGAAACGGTCCTTGTCCATCTTCTCGTTGGTCTTGGTGTCCCACAGCCGGCAGGAATCGGGGCTGATCTCGTCGGCCACCACGATCCGCATGTCGTCGTCTTCCCAAAGCCTTCCGAACTCCAGCTTGAAGTCGATCAGGCGCAATCCCACGCCTAGGAACAGCCCGCTCAGGAAATCGTTGACCCGCAAGGCCATCGCCGTCATCTCGTCCAGCTCCTGGATGCTGGCCCAGTTGAAGGCGGTGATGTGCTCCTCGGCCACCATCGGATCGTCGAGCTCGCCGGACTTGTAATAATACTCGATGATCGAGCGCGGCAGCGGCGTCCCTTCCGCGATCCCGAGGCGTTTCGAGATCGAGCCCGCGGCCACGTTGCGCACCACGACCGCGACCGGGATGATCTCGACCGCCTTCACCAATTGCTCGCGCATGTTGAGCCGGCGCACGAAATGCGTCGGCACCCCGATGTCGTTGAGGCGCAGCATGAGGTATTCGGAGATGCGGTTGTTGATGACGCCCTTGCCGGTGATGAGGCCGCGCTTCGTGGCGTTGAAGGCGGTGGCGTCGTCCTTGAAATACTGGACGATCGTGCCCGGCTCCGGCCCCTCGAACAGGACCTTCGCCTTGCCTTCGTAAATCTGTCTGCGTCGGGACATGGGGTGATCCCCCAGCGGCGGGAAAAAACCGGGAAGGGAAGGCGCGAACGTCCCTCTCCCAGGGCCTGATATAGCACGGCGTGCGCGGCAGGCCTCATATAGCAATTGTTGCGCCGCGAAACAACGCCCCCAAACCCTTGGGTTTCTAAAGGGAAACCGGCTGGTAGGGGGTCTCGCCCGGGCGGCCTGCGGCAAACCGCCATACGGGCCGCTTGGGGGGCGTCCCAGGGGCGGGCAGGGCGAGGATCGAGCTCGAAACGGTGCCGAAGCCCTGTTCCGTCACGATGTTCATGGCCCCCATCGGCCCGCCCTCGCCCAGATCGGGGCCCGCCGCCTCCGAGACGCGGGCGGCCAGCAGCCGCTCCCAATCGGCCCAGGCGGACGGCGACCCGGTGTCGGGGTCCGGCGCCGCGGCCCGCTCGAAGCGCGGCAGATAGGCGCGGATGCGCGCGGATTTGGGGTCGTTGCGGTCGAGCGCGGTGACCATGGAAAGCCCCGGCGGGACCGGAAAGACCTCGATCGCGGCGTTTGCGCCGCCCCGGTGGCGCAGCCAGAAGGCATTGCTGTTGTCGGCCACGATCAGGTTGAACGAGCGGTAGCTGCGCGGATCGAGCCGCGAGAGCGCCTGCGCCGCCTCGGCGGCCTCGGCATGGTCGAGGGCCTCCAGCACCAGTTCGCCCCGGCTGCGCTTTCCCGTCTCGGGCCCCAGCGAGCCTTCGCGGTTGAGGACGCCCGCCACCACGCCGTGGTCGTTGATCCCGAGCCAGGACCCGCCCGCAAGCCGGTCCAGCCCGGCCACCACTTCCTCGCGGTCGGGCCAATGGCGGCCGGGGGGCGCCCAGGGGCGCTCCGCCATCTCGTCGCGATTGGCGGCGAGGATCAGGGGCCAACGGTGGCCGGGGCGGCGAAGCAGCACGATCGTGCACATGGCGTTTCGATACCAAACGCGGCGCTTTGCCGCTATAAGTTCGGCCGCAGGCGGTGGACCGCATGCCGTCCGGCTGGCAAAATGAAGAACCAAATCGAGGAGTTCAGAGGCGCCTGATGACGAATCTCACCGAACGAGAAAAGGCCTTCGAGGCCAAGTACCAGCACGATCAGGAGGTCGCCTTCAAGGTGAACGTGCGGCGCAACAAACTGCTCGGCCTGTGGGCGGCCGATCTCATGGGCCTGGCCAAGGACGAGGCCGCGGCCTACGCCAAGATCGTCGTTCAGGCCGATTTCGAGAAGCGCGGCGACCGCGACGTGCTGGAGCGCGTGCTCAAGGACCTGACGTCGCGCGGCGTCGACATGAGCGAGCATCGCGTCCGCAAGGAAATGGACCGTCTGCTCGAGGTCGCCAAAGCCGAAATCATGAAAGAGACGTCGTAAGGGCCGCTTCGCCATTCACGCCGTGCCGAACACCCGCTTGAAGATCGTGTCGACGTGCATGAGGTGATAGCCGAGGTCGAACAACGCGTCGTATTCCTTTGCGCTCAAGTGCTGCGACACGTCCTTGTCGGCGGCGAGCAAGTCTCGGAATCCGCCCTTGCCCTCCCACGCCGCCATGGCGTTGCGCTGGACGATCCTATAGGCATCCTCGCGGCTCAAGCCCTTATTGATGAGGGCGAGCAATACCTGCTGCGAGAAGGCAAGCCCACCCGACGATTCAAGATTGGTGCGCATCCGCTCGGGGTAAACCACGAGCTGTTCCACGAGATCGGCGAGCCGCGCCAGCGCGAAATCGAGGGCGATCGTGGCATCCGGCGCGATCACGCGCTCCACGGCGGAATGCGAGATGTCGCGCTCGTGCCACAGCGCCACGTTCTCGAGCGCCGGCACCGCATAACCGCGCACGAGCCGGGCAAGCCCGACGAGATTCTCCGACAAAATCGGATTGCGTTTATGGGGCATGGCGCTCGAGCCCTTCTGGCCCGGCGCAAAATACTCCTCCGCTTCGCGCAGTTCGGTGCGCTGCAAGTGCCGGATCTCGACCGCGAACCGCTCGATCGAGCTGGCGATCACCGCCAGCACGGAAAAAAACATGGCATGACGGTCGCGCGGGATCACCTGGGTCGAAATGGGCTCGGGCGACAGCCCCATCTTGCGTGCGACATACGCCTCGACCCTCGGATCGATGTTGGCGAAGGTGCCGACCGCACCCGATATGGCGCAGGTCGCGATCTCCGCACGCGCCTGTTCCAGCCGGGTTCGGGCACGCGCGTACTCGGCGTAAAAAGAGGCAAGCCTCAGGCCGAAGGTCGTCGGCTCGGCGTGGATCCCGTGGCTGCGGCCGATGCACACGGTGTTCTTGTGCTCGAACGCGCGGCGCTTGAGCGCGGCCAGCACGGCGTCGAGGTCCGCAAGCAGAATGTCGCTGGCCCGGGCAAGCTGCACGGCAAGGCAGGTATCGAGCACGTCCGAAGACGTCATTCCCTGGTGCAGGAAACGCGCCTCGGGCCCGACGTGCTCGGCGACGTTGGTCAGGAAGGCGATGACGTCGTGCCGGGTCTCGCGCTCGATCTCGTCGATGCGCTCGATCTCGAACCGCCCGCGTTTGCGGATGGCTTTGGCCGCCTCCTTGGGAATCAGCCCGAGCTCGGCCTGCGCGTCGCAGGCGTGCAATTCGATGTCGAGCCAAATCTGGAATTTGGCCTGCGGCTCCCAGATCGCCGCCATCTCCGGGCGGCTGTAACGCGGAATCATTGCGCCCCCAAACACAGGTTGCGCGGCGATATTACACCAATGGGCACGCTTTGGAACGGGCAGGGGCCGGTCAAATGGCCTCGCCTGCGGTGGCGTCCACCACCAGCGCGGTCACGTTGTCGCTGCTGCCGGCGGCCAGCGCCGCGGCAACGATGCCTTGCGCGGCTTCGGCCGGGTCTCGCGCCGCGACCAGGATACGCGCGATGTCCCCGTCCGCGAGCACGCCCGTTACCCCATCCGTGCACAGCAGAAACCGGTCGCCCGTCGAAATCGCGTGGGTGGCACAATCGGGCATCGCCTCGCCCCGCGTGCCGAGGGAGCGCGTCAGGATGTTGGGCATGCCCTGCGCGCGCATGTTGTGGTCTTCGGTGAGGCGGGAGAGGCTGCTTCCGCGCAGCCGGTAGATGCGCGTATCGCCGACATGGACGGTGAGCCCTTCCGCGCCGCTCAGGATCAGCGCGCTCAAGGTCGTTCCCATGCCCCGCAGCTCCGGGTTCTCGCGCGCCGCCCGCATGATCTCCGCATGGGCATATTCCAGCGCCCGCGCTCCCGCTTCGCGAATCGAAGCTTCTTTTGGCGCCGCGTAATAGCCTTCGATGAATTTCCTGACCGCGGTTTCGGCCGCCTC
>DATDPM010000092.1:0-15358 GCA_035292745.1 Alphaproteobacteria bacterium | reverse complement strand
GCCGGCTGCGCAGGCGCCGGTTCCGCCGGAGCCGGTTGCGCCGGCGCGGGCTGAGCGGGCGCCGGTTGCGCCGGCGCCGGCTGAGCGGGCGCCGGTTGCGCCGGAGCGGGCTGGGCCGGCGCGGGCTGAGCGGGCGCCGGTTCCGCCGGAGCAGTCTGGGCGGGCGCCGGTTGCGCCGGGGCCGGTTGCGCCGGGGCCGCCGTGCCCGGCAGCACCTTCTTGAGAAGCATGTCGAGCGGCTTCTCCGGCGTCGCGCCCGGCGCGGCCTCGCCTTCCTTGCCGGGAAGGACCTTCTTCAGCAGGGTGCCCACCCCTTTCTGCACGAGATAAGCCTCGAGATTCTTGGTCTCGAACTTGCGCTCCGGAGCATCGAGAGGCCCGACCACCCGCATGCCGAAGGGCGGCACCTGGGGATGATCGGTGAGGGTGAACTCGACCCCCATGTCGAGGTTCCAGGCCGGAAGGTTGATCGTCCCGGATCCTTTGCCAACGCCGCCTTCCGCCTGCATGTCGATGTCGTTGGTGCGGACCACGCCTTTGTCGATGGTGAATGTTCCATCGAGTTTGGTGAACTTGGTCTGCCCGCCGGACATCGATGTCGTGAGCACTTTGAGGAAGTCGATCGCGCTGTTGATGTTCTTGAGCCGGTCGCTCACGGCCTTGAGATCGAATCCGCGCGCAACGCCGTCCACCACCTGAAGCGAGCCATTGCCGTTCAACGACGAGACGAGATCGAAGGGGCTCGCCCCTGCCCCGGCCAGTTTCATGGCGAAGTCCAGCTTCCCGTCGGCGACGTCGACGTTTCCCGCCGAGAATAAAGCTTCATGGATGTTGGCCTTGCTCACGGTGACGTCACCGGACAGTTTCGGGGTCGCGCTGGTGTCGAGCGCGCCCTTCATGTCGAAGGCGCCCTGGAACATCGTGCCTTTCAGTGCCGGCACATTGAGGACGCCGTTCTTCAGCGAAATCTGAGTCTCCGGCTTGTCCACCCGGTACTTGTCGTAAGAAAGCGCCACGGCCGCCAGCTTCACCTCGGCGTCCGCCGCCTTGAGCGCGGCGAAATCGAAGGGCTCTTTGGACCAATGCGGGCCGGCCGGCGCGGCGGGCGCGGGTGCTTGCCCGCCCTTGGCCGCGTCTCCCGCGCCCTTGCCCGTGGCGCCCCCGGGCTTGGGCGGCAGGAACAGGTCGGCGATGATCTCGCTGGTCTGCAGGCTGGCGTCGATCGCCGGCCGCGGCCCGTCGAATCGGGCTTTGGCGGTCCCGGCAATCGAAACCGGGCCCACCTTGCCCTTGAGGTCCGAAAGCTCGGCCGTGTTGGAATCGCCGCGCGCATGCAGCGAAAGCGACAGCCCGCCTAGATTCTGCGCCGCAGGCCGGTAATCGGGGCTGAACACGCGCACCAGGGCCGGCAAATCATCGTGCTTGGCCTCGAACGCCACGTCGTAGCGGGCTCCCGTGTCGGGCAGGCCCGCCGTGCCTTGCGCCGTAATCCGCCCGCCCGCGGCATCGAGCGCCGCACCGAACGAAAACGCGTCGAGCGCACCCTTTGCGCTTCCCGCAAAATTGGTCGCGCCCAACCGCGTCAGCACGGCGGGCGGTTTGCGGTTCGCGAGCCGCATCACCCGCGCCGGGTCCTTGACCCGGATATCGAAGGACGCATCCACCGTCGGCTTGTCGCCGAGCCCGCCGAGGACACCCGAAACTTTCGCCGAGCCGCCGCCCAGATCGGCGACGCTGGCGTCGCGCACCGTGAGAACGCCGTTTTGCAGCGTGCCGTCGAAGGCGACCCCGTTGAGTTGAAGCCCGCGGGCGGTGAGGCTGCCGATCTTGGCTTGAAGGTTGGCATCGAACGTCTTGAGCAGCGCCAGTGCGCTGGTGGCGCCCGCGGCGGGCGCAGTCGGCGCGGGCTTGGCCTCGGTATTCGCGGGCGCTCCGCCGGCGGCAGCTCCGCCGTCAGCCGCAGGCGCCGGCGGCAGATACGCATCAAGATCGAAACGGTCGACGTCCAGGCGCGCGCCGAAGGCCGGACGGTCCCGCAGCGCGATCGCCAGTCCGCCGGTAAGGCGCGACGTGTCGAGCTTCAGATCGATACCCGTCAGGTCGACCTGGTTGGGCGAACCCTTGATCTTGCTGGCGAACGCGAATTTGCGAAGCCGTTCCGCCGGAATCGCCGATATGTCGACCTTGAGCCAGTCGAACATGCCGCGCAGGTTGTCGGAAACCACATCGATGGAGCCATCGAACGCCGGTTTGCCGGCGTCGCTCGCGACGGTCCCCGCCAGCGTCACGCTCGATCCGCCGGGAAGCGAGGCCGACGCCTGTTTGAGTTCGAGCTTTCCCGCTTCGAGTGCCGCCCGCAGCTTCACATTCCGGATGAGATCGCGCTTGTAGACGACGGTGTCGATCGCGACATCGAACGAGCCGGCAATGTTGGCGGGCAGCGAAAATCCCGGCGGCGCCGGAGCGGGAGCCTGAGATTTTTCTTTCCCGTCGCTTTTGCTGTCGCTCTTGGGTTCCGCCGGCACATCGAAACCCCCTTTGACGAGCCAGGGATCGAGTTCGAGGCTGACCATCTTCGCCGTCATATCGACGCGAAGCGGCGTGCCCGGCACGACATTGACCGTACCGGAGGCGAGTGTATCGCCGAGCGCGACTTTGAGGTCGCTCAGCGCCACGGCCTTTGCCGAGGCCGCGACATCGGCCGCGGCCGAGAATTTTTGATCGAGCGGTGCGGGAAGGCCGGCCTTGCCTGCGCCTCCCCCCGCCTGGGAGACGACGCCCAGGAGGCGCGCCAGATTTCCGCCGTTCGCTTCGAGTCGGCCGGTCACTTTTCCTTCGGCGGTCGGCGTCGACAGCGTTCCCTTGAACGAGGCCTTGGCGTTGGCATCGGGCAGCCCAAGCTCGAACCGCAACGGAATGTCGGAACCCTCGATGCGCGCGACTTCGCCTTTGAAGGAAAGCTTGGTGCCGCGTGCGACCAGATCGCCTTCGGCCGAGATCGGCCCGGCCAGCGATTCCGCCGTAACGTCCGTATTGAGCTTCTCGATCCGCTCCGTGGTGCCGGTCGCGTCGTCGCGGTAGATGAGGGTGCCGTTCTCGATGCTGAAATTCCCGACCTCGACCGCCCCCATTCCGCCGCCGCCTTTTGCCGCCGGCGCCGGCTCGGCTCCGCCCGTCTCGCCCGCCGGCTTCGGCGATGGCGGCGCGAAGTCCCAGTTGCGGCGGCCATCCTTCAGCACCTCGAGCGTAATGACCGGATCGACGAGCGCGATACTTTCGACTCGGATCTTGCCGTCGAGCAGCGGACCCAGCGCCACGCGCACGTCCAACGCCTTGAGGCTTGCCATGTTCGGGTCTTGCGCGCCGGGGAGATTGGCCAGTGTCACGTCGCGGACCGACAGCGTCGGCGCCGGGAGCACCGAAAGGCTGATGTTGCCCGTGATCGTCATGTCCCGCCCGGTCGCCGCCTTCACGCGCTCCACGATCTCGGGCTTGTATTTGTTCCAGTCGACGAAGCTGGGGCCGATCAGCGCCGCCGCCAACAACAGCACCGAGAGTGCGATCAGGCTGAATAGAAGTTTTCGCACGCCGCCTCCCATTTACGTCTGCGCGATAATTGTACCGCGTCACAATCCGCCGAGGGCGCTTGCACACCACGCCGTTTTGGCTAAGCTAAGGCCCAGAGGGCATTAGATCAAACGGTTCGGCTAGACATCATACCCGACTGCGGACTTAATTACGAACATGGGCGAGATCATCAATCTCAACCGTTATCGCAAGAACCGGGGGCGCAAGGAGACCGAGGCGCAGGCGGCCGAGAATCGGGTCCGCTTCGGTCGCGCCAAGGACGACCGCTTGCGGGATAAGGCGGAACAGGACCGCAGGCAATCCGACCTCGACAATAAGAAGTTGGAATAGCCCGGGCTTCGCGATTTTCGCGCCGCAAGCGAGCGGTTTGACGGATCATCCGCTGCCGCGATTGATTCGGGGCGCCGTCAAGCGTTTGTAGAGCTCCATCACCGCAATCAGCGACAGCGCCATCGCCGCGACGATCGTCCATTGATCGAGCGACACGGGGCTTATGCCAAGCACCGTATTGAGGCCCGGGGTATACATCGCGGCAAGATGCACGCCCTGCGCGCCGACGACACCCGCGATCAGGAAGGGATTCGCGGAAAACGGGATGCGCAAGGCGGAGCGGGTTTCGGAACGGCAATTGAACAGGTGCACGTTTTCGAAAAGCACCATGAGCAGAAGAAGCTGATTGCGGGCCTCGGCTTCCGCGAATCCCTGAGTGACGGACCAGTGGAAGAAGATAAAAGCCACGCCGCCGATGAACAGGCCCGATATGGCGGTCTGCTCGATCATGCGCCGGTCGATGATGGGCTGCCGCGGCGGTCGCGGCGGGGCGGCCATAATTCCCGGCTCACCCCTTTCGAATGCCAGCGCTACGTCTTGGATGCCGTTCGTAATCAGGTTGAGCCACAGCAGCTGGACGGCAAAGAGCGGAAGCGGCAGACCCGCCGCGAGGGCCAGCGCGAACACCACGACCTCGGCGGCGCCGGTCGATAGCGCCAGGTACACGATCTTGCGAATATTGGCGTAGGCGATGCGTCCTTCTTCGACCCCGGCCACAATCGAAGCGAAGTTATCGTCGGCCAGGATCAGATCGGCGGCGCTGCGCGCGACGTCGGTGCCGCTCTTGCCCATTGCCACACCGATATCGGCGGCGCGCAGCGCCGGAGCGTCGTTGACCCCGTCGCCCGTAACCGCGACGAAATGACCGGCCCGCTTCAGGCTTTCGACGATGTCGAGTTTCTGCGCCGGCTCGACGCGGGCGAAGACCTGGGCGCGGGCGACCGTCGCGTCGAAATCCCGAGGGTCGCGGGACAACCCGGCGAGTTCCGCTCCCGTCACAACCTGTCCTTCGTTTTCGGCGATGCCCAGATCGCGGGCGATCGCGAGCGCCGTGGCCGGATGATCGCCGGTGATCATCCGCACCGCGATACCCGCCTTGCGGCAATCGCCGACGGCGGCGGGGACTTCGGACCGCACCGGATCGATGATGCCGACCAGCCCGAGGAAATCGAGCCCCTGCAGCGGCTGGCGCGCCGGAGCTTCGGCGGCCTGCTCATGCATGTCTCCGCCCGCGATCGCGAGGACGCGGAACCCGGCGCGCGCCATCCGCTCCGCCTCCGCAAGCACGGCATGGTTGGTATCGGCCCGGCACATGGAGGCCACCACTTCGGCCGCCCCTTTGACGTAAACGCGGACCCGCGTTCCATCCCGGTGGAACGAGGCGGCGAACCGCCGCTCGGGCTCGAAGGGAATCAGCGCCACGCGCGGCTGATCGCCGATCAGCTGTCCGTGTTCCATCCCCATTTTTCGCGCAAGCACAAGAAGCGCGACGTCGACGGTGTCTCCGACGTAGGAAACGCTCTCGCCGCCGATATAAAGACTTGCCTCGTTGCAAAGCGCGCCGGCACGCGCGAGCTCCACAACTTTTTCCCGCGCCGCCCGGCCGTCGCCGGCGAGCGCGACTCCCTTGTGCGCGATATCGCCTTTGCCGCCGTAACCCTCGCCCGAAACCTCGAACTCGCCGAGGCCGGGGACGAACAGGCGCTTCACCGTCAGCTCGTTGCGCGTCAGCGTTCCGGTCTTGTCGCTGGCGATGAGCGTGCACGCGCCGAGGCCCTCGACCGCGGGCAATTGCCGCACCACCACCCGGCGCTTCGCCATGCGGGACGTGGCGATGGCGAGCGCGACGGTGATCGCCACCGGCAGTCCCTCGGGAATCGCCGACACGGCAAGCGCCACGGCCACGAAGAAGACTTGCGCCGGCGGCATCCCCTGCAGGACTTGACCGGCGGCCACGACGGCCACGGCGCCGATGATCACGGCGCCAAGCACGCGCGAGAATCTCCGCAAGCGCAGGAGCAACGGCGGCGGCGAGACTTCGCCCGAGGCCAGGGCGGCGGCAATGCGGCCGATTTCCGTCATCGCGCCGGTGCGGACAACGAGCCCCAAGGCGCGTCCGCTCAACACCGTGGTCCCGGCGTGAAGAAGATTGCGCCGCTCGGCCACCATGATCGATTCCTCGAGATCGACGCCCGCTTCCTTCGCGACCGACACCGATTCGCCGGTCAGAAGCGACTCGTCGGCCATGACCTCCTGCGCGGCGATGACGCGCAGGTCCGCCGGCACCTGCCCGCCGGTTTCGAGTTCGACGATATCGCCCGGAACCAATTCCGCGGCGTCGATCATCGTCCGCCGGCCGCCGCGCCGGACCAACGCGCGCGCAGGCGTCAACGCATCGAGGGCAGCGGCGCTTTTCTCGGCCCGCCATTCCTGAATGCTCCCGACAAGGGCGTTGATTTGAAGCACGATGAAAATGAACAGCGCATCCGCGTATTCCTCGATGAAAACCGAGAGCACGGCGGCGGCAAGCAGCAGATAGACAAGCGGGCTTTGGAATTGGCTGACGTAGATCGCGAGAGTCGAACGGCCTTTCCGTCTCGGCAGGTCGTTGCGCCCGGCGGCGGCAAGGCGCCGCACCGCCTCACCGGAATCGAGACCGTCTGGCGTCGACTCCAGTGCGGCCAGAGCCGCCTCGGCACTCATCGCGTGCCACGGTTGCTCTTGGTTGATCGATTTCGTCATGGCCGGATCGCCTGCAGCCGGCGACGGTCCCCCAGGCGGGTTCGAAACGAAGCGCTATTCCTGTTTGGCGCGATATTCCAGCCCTTTGGGCGTGTCCTTGATCGTGATGTAGTCGCCGCCGCCGTCATCGGTGATCATGATGGTGACGGGCCGAAACTGGTTGGCGTTCCGCCACATGCGGTAAAGCATCATGGCATTGCGGTAATGCATGCGCCGGTCTTTCATCCACGCCTTGTTCGGGATGACTTTGACGACCCGCGGTTGCGGAAATTCGAGTTTCGGGAATGGCGGCCCGCCATAGGCCTGGCCGACATTTTCATTGATCACGTCGATGGTCGCCTGAAAATGTTCGTCGGCTTCGTCCGCCGCCTTCTTTTCGTCGAGGTCCGCGTCCGCACCGCTTTGATCCGGGTCTTGCGCCTGCGCCATCTCTTTTGCGGTATCGCTCTTCGCCGGATTGCCGGTCTTCGAGCCCGCCGCATGCGACGCTGCGGGGCCTATCGCAAAGGCGAGGCCCGCGAGAAACGCCCCGATCAACACCCACTTCGTCGGCACCGCGTTTTGATCCGCCATTCGAATCTCTCGCCTCTCGATCTATCGACTGCTTCGTTGCCGCCGCGACGGCCCGGACCGGAGAGCCCTTATGCCGCGGTAGCCGGATCGGAGCAACGACGATATCGTTGCCGATCATTCGGCGCAAGGAACAGGGCTCTTCGGATACCCGCCAATCATGGGGAATTCAATCGATGAAACAAACCCTTAAATCGCCAATGGGTATCAAGGCGCGGCTTCGGTCGGGACGGCCCGCGTTGTGCTGCCTGTCCAACATGGGGAGCCCGGCCGCAACGGAGATCGTCGGGCTCTCGGGCTATGACGCCGTCATGATCGACATGGAGCACGGTCCCGGCGACATCATGGCGACCGTCGCGCAGTTGCAGGCGCTCGCGGGAACGCCGGCCGCGGCCCTGGTCCGCGTCCCCGAAAATGCGCCCGTGCATCTCAAGCGCGTGCTGGATGCCGGGCCGCACGGCGTGATGGTGCCGGCGGTTTCGACCGGCGCCGAGGCCGAAAGGGCGGTCGCTGCCTGCCGCTACCCGCCTCGCGGAATTCGCGGCGTCGCGCACTCGATTGCGCGGGCCTCGGGCTACGGCACGGACCTCGATCGCTACCTCGCCCAAGGCGAGGAACAGCTTCTCGTCATCTGCCAGATCGAGACGCGCGACGGCGTCGAAAACGCCGCCGCAATCGCCGGCACCGACGGGGTCGACATGGTCTTTCTCGGTCCGATGGACCTCTCCGCCTCGGCGGGTCATTTCAACGAGCCCGACCATCCCGATGTCATCGCGCTCATGTCGCGCGTCGAGGCGGCGGTCACGGCCGCGGGCAAAATGCTGGGCGGGCTCGCGACATCCGGGCGGCCTGCCGCCGCCTTGTTCGAGCGCGGCTATCACCTGGTCATCGACGCCATCGATATCGTTCTTTTGCGTGACGGCGCGAGCCGCAACGTCGAAGCCGCGAAAAAATACACGCAATGACCGGAAAAGCTGGATGCGCCGGTCACCTCGGCGCGCCGTAGCCCCCGCCGCCCGGCGTTTCGATGACGAAGACGTCGCCCGGCTCCATGGCGACCGACGCGGTTCCCGGCAACTCTTCGATGCGTCCGCCCGCGCGCAGGACGTGGTTGCGGCCCGGCGCCCCCGCCGAGCCTCCCGCAAGCCCGAAGGGCGCGACCTTGCGCCGCGTGGACAGGATCGAGGCCTGCATGGGCGCAAGAAAGCGGATACGACGCACCGCGCCGTCGCCGCCGCGCCATCTTCCGCCGCCTCCCGAGCCTGCGCGGATTGCAAATTCCTCGACGACCACGGGGAAGCGAGACTCGAGAATCTCCGGATCGGTCAGCCGCGAATTGGTCATATGGGTGTGGACGGCGCTGGCGCCGTCGAATCCGGGTCCTGCGCCCGCCCCGCCGCACAGCGTTTCGTAATATTGGAATCGCGCATCGCCGAAGGTGAAGTTGTTCATCGTCCCCTGGCAGGCCGCCATCGCACCAAGCGCCGCGAACAACGCATCGGTCACGCATTGCGAAGTTTCCACATTGCCCGCCGCCACCGCGGCCGGATATCGCGGGTTGAGCATCGAGCCCTCGGGCGCAATGATGCGAAGCGGCTTCAAACAGCCTTCGTTGAGCGGAATGTCGTCGTCAACCAAGGTGCGGAAGACATAAAGGACCGCCGCCCGCGTCACCGCGAGCGGCGCGTTCAAATTGTTGGAACGCTGGTCCGATGTGCCGGAGAAATCGATTGTCGCCTCGCGCCGGTTTCGATCCACCGCGATTCGCACACGGATGTGCGAGCCGTCATCCACCTGCGCGGAAAATGCGCCGTCCTTGATGACGTCCAACACCCGCCGCACCGATTCTTCCGCGTTGTCCTGAACGTGACGCATGTAGCCGCGAACAGTATCGAGCGAATATGCGTCCACGAGACTCGACAGCTCGCGTGCGCCGGTCGTGTTCGCGGCGATCTGTGCCTTTAAATCCAAGACGTTGAGATCCGGATTGCGCGCCGGCCAAGGCCCGGTGCCGAGCGCCGCTCGCACATCCGCGTCGAGAAACCGCCCGGCCTCGACGATCTTGAGGCCGTCGATCAAGACCCCTTCCTCGGCGATGGTGCGCGATTCGGGCGGCATTGATCCGGGTGTCGTGCCGCCCACATCGGCGTGGTGTCCGCGCGAGGCGACGTAGAACAAGACCTTCCTCCCCGGCGCGTCGAACACCGGCGTGACCACGGTGATATCGGGGAGATGCGTTCCGCCGCGGTACGGCGCGTTGAGGGCGAAGCTGTCGCCCGCGCGCATGGTCGCGCCATGGGTCTGCATCACGGCGCGCACGCTTTCGCCCATCGAGCCGAGATGCACCGGCACGTGCGGCGCATTGGCGACGAGGCCGCCTTCGGCGTCGAAAATCGCGCAGGAGAAATCGAGGCGTTCCTTGATATTGACCGAATGCGCCGTCTCGGCCAGCGCCGCGCCCATCCGCCCGGCAATCGCCATGAAGAAGTTGTTGAACACCTCCAGCATCACCGGGTCGGCGGAGGTCCCCGCCGCCGGAACGCGCGGGCGCTCGGCCACGCGTGTCAGCAGCAAGTGGCCCCGAGGCAAAACATCGCCGCGCCAGCCGGGCTCGATGACCGTCGTGGCGTCCTGTTCGGCCACGATCGCGGGGCCTTCGATGCGGTCGCCCTCGGCGAGATCGTCGCGCGCATAGACCGCGGCCTTGTGCGCGGCACCGCCCGAGAATATCTCGGCATGCGCAATCGGGCCGAAGCCGCCGCGCCGCTTGCCGGCGCCGGCGGGTATCGCGGCGGGTTCGATGGCGGGACCGCCGGCCGCCACCGCCTCGACCTCAATGGTCGCCAAAATCAACGGCACCTCGGCATCGGCGAAGCCGAAGCGGGCCGCGTGCGCTTGGGCAAATTCCCGCGCGACTTGCGCCGCATCGCGGTAATCGAGCATGAGCGCGGAATCGCTGCCCCGATAACGGACATGGACGCGGCGCGCGATCGCGGCCTCGCGCGCTCCCTGGCCGCGCAGTTCTTCCGCGCACACGCGTTCCAGCCCATCGAACAACGCCGCGACATCGTTCTCATCCAAGGTTTCGAGCGGTCTTTCGACGCTTTGCTGGCGCACGGTGCGAATTTCGGCGAGGGAAAGGCCAAGCGCCGACAGCACGCCCGCCATGACGGGCACGAAGACCTGCGTCATGCCGAGCGCGTCGGCTACCAGGCAGGCGTGCTGGCCTCCGGCACCGCCGAAGCAGCACAGCGTGTAGCGCGTCACGTCGCGGCCGCGCTGGATCGAAACCCGCTTGATGGCGTTCGCCATATTCTGAACCGCGATCGTCAGGAACCCTTCGGCGATCTCGGCAGTTTCGCGCGCGACCCCGGCCGCCGAGCGGACTTCTTCGGCAAGCGCAGCGAAACTTGCGCGCACGATCTCGGCGTCGATCGGCTGGTCGTTGTCCGGACCGAACACCTTGGGGAAGAAATCGGGCTGGATCTTGCCCACCATCACGTTGCAGTCCGTGATCGTGAGCGGCCCGCCCTTGCGATAACAGGCCGGGCCGGGATCGGCGCCGGCCGAGCCGGTGCCGACGCGGAACCGGGCGCCGTCGAATACCAGCTTCGACCCGCCGCCCGCCGCGACGGTGTGGATGCTCAGCATCGGCGCCTGAAACCGGATGCCGTCGACGTCGGTGGAAATATCGCGCTCGAATGCCCCGTCGTAATGCGACACATCGGTCGAGGTGCCGCCCATGTCGAAGGCGATGATGCGGGAAAAGCCCGCCGCTTCGCAGACGCGCGCGGCGCCGACGATGCCGCCCGCGGGTCCGGACAGAATCGAGTCCTTGCCGCGAAATCGCGCGGCTTGCGCCAGACCGCCGCTGGATTGCATGAAGAACAGCCGCGCGCCGGAAAGCTCCGCGATCACCCTTTCGGTATATCGGCCCAGCACCGGCGTGAGATAGGCATCGGCCACGGCCGTATCGCCGCGCGCGACGAATTTGATGAGCGGGCTCGCCTCGTGGCTCGCCACGACATGCGCAAATCCGATCTCGCGCGCAAGTTTCGCAACTTCGCGCTCATGTTCGGGATAGCGATAGCCGTGCATGAAGGCGACCGCGATCGATTCGATCCGCTCGGCCAAGGCGGCTTCGAGCGCGCCGCGCGCGGAGTCGAGATCGAGCGGGCGCAGGATGGCGCCGTCCGCACCCACCCGCTCATCCACTTCGATCACACGCCGGTAGAGCGGCTCGGGGAGCACGATGTGGCGCGCGAACAGCCGGGGCCGGTTTTGGTAGCCGATGCGAAGCGCATCGCGGAAACCGCGCGTCACGACCAGGGCGGTGCGGGCGCCCCGGCGCTCAAGCAGCGCGTTGGTCGCAACCGTTGTCCCGATCCGCACTTCTTCGAGATCGAGGCCCGCAAGCGGCGCGTCGGGCGCAAGCCCGGCGGCCTCGCGGATGCCGGCCAGCACGGCATCCGGATAACGGCCGGGATTCTCGGAGAGCAGCTTGCGGACGACCAGCCGCCCCTCGGGGCTTCGCGCGACGACGTCGGTGAACGTGCCGCCGCGGTCGACGAATATGCGCCAGCCGGATTTCTTGCCGCGGGCCATGGTGAGAGATCCTCTCCCGCGCCGATGATGCTATGGCGCCGGTCCCATGAGCTGGTCGGGAAGCCACGTCGCGATTTCAGGAATAACGCACAGCAGCACAATCTCCGCGACGATCAGGAAAATATAGGGGAGCGCTCCTCTCACGATCGTGCCGGTGCGGATATCGGGTGCAAGATGGCGAACGACGTGGAGGTTCGCTCCCACCGGTGGCGTCAGCAGCGCGATTTGGAAATTGAGCGTCATCACCACGCCGAACCAATACGGATCGAAACCCGTCGCCAGCAGCAACGGCAGAATGATGGGAAGAAGCACGAGGATGATCGCGACCGGCGGAAGGAACAGCCCGGCCACGAACAGGAGGACGTTTAGGAGGGCGATGAGGCCGAACGGCGGCAGACGCAAATCGGCGATGGCGACCGCAACGGTGTCGGGAATCCCGAGACGCACCAGGGCGAAATCGAACAGTGCGGCCGCGGCGATGATGATGAGAACGGCGACCGATTCCCGCGTGCTTTCGCGCAGGATCGCAACGAGATCGCGCTCGCGCCACATCCCGTAAAGGACCGCGACAAAGATGATGCACGCGACCGCCGCCACGGCCGCGACCTCCGGCGGCGAGGCGATTCCGCTCCAAAACGCGTAGATCACCGCGGCAACGAGAACGATGAAGGGAACCGCGCGCGGCACGAGCATCATCATTTCGCCGCGCGTATAGCCGCGCGCGAATCCGCCGAAGCGGCCTTTCCACCGCCGCGCTGCGACGAATGCCCAAAGCACAAATAGAAGCGTCAGCGCGAGGCCGGGCAGGAGTCCGGCGACGAATAGCCGCGCGATCGAAAAATCCCCGGCGATTCCATAGACGATCATGGTCAGGCTGGGCGGAATGAGGATGCCCAGCGTCGCGGCCGCCGCGAGCGCGCCGGTCGCGGCCGCGTCGGAATAGCGCCGCTCGCGCAGCTCCGGCAAGCCCTCGCGCCCGACGGCGAGGCAGGTCGCGGCCCCGGTTGAGCTCAACGCGGAGAACAATGTGCTGGCGCAGATGTTGGCAACCACCAACCCGCCGGGCATCTTGTGCAGCCATCGCTTGATCATTTCGCGCATGTCGCCGCCCGCGGGCGACAGCGAGGCCGCGACCCCCATCAGGATGAAGAGCGGCACCGAGACGAGCGTGAAATCCTCGAGAGAGGATACCAGGGCGTCCGCCGCGGGCATGAGTCCCGCAAGCCCCTCGTGCCACACGAGAAGCCCGATCGCCACCCCGCCCAAGGCGAAGGCGACGGGCACGCCGATGACGATCAGCACGGCGAGCGACGCGGACACCGCCAAGCCCAGCATGAGAGGCGTCATGTTCCGCCCTTCCTAGTCGGGGAAACCCGCCGCGTCGGCGGCGTCGCCTGCGGTGCTTTCGCGCCCCGATACGATCGCCGCCAATTCGGCCAGGCACTGCAGGGCGAGAAGCGCCGCGCCTAAAGGGAACGACAGATACGGAATCCACAGCGCCATCCAGGCCGCGTCATCCGCCTTCCAACCCTCGCTCACTGCCTTGGCGAGAAGCGCCACGCCCGTCACCGTAAACGCCATCGCGAATCCCAATGAAACGAGGACGACAATGGCGCCGCGAATACGGCCCGGGCGATGCGTGAACAGGCCGATCGCGACGTGGCCGCCCGTCGCAAATACATAAGGGGTGCCAAAGAATGCGACGCCCATCATCAGATAGGAAACGATCTCGGACGGCCACGGCGCCGGAACGCCCAGCGCGTATTCCATCACGACCATCTGGCAAACGAGGACGAGACTGGTGGCCACCATCGCCGCGGCGATGCCGGCAAAGAATCGGGAAATCGCCGTGACGGTTCGGATTAAGGCGTTCATGACTGCGGCGTTGTGGCTGGCGCTCGCGAAACGCGATTGACTCGCGGAACACGTTCCCCTTTGACTCGCAAAACCCGGAAAGCGTTTCCCGTGGCTGGAAGTATCGCCGTCTGGGACGAGTTGCGGCGTTCGCGCCACTGTTTCATCGCGGCCCCCTTCGTGCAACAAAAAATCACGCAATCCCTTGTCATCCCGCGCATCCGTGGCACGGTCCCGGCCGTTGCCGCGTTCCGGTCACGCGGCGTTGAGGCAAATTTATGACCCCGCGCGATATCGGGGTCGCGACCTTCGTGATGCTGGTGTGGGGCATCAACTTCGCCGTCGCCAAGATTGGCCTTGCCGAGTTTCCGCCCATCCTGATGATGGCGCTGCGCTTCACCCTGGTGGCTGCGCTGTTGATTCCCTTCGTGCGGCGGCCGGCGGCGCCGATGCGCCGCGTCTTGGGCCTGGCATTCACCCTGGGCTGCCTGCATTTCGCCCTGTTCTTCACCGGGCTTAAGGGCATCGACGCTTCGGTCGCCGCCATCGTCATTCAGCTTCAGGTGCCGTTCGCGGTGGTGCTCGCGGCCTTTCTCCTCGGCGACAGGCCGGGCTGGCGGCGCCTGCTCGGCATGGGGCTCGCCTTCGCCGGCGTGTTCGTCATCTTCGCCGGCGGCCCGGCGCCCCCGAGCTATGTGCCCCTCGTGCTCATGCTGTGCGCGGCGTTCGTCTGGTCGATCGCCAATTTTCAGATCAAGGCTCTCGGCAACGTCAACGGCATGGCCCTGAACGGCTGGATGGCGCTGTTCGCGGCGCCGCAACTCCTGGTCGTCTCTCTGCTTCTCGAGCACGGCCAATGGACGGCGATCGCCTCCGCCGATTGGCGCGGCTACGGGGCCATCGTCTTCATGGCCGTGTTCGCCACCATCCTCGGTTACGGTCTATGGTACCGGCTGATCCACAAATACCCGATGAGCCTCGCCATGCCGTTCACGCTTCTGGCTCCGGTTGTCGGCGTCGCCTCGGGCGTCGTCCTGCTGGGCGAGCCGATGTCCCTGCGTCTCTTGGTGGGAAGCCTGATGACGCTTTGCGGCGTCGGGATCATCGTGCTGCGCCGCCCCCGCATGCTTGCCGGTGAGGCCGGGGAATGAGCGGAGACCGGGCGTTGTCCATCCGCGACATTCCCTCGCCCAACCGCGAAGCGCGGCCCGACGGGGTCGCGATCGACACGCTGCTGATCCATTACACGGGCATGAAGAGCGCGGCGGAGGCGCTCGCCCGCATGTGCGACCCGAAGGCGGCGGTCAGCGCCCACTATGTGGTGGACGAGGACGGAAGCATCGCGCGCCTCGTGCCGGAAGACTTGCGGGCCTGGCATGCGGGGGTTTCCTCATGGCGCGGCGAGACCAACATCAACGACCGCTCCATCGGCATCGAGCTGGTCAATCCCGGCCACGAATTCGGCTATCGCCCCTTTCCCGAACCCCAAATGGCGGCGTTCATCGCGCTCGCCCGCGACATCATCGGCCGTCACCCGATCGCGGCGTCCCGGGTGCTCGGCCATTCCGATGTCGCCCCTGGCCGCAAACAGGATCCGGGCGAGCTGTTCGATTGGGCGCGGCTGGCCCGCGCCGGCGTCGGCCTGTGGCCCGACCCGGCGCCGGTCGCC
>DATDPM010000091.1:0-28520 GCA_035292745.1 Alphaproteobacteria bacterium | reverse complement strand
GCGCTCCGGGCTCAAATACATGACCGCGCCCGAGCGCGGCCGGCCCGGGGCCGGCCCGCGGCGCTGATCCCGCTCGATTGACTTTCCCGCGCCGGGGCCAATCTCATGGGAAGACGCGCAGACCAGCAGCGGGCGGGCGGCATGAGAATCTTCGGCATCGCCGGATGGAGCGGCAGCGGCAAGACCACGCTGATCGCACGGCTCCTGCCCGAATTCGTTTCCCGGGGCCTGCGGGTCTCCACCATCAAGCATTCGAGCCACGCCTTCGAGATCGACAAGCCGGGCAAGGACTCCCACACCCATCGCCATGCCGGCGCCAGCGAGGTTCTGGTGAGCTCGGGGCGCCGCTGGGCGCTGATCCACGAGAACCGCAATGAGCCGGAGGCGAGTCTGGATGCGCTCATCGCCCGCATGACGCCGGTGGATTTGCTGCTGGTCGAAGGCTTCAAGGCCTATCCCCATCCCAAGATCGAGGTCCACCGCCCCGCCAACGGCAAGCCGCTGCTGGCGCCCGCCGACCCGCACATCGTCGCGGTGGCCAGCGACGTCGCCTTGCCGTCGCTGCGCATTCCCTGCTTCCCGCTCGATGACGCCGCCGCCATCACCGACTTCATCATGGCGGAGTGCGGGCTCAAGGCCGCCTGAGATGGGCGCAATCCGCGACGATTGTTTCGCGGCCGGCGGCGAGCTGATGCGCCTCAAATACGCGATCGAGCTGATCGAGACGCAACTGCAACCCGTGACCGGAACCGAGCGCGTCGCCCTTGCCGATGCGCTGCACCGGATCTTGGCCGAAGACGTGGTGGCGCAGTGCGCCGTGCCGCCCGCCGACAATGCGGCCGTCGACGGCTTCGCCGTCTATTTCGACGATCTGAAGGGCGATGCCGAAACCGAGCTTGCGGTCGCGGGCCGCATCGCCGCGGGACATCCCCTGGGGCGGCCCGCGAAACGCGGCGAGGCCTACCGCATCTTCACCGGCGCGCCCATGCCGCTCGATTCCCGGGGCTCCGGTCCCGACAGCGTGGCGATGCAGGAGGATTGCACGGTCATCGGCGCCAAGGTCCGCATTCCGGCCGGCGTCACGCAGGGCACCAACCGCCGCAAGCGCGGCGAGGATATCGCGTTGGGCGACACGGTGCTGTCGCGCGGCCGGCGATTATCGCCGCCCGATATCGGGCTCGCCGCCTCGATCGGCCTTTCCACGCTGCCCGTGCACAAGAAACTGCGGGTCGCCGTGTTCTCGACCGGCGACGAAGTGCGCGATCCGGGCGCGGCGCTGGCCGACGGCGCCATTTACGATTCCAACCGCTACGGGCTGGTCGCGCTGTTGCAAACGCTCGCCTGCGACGTCACCGATCTCGGAATCCTCCCCGACGACCGCGAGAAGATTCAAAACGCGCTCGGCGCCGCCGCGCGCAACCACGATCTTCTCATCACCTCGGGCGGCGTTTCCACCGGCGAGGAAGATCACGTGCGCGCCGCGGTCGAATCGCTCGGCACCATCCATTTCTGGCGCGTGGCGATCAAGCCGGGCCGGCCCATCGCCTTCGGCCGCATCCGGGCGGGCGGGCGCGAGGCGGTCTTCATCGGGCTTCCCGGAAATCCGGTGGCGGTGATGGTGACGTTCCTGCGCCTGGCGCGTCCCGCCATCCTGCGGCTCTCCGGGGCCGCCAACGTCGCCCCTTTCGTCTACCGCGTGCCCGCGGATTTCTCCTATAAGAAGAAGCGCGACCGGTTCGAATGGATACGGGCGCGGCTCGTGCGCGACGCGGACGGCCGGTTCATCGCCGGCAAGCACCCCAAGGACGGCTCCGGGATTCTGACCTCCATGACCGAAGCCGACGGCCTCGTTGAAATCGCCGACGAGCTGCACGAGGTGAAACCGGGCGATCTCGTGGACTTTCTCCCTTTCAGCGAGGTGATGGCGTGAAAATTCTCTACTTCGCCTGGATCCGGACCAAGACCGGCGTCGCCGCCGAAGACGTGGACCCGCCCGCATCCGTCACCGACGTCGCCTCGCTGATCGCCTGGCTCAAGGGGCGCGGCGCCGGCTTCGCCGAGGCGCTGGACAACCCCAGCGTGGTCCGGGTCGCGGTCAACCAGGAATACGCCAAGGCGGATCATCCCGTGCGGGCCGGCGACGAGATCGCCATCTTCCCGCCCGTCACCGGCGGCTGAGGCGAATATGATCCGCATCCAGCGCGAGGATTTCGACGTGGGGCGCGAGATCGCGGCGCTGTCCGCCGGCAATCCCAAGGTGGGCGGGCTCGCCGTTTTCGTCGGGCTGGTGCGCGACATGGCCGGCGGCGAAACGGTGCGCGCGGTCACGCTGGAACATTACCCCGGCATGACCGAGAAGAAGCTGGCCGAGATCGAGGCGGAGGCGCGACGACGCTGGCCGCTCGAGGCGACGCTCATCATTCACCGTTACGGGGAGCTCAAGCCGGGCGATCGCATCGTGCTGGTGGCGGCAAGTTCCGCCCACCGGGACGCCGCCTTCGAGGCCTGCCGGTTCCTGATCGACTGGCTCAAGACCAAGGCGCCGTTCTGGAAGCTCGAGGACAAGGATTCGGGCGCGGAATGGGTCGAGGCGAAGCCATCGGACGACACCGCCGCGGCGGTTTGGACGAAGGGCAAGCGCGGCTGACCGCGCGCGGTTACGCCGCGGACGCGGCGCTGGTCTTTCCGTCGCGCACCAGGCGCTCGTAGTCTTCCATGAGCTGGCGCGTGACCGGGCCGACGGTGAATTTATAGGGCCCGATCTCGCCGACCGGCGTGACCTCGACCGCGGTTCCGGTCAAAAACACTTCCTGCGTTTTCGCGAACTCTTCGGGCATGATCGCCCGTTCGACCACCTTGATGCCGCGCGCCTTGGCGAGGCCGATCACGGTCCGGCGCGTGATGCCGTCGAGGAAGCAGTCGGGCGTGGGCGTGTGCAGCTCGCCGTTCTGGACGAGGAAAATATTGGCCCCCGTCGCCTCCGCCACCTGGCCGCGGTAGTCGAGCATCAGCGCGTCGTCGAAGCCGGCGTCTTCCGCCGCGTGCTTGGATAGCGTGCAGATCATGTAAAGCCCCGCCGCCTTGGCGGCGGTGGGAGCGGTATCGGGCGCGGGCCGCCGCCATTTGGCGATATCGAGCCTGATGCCGCGCATGCGCGCCTCGGCGCTGAAATAAGTGGGCCAGGGCCAGGCCGCGATCACCACGTGGATGCGGTTCTTGCGCGCCGACACCGCCATCATCTCGCTGCCCCGCCAGGCCACGGGCCGCATATAGCCGTCGACGATCCCCTGCTCGGCCACCACGGCGAGCGAAGCCGCCTCGATTTCATCGCGCGTGAAAGGGATCTCGAAACCCAGCGCCTTGGCCGAGGCAAAGAAGCGCTCGGTGTGTTCGCGCAGCTTGAAGATCTTGCGCCCGTAGACGCGCTCGCCCTCGAACACGCAGCTTCCGTAATGCAGCCCGTGGCTCAACGCATGGACCTTGGCGTCGCGCCACGGAACCATCGCGCCGTTGAACCAGATGACGCCGTCGCGGTCATCGAAAGGGATGAGGGTCATGTCGTTCCCGCTTCTCGTTGTTGCCCAAGGGCGCAAGAAAGAAAGCCGTGCGGCCGGGCGCCGCAAGGGCATTGCGCACGGTATCGTTCTGCGGCATATATGTCAACATGGCTGACGTAAAATCCGGCGTCAATCCGCTGTTCCTGCGCGACGAGGAGTTGCGCCAGGGCATGGAGCTTCTGTTCTACGCCTACCGCGATTTCACCGCCGAGCCGGATTCCATGCTGGCCGAATACGGCTTCGGCCGGGCCCACCACCGCGTGATCTATTTCGTCGGCCGCAATCCCGGCATCACCGTTTCCGAGCTCTTGGGCATCCTGCGCATCACCAAGCAAAGCCTGTCCCGGGTGCTGGGCCAGCTGGTGCGGGAAGGCTTCATCACCCAGCGTCCGGGAACGCGGGACCGGCGCCAGCGCCTGCTCGAGCTTACGGCCAAGGGCGTCGATCTCGAGCGCCAGCTTTCCCAGAACCAGCGCGAGCGGCTGGCCGGCGCCTACCGCCAGGCCGGGGCCGAGGCGGTGGAAGGCTTCCGCAGGGTGGTGACGGGGATCATCAACGAGGTCGACCGCGGCAAGGTCGGCCGGCCCGTCGCCGCGCGCGAGGCGCCGCCCCGCGGCCGATAGCCGATCCCCCGGCCGGGCGGCTATAATCCCGGTCATGACCGCCGAACTGACCCATATCCTGGTGGTCGACGATGACACGCGGCTGCGCGGCCTGCTCCGCAAATATCTCTCCGACTCCGGTTTCCGCGTCACCACCGCGGGCGGTGCGGCGGAGGCACGGGCCCAGCTTGCGAGCCTCGCGTTCGACCTTATCGTGCTCGACGTCATGATGCCGGGCGAATCGGGACTGAGCTTCGTCCAGTCGCTGCGCCCGGCCTGCCAGGTGCCGATCCTGCTGCTGACGGCCATGGGCGGGGCCGAGGACCGGGTCCGGGGATTCGAGACCGGCGCCGACGACTATCTCCACAAGCCGTTCGAGCCGCGCGAATTGGTGTTGCGGATTCAGAGCATCCTGCGCCGCGTGCCGCGCGACGTTCCCGCGCCCGCCGAGATCCGGCTGGGCGATTCCCGTTTCGACATCGGCCGCGAGCAGCTGATGCGCGGAAGCGACGTGGTCCGCCTCACCACCGCCGAGGCCAGTCTCCTGAAAGCGCTGGCGGAAAGCGCAGGATCTCCACTGTCCCGCGAAGAGCTGGGGCGGCGCTGCGCCATCGCCGGAGGGTTGCGGGCCGTGGATGTCCAGGTCACCCGGCTGCGCCGCAAGATCGAGCCCGACCCGAAATTGCCGCGCTACCTGCAGACCGTGCGCGGCCGGGGCTACGTGCTGCGGCCGGATTGACGCCATGCAGCTTCCCCTCATCAAGCGCGGCGAATCGGTGATCAAGCAGTTCCTGCCGCGCACGCTGCTGGTGCGCGCCTTGCTCATCGTCGTCATCCCGCTCATTCTGCTGCAGGTGGTCACGGCCTATGTCTTCTACGAGCGCCACTGGGACACGATCTCGTGGCGGCTGTCGACGGCGCTTGCCGGCGACATCGCCTCCTATATCGAAATCTTCGACCGCAACTCCGATCCCGAGAGCCGGGCGTTTCTCGGGGAAATGGCCTATCGCAACATGGCGCTCGTGATCGCCTGGCACCCGAACGCCAGCCTGCCGCGCCCGATACCCGAACCGGGCGACAGCCTGACGGAACAGGCGCTGGCCCGCGCGCTCGACGATTACGTGCGCCGCCCCTACACCATCGAGTTCCGCCCGTCCGCCAAGAAGGTCCACATCGAGGTCGAGCTTCCCTCGGGCGTGCTCTACGTGAGCACCACGAGCAAACGCCTCTACAGCACCACGACCTACATCTTCCTGCTGTGGATGGTCGGCACCTCGCTCATCCTGTTCGCCGTCGCCACCCTGTTCATGCGCAATCAGGTGCGGCCCATTCGCCGGCTGGCCGAGGCCGCGGACCGCTTCGGCAAGGGCCAGGACGTGCCCGATTTCAAATTGGGCGGCGCCGCCGAGGTGCGGCTGGCCGCCGCCGCCTTCAAGCTGATGCGGGCGCGCATCGAGCGCCAGATCGCGCAACGCACCGAAATGCTGGCCGGCGTCTCCCACGACCTGGGCACGGTCCTGACGCGCATGAAGCTGCAACTCGCCATGCTCGGCGACAGCCCCGAATTGTCCGCGCTCAAGGCCGATGTGGTGGACATGGAGAAGATGGTCGAGGCCTATCTGGCGTTCGCCAGGGGCGAGAGCGCCGAGGCGCCGGAAGAAACCGACCTCTCCGCCCTGATCGAGGAAATGGCGAGCGGCTTCCGCCACGATGGGACGACCGTGACCTTGGATGTCGCCAAGGGCATCGTGGTGCCGCTGCGTCAGGCCTCGTTCAAGCGCTGCCTGATGAACGTGCTGGCCAACGCGACGCGCCACGCCCGGCACATTTGGATCGCGGCCAGGCGAAACGGCCAAAGCGTCGAAATCGAGGTCGACGACGACGGGCCCGGCATCCCCGCCGACCAGCGCGAGGCGGTGTTCAAACCGTTCTTCCGCCTCGATCCCTCGCGCAATCTGGAAACCGGCGGGGCCGGGCTGGGGCTGACGATTGCCCGGGACGTGATACGCCGCCACGGCGGCGACATCGTGCTGGGCGATTCGGCGCGGGGCGGCCTCAACGTGACGCTGCGCATCCCGGTCTGACCCAGCCGCCGCGCGGCGGCGGCGATCCGCAAAAAAGAAAGGCCGCCCCGGAGGGCGGCCATTTTTCCCTACCGCCCGGCGATCGCGCCGGGCGGCCATATCGGATTTTGTTAGCTCGCGGCGGGCTGGTTGCCGACGATGCTCTTGACCTCGTCCAGGCTGTCCGCGACGCGCTTGTTGAGCACGCCGAAGGTGCGGCTGTTGGACTTGGTGAACATCTCGCCCAGGTCCCAGAAATTCGCGAGCGCCTTCTGATAGACGGACTTCGCAAACTCGGCCTGTTTGACGGCGCGGTCCTCAAAGCTGGTGGCCGAGAACAGGCCGGTGACGGCGCCCGAGATGTCCTCGACGCCGGACGTGACGATCTCGCTCTGACGGCGCGCGATCTCCTGCAGGCCCTCGAACGCCATCTTGTTGGCGGCGGCAACCGCCTCGAAATTCTTGCGCTGAGTGGCGGCGATCGCCTGGAAATTGATGCTCGGAACTTTCATGCCCGACATGAACTTCGTCATGTCGATATCGAATGCGGGGTTGCTGGTTTTTGCCATGACGCGACTCCAATCGGCTGCGGGTTATGTTGCGGTGCACAATAGGTAGCCCCGCCCGATGCTCGTGTCAAATATTTTTTGCAGTGCAGCATTAACCTTTCTGCCATTAACCTTTGTGTCATTTATTCAATATTCCAACTGGTTTTTAACGGCTCTGCGCAAGGCTGCCGGAGGACCGCCCGGAGGCTCATGTTACCGCACCGCACAACCGAGCAGGACAGGCCCGGCCGGGGGGCGATCAGTGCGAAAGCTCGCGCGACCGGGCGGCGGCGGCGGCGACCGCCTTCTTCAGCAGCGGCCCCAGACCCCCCGTCCCCATGAGGACCGCGAGCGCGGCCGCGGTGGTTCCGCCCTTGCTCGTCACGCTCTCGCGAAGCCTGGCCGCCGGCTCGTTCGAGCGGCGCAGCAGTTCGCCGCTCCCCGCCACGGTTGCCCGGGCCAGGCGCATGGCAAGCTCCGGCTCGAGCCCGGCCGCGACGCCCGCTTCGGCCAGGCATTCGACCAGAAGGAACACATAAGCCGGCCCGCTTCCGGATACCGCGGTCACGGCATCCATCAGCCCCTCGTCCTCGACCCAGGCGACCTCGCCCATGCCCGCCAGCAGCGCCTGGCATTGGTCGCGCTGACGCGCCGGCACGGACGGATCGGCACAGGCGACCGTAATCCCCCGCCCGACGGCGGCGGGCAGATTCGGCATCGCCCGCACCACCGCCCCGCCGCCAAGCAAGCCTTTGATCGCCGCGATGGTCTTGCCCGCCGCGATCGAGAGGAACACGGCGTCCTGCTTGGCGAATCGGCCGTAAGGGGGAAGCGCCTCGGCCATGGCCTGGGGCTTGACCGCCAAGACCACGGCGCCGGGCCGGAATCGGGCGGGAATTTCCGCCGCCCCGGCATGGACGGCAACGCCGAACTGTTTCTGGATTTGGCTTCGCTGCGCGGCGTCGGGCTCGACCACGGCGATTTGCCCGGGCTTGACCCCGCCGTCCATCCAGCCTTTCAGGAGGGCCCCGCCCATCTTCCCGCACCCGACCAGGAGCACGGGGGCGGTCACGGCGGTCATGCTTCGCCGGCCGTCTCGATCACCGCGGCTTCGATCGCCTCGGGGGCGCTCTTGCCGCCCCACAGCACGAACTGGAAGGCGGGGTAGAAGCGTTCGCACTCGTTGACCGCGATGTCCACCATGTCTTCCAGCTGCTCGACGCTCGCCCCCCGGGCGCCGCGAAGCAGCATGGCATGGCGGTAGCACGGCAGACCGCCGCCCCCCGACAGGTCGAAATGCCCGAGCCAGATGCGCTCGTTGACCAGCGCAAGCAGCCCGTAGATGGCCTCGCGTTTGCGATCGGCCACCTTCATGTCATAGCAGCAGGTGAATTGCATGGCGCCGATCTCCGGCAGCCAGCCGAAATGCAGCCGGTAATCGCACCACCGCCCCTCCACCTCGGCCATCAGATCGTTTTCGCCGGCGCGCTCGAACGGCCACTCGTTGGCGCCGATGATTTCTTCGATCAGGTCGATGGGATTGGCTGCCGCTTCCGGGATGTCTTCGGACAGAGTGGACATCGAGGCGTCGTCCTCCTCTCTCTCGGGGCCGCACCGCCGCCGGGCGGCTTTGGAAAGCGCCCCGCCCAGACCAGACCGATCCGAGATATTGTGGAACGGGGGCGGCTTAACCACTAATGGCAGTACGGTGCCAGATTGATGGAAGCCGTGCAATAGCGGAATGGCCGGCGGCGGCGCGCCGGCCCAGCGGCGGCGGGACGCTTGCGCCGCCCGGCGCCGGCGGCGAGGGATCGGTTTTCGAAAACGCGCGGGCGCGCCGCGGCGCCTATCGCTTCGTCTTGCCGCGCTCGGCCGGGCCGAGCCGGGCTTCGAGCGCGGCCACACGCGCGGCCAAGTCCTCCTGTTCGGCGCGGGCCTTCGCCGCGGTTTCCTTCACCGCCTCGAATTCCTCGCGGCTGACGAGCTCCATGTTGCCCAGGAGGTTGTCGAGCTGCTGGCGCACCAGCACGCCGATCTCGTCCTTGACGCGCGCCAGCATGCCGAGAGCGCCGCTGGTGACGCGCGCCACGTCGTCCAATATCCGGTTGTCGGTTTGCATGCGGTCCCTTCAGGCCGGTCTCGATGGTCCGGCATCTTCGGCCATTATGCGGCCGCGCCGGCCCGCCTTCAACCGGCCCGGCTTGCGAGCCTTCCGGGGCGGACCTATAACTGCCGCCTATTGCCGCCAAGGGCCAAGCGCAAATGATCGTCATCACCGGCGGGGCCGGATTCATCGGATCGAATCTCGTGGCGGCGCTGGCGGCGCGCGGTGCCGCCGATCTTGTCGTCTGCGATTGGCTGGGCCAGGGAGACAAGTGGCGCAATCTCGCCAAGCATGAGATCGCCGATCTGGTCGAGCCCGACGACTTCTTCACCTTCCTCGACGTCAACGAAGGCCGCATCCAGGCGGTCTTCCATCTGGGCGCCATCACGTCGACGACGGAAACCGACGCCGATCTCGTGATGCGCACGAATTTCACCCTGTCGCTCGCCCTGTGGCATTGGTGCAGCGAGCGGCGGGTGCGTTTCATCTACGCATCGAGCGCCGCCACCTACGGCGACGGCAGCCAGGGCTTCGACGACGACGGATCGGCGGCGGCGCTGTCCCGATTGCGTCCCCTCAACGTTTACGGCCTGAGCAAGCACGCCTTCGACCGGCGCGTGGCGCGGATCGTCGCCGCCGGCGGTCCGCAGCCGCCGCAGTGGGCGGGACTCAAATTCTTCAATGTTTATGGCCCGAATGAGTACCACAAGGGCGCGATGAAGAGCGTGGTGGTGCAGATCCACGCCGATGCCGCGGCCGGGCTTCCCGCCACGCTGTTCCGCTCGCACAACCCGGAGTATCCGGACGGCGGCCAGATGCGCGATTTCATCTGGGTCGGCGATTGCGTCGAGGCGATGCTGTGGCTGTTCGACAACCGCGCGGTCAGCGGACTGTTCAATCTCGGCACCGGCAAGGCGCGGAGCTTTCTCGATCTCGCCCACGCCGTGTTCCGCGCGCTGGGCAAGAAGCCCGCGATCCAGTTCATCGACACGCCCGCCGAGATCCGCGACAAGTACCAGTACTTCACCCAGGCGCAAATGACCCGGCTGCGCGCCGCCGGATACACCGCGCCGTTCCTGTCGCTGGAGGAAGGCGTGGAGCGCTATGTGCGCGGCTACCTGAGCGCGGCGGACCCGTACCGATGAGCTGCGCCCCGATCCCCGGCCCCGAAGCGCACGCGCCGTGATGCTCACCATCGCGTTTCCCGCCATCGATCCGGTGGCGATTCAGCTCGGGCCGCTGGCCGTGCGCTGGTACGCGCTCGCCTATGTCGTCGGGCTGCTCATCGGCTGGCGATACTGCCTGAGGCTCGCGGCACTTTCTCCGTTCAAGTTCACCAAAGAGCAGATCGACGATTTCCTGTTCTGGGCGATCATCGGCGTCATCGTCGGCGGCCGCGCCGGCTACGTGCTTTTCTATAATCTCGATTTCTACGCCGCCAACCCGGCCGAGATCTTCGCGGTGTGGCGCGGCGGCATGTCGTTCCACGGCGGGTTCCTGGGAATGGTGACGGCCATCGCGCTGTTCGCGCGCAAACGCGGCATGCCCTTCCTGGCGCTCGCCGACATCATCGCGCCCGCGGCCCCGATCGGCCTGTTCTTCGGGCGCATCGCCAATTTCATCAACGGCGAGCTCTATGGCCGCGCCAGCGACGTGCCCTGGGCCATGGTCTTTCCGGCCGGCGGGCCCGAGCCCCGGCATCCGAGCCAGATTTATGAAGCCGGGCTCGAAGGCGTGGTCTTGTTCCTGGCGCTGTGGTTCCTGGTGTACCGCGCCCGCAGCCTGGAGAAGCCCGGCGTCGTCACCGGCGCCTTCCTCGGCGGCTACGGTCTGGCCCGAATCATGGCCGAGTTCTTCCGCCAGCCCGATTTGCAGATCGGCTTCCTGGCGGGCGGCGTGACCATGGGCCAAATTCTCTCGCTGCCCTTGCTGGTCGCGGGATTTTGGCTGTGGGCCTGGGCCTGGAGCCGCGCACGGTGACGACCCCGCTCGGCGCCGTGCTGGCGGAGCGGATCGCCCGCTCCGGTCCCATCCCGGTCGCCGATTTCATGGCGGCGGCGCTCGGCGATCCCCGGTTCGGCTATTACACGCAGCGCGCACCCTTCGGCGCCGCGGGCGATTTCGTCACCGCGCCCGAAATCAGCCAGATGTTCGGGGAGATCATCGGCCTGTGGTGCATTTCGCTGTTCGAGCAGATGGGCGAACCGCCGCGCTTTCGCCTCATCGAGCTCGGGCCGGGGCGCGGCACGCTGATGGCCGATCTGTGGCGGGCGGCGAAGATCCGCCCCGCGTTTCGCGCCGCCGCGCGCATTCATCTGGTCGAAACCAGCCCGCGGCTGCGCACGGCGCAACGCGAAGCGCTCTCCGGCGTCGCCGCCGATTGGCACGAGACGTTCCCGCAAGCGGCGCAAGCCGAACCCGGCACGCCGCTGATCGTCATCGCCAACGAATTCTTCGACGCGCTTCCGGTCCATCAAGTGATGCGCACCGGCCGCGGCTGGCGCGAGCGAATGGTCGCCTACGATCCCGAAACAGGATCATTCGAGTTCGCCGCCGCCGATTCGGAAACGCCGGTCTGCGCCTTGGTTCCTTCGGCGCTGGGCGATGCGCCGCCTGGCGCGATCTACGAGGTGTCGATCGCGGCGCGCGATGCAATGGCGGAGATCGCGCGCGAGATCGTGGCATCCGGCGGCGGCGCCCTGGTCGTCGATTACGGCCATGTACGATGCGGCCTCGGCGACACGCTTCAGTCGGTGCGCGCGCATCGCTATCACGACGTGCTCGCCGATCCCGGCCTGGCCGACATCACGGCCCATGTGGATTTCGCCGCGCTGGCCGACGCGGCGCGCGCATGCGGTGCCCGGGTATGCGGTCCTCTGGCGCAGGGCGCTTTCCTCAAGCGCCTGGGCATCGAGGCGCGCGCCGAAACGATTCTCACTCGCGCCAGCCCGGACCAGTCCCGCGAGATCGCGGCCGCGTTCAAACGCTTGATCGACGCCGATAACATGGGCAGGTTGTTCAAGGCGCTGGCGGTGACCCATCCGAAACTTTCCGCCGCCGGCTTCGAGACCTAGGCGATTGCGGTTCCGTGATTACGCTTGGCATCCTCAACGATGTCGCCAACGTCCGGCACGCCTTCTTCACGCGCGAAGGCGGCGTAAGTACCGGTCTGTATACCTCCCTCAACTGCAGCTTCGGCTCGGGCGATGACCCCGCCAATGTCGCCCGCAACCGCGCCATCGCCATGACGGCCATCGACCTTCCGCCGGAAGCCCTGGTCGCCGGCTATCAGGTGCACAGCGCCGACGTCGTGGTCGTGGACAAGCCCTGGGGGCGCGAGCATGCGCCCAAGGTGGACGGGCTGGTGACCAAACGGCCCGGCATCGCGCTCGGGGTGCTCACCGCCGATTGCGTCCCGGTGCTGCTGGCCGACCGCAAGGCGGGCATCGTCGCCGCGGCCCATGCCGGCTGGCGCGGCGCGAAGGCCGGGATCATCGCCGCGGTGGTCGAAAAAATGTGCGCGCTCGGCGCCACGCGCGAATCGATCGCCGCCGGGCTCGGCCCCGCCATCGCCCAGCGCTCCTACGAAGTGGGCCCGGAATTTCCCGAGCTCATCCTCGGCCGGCCGCTGGAACCCGGCGAGATGTCCCCGGAACAAGGCGGCGAGAGCGAGTTTTTCGCGCCGGCAAACCGGCCCGGCCATTTCATGTTCGATCTGGCCGGCTATGTCATGCGGCGCTGTTTGGACGCCGGGATCAAATCCTGCGACCGCATCCCCTCGGATACCTTGCGCGAGGAAGGCCGGTTCTACAGCTATCGCCGTTCCGTGCTCCGCGGCGAGCCGGATTACGGGCGCTGTCTCTCGGCCATCGCGCTCGAATCGTAGGCTTCGGGCGCTCCTATTAAGTTATTGAATTAACATTATTTTCCGGGCCGCTCGCGGGAAGCGGGCGGGCCGATCCGGGCGGGGCTTCGGCGTTTACACTGTACCGGTCGCCTGATACATTCCGCGCGCGTCGCGGCGGCGGGGGCGGGTTTCGGTTGCCGCCGCGCCCGGCATCGCGCCGTGGCCAGGGACACGTCGGCATGAAAATCATCGCCTGCAACAGCAATCGGCCTCTTGCAGAGGCCATTTGCAATTATCTCGATTTGCCGGAGACCAACGCCGCCGTGCGGCGTTTCTCGGACATGGAGGTGTTCGTCGAGATCCTCGAGAACGTGCGCGGCGAAGACGTGTTCGTCGTCCAATCCACGTCGTATCCGGCCAACGACAATCTGATGGAGCTTCTGGTCACCTTGGATGCCCTGAAGCGCGGCTCCGCGCAGCGCGCGACCGCCGTCATCCCCTATTACGGTTACGCGCGGCAGGACCGCAAATCCGGGCCCCGCACGCCGATCTCGGCCAAGCTGGTGGCGAACCTGGTCACCGCGGCGGGGGCCAACCGGGTGCTGACGCTGGACCTCCACGCCGGGCAGATCCAAGGCTTCTTCGATATCCCGACCGACAACCTTTTCTCCGCTCCGGTGTTCTACAAGGACATCCAAGAGCACTACGACGGGGCCGACCTCGTGATCGTGTCGCCCGACGTGGGCGGCGTGGTCCGGGCCCGGTCCATCGCCAAGCGGCTTGACGCCGACCTCGCGATCATCGATAAGCGGCGCGAACGCGCGGGCGTCTCCGAGGTCATGAATCTGATCGGGGACGTAAAGGGCCGTAATTGCATCCTTTTCGACGATATCGTCGATTCGGGCGGCACCCTGTGCAACGCCGCCGAGGCGCTGATCGATGCCGGCGCCGCCAGCGCTTCCGCCTATGTGACGCACGGCGTGCTCTCGGGCGGGGCGGTCGCCCGGGTGGCGAAATCGCCGCTCAAGGAGCTGGTGATCACCGACAGCATCCTGGCGAACGCGGCGGTGCAGAGCGCGCCCAATATCAAGATCGTGTCGATCGCGCCCCTGTTGGGCGAGGCGATGCGGCGCATTAACGAGGAACGTTCGGTTTCGAGCCTTTTCGATTGACGGTTCGGCGCCGCAGGCAAGGAGACGAAGATGGCTGAAGCAGGTGTGTTGGAAGTTCGGGCGCGGCCTGGGGCCGGCAAAGGCGCCGCCCGCGCCGCGCGGCGCGCGGGCCAGGTTCCCGGGATTCTATACGGCGGCGCGGAAGACCCGCTCCCCATCAGCATGGACGACCGGGCGATCCGCCAGGCCATTCATCAGCCCGGATTCTTCTCGAAGCCGCTGCATCTGAAGCTGGACGGCAAGAAGGTTCAGGTCCTGCCGCGCGAAGTGCAGGTCCATCCCGTCACCGAGGCGCCCGTGCACGTCGATTTCTTGCGGGTGGCCGCCGATTCCAAGATCAAGATCAACGTGCCGGTCCGCTTCGAGAACGAGGGCGCCTCGCCGGGGCTGAAGCGCGGCGGCGTGCTCAACGTCGTCCGCCACCATATCGAAGTCGTGTGCTCGGTTGCGGCGATCCCGGATTTCTTCCTGTTCGATCTCGCCGGGCTCGACATCGGCGATTCGGTCCACATCAGCAAACTCGCCCTGCCCCCGGGCGTGCGCCTCACCATCACCGGCCGCGACTTCACGGTCGCCAGCGTCGCCGCGCCCACGGTCGCCGTGGTCGAGGAGGTGAAGCCGGAAGCCGCCGCGACGCCGGAAGGCGAAGCGGCTGCCGTGCCCGCCACCGAGCAGAAGGAGCCCGGAGCGGAAGGCGGAGAGGCGAAAGAAACCAAGGAAAAGAAAGAGAAGAAATAGCCCGCGCGGCGCGCGATGCAGCTTCTCGTCGGGCTCGGCAATCCCGGTCCGTCCTACGCCCGGCAGCGACACAACGTCGGCTTCATGGCGGCGGATACGGTCGCCAAGCTCTATTCCTTCGCGCCGTTCCGCAAGAAGTTCCACAGCCTTTACAGCGAGGGCGCGGCCGGCGGCCACAAGCTTCTCATCCTGAAGCCCCAGCGCTACATGAACGATTCCGGCCGGCCGGTGGCCGAGGCCGCGCATTTCTACAAGCTGGCCCCGGAGGAGATCGTCGTCGTCCACGACGAAATCGACCTCACGGCGGGAAAGGTTCGCGCCAAGCTGGGCGGCAGCAGCGCCGGTCACAACGGCCTGCGCAGCCTCGATGATTACCTCGGCGCCGGTTATTGGCGCATCCGCATCGGCGTGGGGCGGCCCGGCCCGGGCGGCGACGTCATCGGCTACGTGCTCCGGAATTTCGCGCGCGGCGACGAGATTTGGCTTGGGCCGACGTTATCGGCGGTCGCCGAGGCCCTGCCGTTGCTGCTCGACGGCGATGCGCCGGGGTTCATGACCAAGGTCGCGTTGCTGGCCAATCCGCCCGATGCGGCGCGCCCCAAGAAAGCGGCGAAGACCGCGCGCGACGCCGGCCCGGACGAAGACAATGGGGTTTAACTGCGGCATCGTCGGCTTGCCCAATGTCGGCAAGTCGACGCTGTTCAACGCGCTCACCGCCACCCAGGCCGCCGAGGCGCAAAACTACCCCTTCTGCACCATCGAGCCCAATGTGGGCCGGGTCGGCGTGCCGGACCCGCGACTCGACATGCTGGCGAAACTCGCCAAATCCGCGAAGGTGATCCCGACCCAGCTCGAGTTCGTGGACATCGCCGGGCTGGTGCGCGGCGCCAGCAAGGGCGAAGGGCTGGGGAACCAGTTCCTCGCCCATATCCGCGAGGTGGACGCCATCGTCCATGTGCTGCGCTGCTTCGAAAGCGACGCCGTCGTCCACGTCGAGGGCTCGATCGATCCGCTGCGCGACGCCGAAACGGTCGAGACCGAGCTCATGCTGGCCGATCTCGACTCTTTGGAGCGCCGCGTCGCCGCGCTGGAAAAGAAGGCCAAGGGCGGCGACAAGGAAGCGCGCGCGCAATTGTCGGTGGCCGAGAAGGCGCTGGCCGCGCTCCGGCAAGGAAAGCCGGCGCGCAGCATCTCGGTTTCGGCCGACGACCTGCCGCTCTTCCGCCAGCTCCAATTGCTCACGGCGAAGCCGATGCTCTACGTCTGCAACGTCGAGGAAGAGTCGGCGGCCACCGGCAATTCGTTGTCGGCGGCCGTGGCGCGCCGCGCCGCGGACACGGGGGCGGAGGCCGTGGTGATCTCCGCCGCCATCGAGGCGGAAGTCGCGCAGCTCGCGGACGAGGCCGAGCGCCGGGCTTTCCTGGGCGATCTCGGTTTGCAAGAAACCGGGCTCACCCGCGTCATCCGCGCGGGCTTCCATCTCCTCGACCTCATCACCTTCTTCACCGCCGGCCCCAAGGAGACGCGCGCCTGGACGGTTACGCGCGGGGCCAAGGCGCCCCAGGCGGCCGGCGTCATTCACACCGATTTCGAGCGCGGCTTCATCTGCGCCGAGGTCATCGCCTACCACGACTATGTCGCATCCGGCGGCGAGCAGGGCGCGAAAGACGCCGGCAAGATGCGCCTCGAAGGCAAGGAATACGTGATCGCCGACGGCGACGTCGTCCACTTCCGCTTCAACATCTAGCGGTCTTCGCGGGCTTCGAACCCCAATTCTTCGCTCTTTCAGGGTCGAGCCGACCGCGCGCCAGTTCTATCGGCTGCGCGGTCCGGCTCCATCTTGCGGTGTGCTTGATCTTGCGGTGTGCTTGATAATTATAGTTTCATCGTGCTCATAGGGAGCGTTGTGGTGGCGGGGACCATGGCGGCGTTGCGTTGCTCACGAGGCTTGTGGATCGGCCGGTATGCGGCCATGTTCGGCGCGGCAATGCTGTTGCTGGGCTGCGCACGAACAAGTGAGATCAAGAAAGTATCCGAGAAGCCGGTCCTGGAGATCGCCCAGGGAGAGAAGTCCAAACCGATTCAGTTTAAGAAGATCGTTATTAAGCTGAAACGCGGTGAGCCGATCGGGGCCTTGGAATCCGGGCTCTTCTGCATCCCCCGGGGAAAGCTGACATACCGCGGCGGCCGCATGACGCTGACTGGAGACGAACTCACCGAGACGTTTCGAACCGAACTCGAAGCGGCGAATTTCACGGTCGTGGGAAACTCGGATGCGTTGTTCGACGATCCCGCCGATTGGAAGGCAGAAGTCTTAGTCGCGGGGCTGGTCACAGAAATGAAGGCGAATATCTGCTACCCGTCGAGCGGGCTCGGCGATTACACAACGAGCCGGGGCGAGGCCTACCTCAAGGTCAATTGGCAGATTTACAGCCAGCTCGATCGCAAGGTGGTTTACGAGGTGACGACGGAGGGGGCAAGCAAGTCTGAACAGAGCAGCGAAACGGCCGCAGACGACGTGTTTCACAATGCGTTCACCGCAGCCACCCGGAATCTTTTGGCAGACAAGGGGTTCCACGATTTGGTGGCGGGGGCGACGTCGGCGCCGAAGACGGCCACGGCGATGCCGGTCACGGTCGGCAACCATCCTCTGTTTGTGACTCCCATGCCGGGAAATATGACGTGGATACGCAGTGAAGTGGCGACGGTCTTTGCCGGGCCCGGTCACGGCTCCGGATTCTTTATTGATGATGGCCTGTTGCTTACCAACCAGCACGTCGTTGGCGAGGCAACATTCGTCAAAGTCAAATTCGTCACGGGCCGCGAGGTCGTCGGCGAAGTGCTTTCAAGCGACGCGCGGCGCGATGTGGCACTGGTGCGAACCGAGAAAATCGGTCTGAACGGCTTGCCCGTCAGTCTCACAGAGATCCACGTCGGTGAGCAGGTCTATGCTATCGGGACGCCCCTTGAGGAAACGAACGAGTCGACCGTGTCATCGGGCGTCTTGAGCGGTTACCGCGTAGAGCATGGGCAAAGATTCATTCAGAGCGATGTGAACATTTTACCGGGAAACAGCGGCGGTCCATTGTTGGATAAGAATGGCAACGTGATCGGACTCGCGGTATCGGGAATCTTTCTTCAAGGGGCGCCTTCGGGGATCAACTTTTTCATCCCGATCGGGGACGCGTTCGGGGCTCTAGGGATTTCCCGCGCGGCAGCTTCCTATCATTGAGGCAGAGCGGCCCGCTTTGCCGCCGCCCAAATTGCGTGCGGTAAAAGGGCGAAAGCCTATGGGAGCAACCGTCCGTCTAACCGCCGCGGACGGCCATGAATTCGCCGCTTATCGCGCCGCGCCTTCCGGCCCGCGGCGCGGCGGGATCGTCGTGCTTCAGGAGATCTTCGGGGTCAACGCGCACATCCGCGCCGAGGCCGACAAATTCGCGACCGAGGGCTACGAGGCGGTCGCGCCCGCCTTGTTCGATCGCGTCGAACGCGACGTCGAACTCGGCTACACGCAAGAGGCGACGGCCAAGGGCCGGGCGCTGCGCACATCGCTCGGGTTCGATGCGCCGATGCGCGACATCTCCGCCGCGATGGCGGCGCTGCGGCCCGCGGGCAAAGTCGGCGTCGTGGGTTATTGCTGGGGCGCGTCTCTGGCCTGGCTCGCCGCCTGCCGGCTCGATGCCGATTGCGCGATCTGCTACTACGGCGCCCAGATCAGGGAGTTCGCCGGCGAATCCCCGCGCTGCCCGGTTGCCTTGCATTTCGGCGAGAAGGACCCGCTCATTCCGCCCGAGGCGGTGGCCGCGATCCGCGGCGCGCACCCCGGCATCCCGGTCTTCACCTATCCGGCCGGCCACGGCTTCAACTGCGACATGCGGGCAGATTACGACGCCGAATCCGCGGCGCTCGCCTTCGCCCGCACGCGGGCGTTTCTCCGGAAATACGTCGGTTGATCCCGTCCCACGGCAGGGGGCAGGCGTGCGGTCACACGGGGACCGATCGGCCCAGCTGCTCCTCGGTGATCACCCGGTTGCGCCCGGCGCGCTTGGCGCAATAGAGCGCGTCGTCGGCGCGCTTGACGAAGCTTTCGTTGGAATCGCTGCTTCTCAGATTCGCGGCGCCGATGGAAAGCGTGATCGTGCCGAAATTCTCGCCGGTGCGCTTCTGGATGATGTGGCGCGAGGCAACCGCTTCGCGGATCTGGTCGCCGAGCGTCGCCGCGCCGGCCAGTCGCGTGCTGGGAAGAATCACCGCGAACTCCTCGCCGCCGTAACGCGCCACGGTGTCGCGTCCCTTGATCGAGGTCTTGAGGATACGGGCCACGAGCTGCAGCACCTTGTCGCCCAGCTGATGGCCGTGGATGTCGTTGAATTTTTTGAAATGGTCGATGTCGATCATGAGGAGGCACAAGGCGTTGTTCGATTCCTTGGCGTCGCGCAACGCCGATTTGAGGCGCTCGTCAAAGGAGCGGCGGTTGGCGATGCCGGTCAGCGCATCGGTGTGGGCTTCGCGATGCACGCTTTCGAGGCTGCGGCGCAGCTCGATGATCTCGAGGGACGATTCCTTGATGTCGCCGACGATCCGCGCGCTGCGCTCCTTCATCTTGCGGGTTTCGGCGATCACTTCGCCGACGATATGCTGCAGCTCCGCGGGCTTGATCCCGCGCTCGAGGCGCCCGTTAAAGCCGTCGAGGCTCTTCCCATAATGGGCCGCGTTGTCGTTGACCTCATGCAAGCGCTCGATGACCTTGGCGACGGACGCCTCGATCAAGGCTCCCGTCTGGCGGATCGCCTCGGTCTCCATGTCCGTCTCGAAGAATTGGCTGTAAAGGGTGAGGACGCGCTGCTCGGTCAGCGTTTCCGATCCGTCCATCACTCTATCGAGAATGCGCCCGAGTTCCGGATCGGCGCTGGAGAAATAGGCGTACCAAAGCGCGTAGCACTTCGGCGTCGGCGCGAAACCTCGGATTAGCATGAGATCGAACGCCTTCTGCGCGATCTCGTGAGCGGAGGTGACGTCGTTGGTGAGAATCACGGCTCGCCTCGCCTGGTCGGTTCCTCGCCCGGGATTCCGGCCACGTTACGGCCCAATCCTTGAGACTTGCTTAATTTCCTGACCGAAAGGATTAGGGCGTTTTGCCCGATTCCACGCGGAATCGCCGCATGCCGATACGATCGTATCAGCCAACGGCTTTGCGCCGGCTGCGGCGCCGCTTGGGCTGGCGGCCGTAGGTTTTGAACTTCTCGACCACCGCCGCCATCTCCGCCTTCGGCAAGATGACCGGTTTGCCGGCCAGAAGCGCCCGCCAGTATTGCCCGCACAGGGCCTCGACTTCCTCGGCCAAACGCCGCGCCGCCCCCAGATCCGCCCCCACCGCGATCATCCCGTGGTTGGCGAGCAGGCAGGCGCGGCGGCCCTCGAGCGCCGCGAGCGCGTGCCGGGAAAGCGCCTCCGTGCCGAAGGTGGCGTAGCGGGCGCAGCGGATCGAATCGCCGCCCGCCTTGGCCACCATGTAGTGGAACGGCGGGATGTCGCGCCGCAGGCACGACATGGCCGTGGCGAAGGGCGCATGCGTGTGGATGACGGCATTGACCTCCGGGCGGCGGCGCAGGATGTCGCGATGGAAGCGCCACTCGCTCGACGGCAGGAGCGATCCGCGATGTTTTCCATCGAAGGACATCGCGACGATGTCGGAAGGTTTCGTCTCGTCGCAGGGAACGCCCGTGGGCGTGATGAGGAATCCCTTGCCCGCGCGCGCCGAAATATTGCCCGAGGTTCCGGTATAGAGCCCGGATTCGTTCAGGCGGCGCATGGTTTCGATGATGTCGCGCCGAAGTTTTGCCGCGCTCATGCCGACGCGCCTATTCGCGGCCCGCGCTGCGGGTCTCGCCGCCCGCCAGTTCCGGGAACAGCCGCTTCAGCCCCTCGCGCGAGGCCTGCGCGATCCCGCGCTCGGTGATGAGCCCGGTGACGAGGCGCGCCGGCGTCACGTCGAATGCCGGGTTGTACGCGGCGCTTCCCTCGGGCGTCAGGCGCACCGTCGCGGTCCGCCCGTCTTCGGCGCGGCCCGAAATCGTCGCCACTTCGGCCTGGCTTCTCTCCTCGATCGGTATTTCGCGCATGCCGTCCGACAGCGTCCAGTCGATGGACGGCGAGGGCGCCGCGACATAGAACGGCACGCCGTTGTCGGTCGCGGCGAGCGCCTTCAGATAGGTTCCGATCTTGTTGGCGGCATCGCCCGCGGCCGTGGTGCGGTCGGTGCCGACGATCACGAGATCGACGCGGCCGTGCTGCATCAAATGGCCTCCGGCGTTGTCCACGATCACGGTATGCGGCACGCCGTGTTGCCCCAGCTCCCAGGCGGTCAGCGCGGCGCCCTGGTTGCGCGGCCTCGTCTCGTCCACCCAGACATGCACCGGGATTCCGGCGTCATGGGCGGCATAGATGGGGGCGATCGCCGTGCCCCAGTCCACCGCCGCCAGCCACCCCGCGTTGCAGTGAGTCAGCACGTTGACCGGATCGTTGTTCCCCTTCGCCCGTTTGCGCGCCAGCGCATCGCGGACGAGGGCAAGCCCGTGCGTGCCGATCGCGCGGTTGATGGCGACGTCTTCATCGGCGATCTCGTCGGCCTGGGCCCGCGCGCCGGCGGCGCGCGCCGCAGGCGCAAGCGGGCCGAGGCCGCGGCGCATCGTCTCCAGGGCCCAGCGCAGATTGACGGCCGTTGGGCGCGTGGCAAGCAGGGTCTTGCACGCGGCATCGAGCGCGGCGTCGGAGGGATCGTCGCGCATCGCCAGCCACACGCCGTAAGCAGCCGTGGCGCCGATCAAGGGCGCGCCGCGCACCAGCATGGCGGAGATCGCATGGGCGGCGTCGTGAAGGGAACGCAACGCCGTGATCGCGAACTCGTGAGGCAGCCGCGTCTGATCGATGATCTCGACGCCGCTGCCTTCTTCCGCGACCCAGATGGTGCGGTAGGGCTTGCCTTGAACCTTCATCGCCGAACCTTGTTCCGCGCCGGCCGGCGCGTCTTTACGCCCGCAGCACCCGGCCCGCCACCGCGTCGAGCTTCCGGACCATCTCCGGATCGCGGGCCTCCGGCGCGGTAATGATGGCGGTATCGAGCGCCCGTTGGCATCCCGCCTCGCAAAGGCCTTTGCGGCCGCGCAGCCGCGGCGCCACGGCCGCAACCAAACTCTTCGCTTTCGCCGCGTTGTCGAGCAATACCCTGATGACGGCCTCCACCGACACGTCTTCATGGTGCGGGTGCCAGCAGTCGTAATCGGTCACCATCGCCACCGTGGCGTAGCACATCTCCGCCTCGCGGGCGAGCTTGGCCTCGGGCATGTTGGTCATGCCGATCACGTCGCAACCCCAGGCGCGATACAGCTCCGATTCCGCCCGGGTCGAGAACTGCGGCCCCTCCATGGCGAGATAGGTTCCGCCGACGACGACCGGGATGCCGATGCTGTGCGCCGCCTCGGCGATATGATGGCCCAGGCGCCGGCACACCGGGTCCGCGACCGAGACATGCGCAACCAAGCCAGGCCCGAAGAAACTCTTGTTGCGGGCGAAGGTGCGGTCGATGAATTGATCGACGACGACGAAGGTGCCGGGCGACAGCTCGGCGCGAAGGCTCCCTACGGCGCTCACCGACAAGATCTCGGTGACGCCCACCCGTTTCAGGGCGTCGATGTTGGCGCGGAAATTGAGGTCGCTCGGCGGGATGCGATGGCCGCGGCCGTGGCGCGGCAGGAACACCAGCTTCTGTCCGTCGAGCTCGCCGAAGAACAGGTCGTCGGAAGGCACGCCGAACGGGCTTGCCACCTTCTCCCAGCGCGTGTTGGAAAGCCCCTCGATGTCGTAGACGCCGCTCCCGCCGATGATGGCAAGCAGCGGGTTTGCCTCGCGCTCCGCCATGGCCTCGCTCAGCTCAATGGAGCTTGCTCCACACCTTCCGCTTCACGGCGTAAAGCATGGCGGTGAGGAGCACGAGGAACATCATGGTCCGAAGGCCGAGCTTCTTGCGCGCATCCAGCTCCGGCTCCGCCGCCCAATTGAGGAAGGTCGTGACGTCCTGCGCCATCTGCGGCACGGTCGCCGGAGTCTGGTCGGCGTAGGTCACCGCGCCGTCGGAGAGCGCCGGCGGCATGGCGATGGCGTAGCCGGGAAACGCGGCGTTGTAAAACATGCCGTCGGGAACCGTGAAGTCCTCGGGCAGATCGACGAAGCCGTTGAGCAGGTCAAAGATGTAGTCGGCGCCGCCCTTGCGCGCCTTGACGATCACCGAAAGATCGGGCGGCAGCGCCCCGTTGTTGGCGAGCCGCGCCAGCACGTCGTTGGCGAAGGGCGGCACGAAGCGGTCGGTCGGCCGCGCCGGGCGCTGGAACATCTCGCCCTGATCGTTGGGTCCGTCCGTCACCTGCCGCTCGGCCGCGATGGTTTTCACCTCGTCCTCGGAATATCCGATCTGCTGCAGATTGCGGTAGTAGACAAGGTTCAGCGAATGGCAGGCCGAGCAAACGTTCTTGTAGACCTCGAAGCCGCGCCGCGCCGCCGCCTTGTCATAGGTGCCGAAGATGCCGGTAAACGACCAATCGGGGGCGGGGACTTCTTCCGCCGCCGCCTGGGCGGCGAACAGGGCGGCCAAGGCGGCCGCGAGCGAGATTTGGCGAAGCGCGCGCATGCCGGCCTCAATCCTTCGATTTGGCGCCGACGGCGGCGCTGATGCTTTCCGGCACGGGCTTGGGCTTCTCGATCGACGCGATCGCCGGCAGCAGCACCAGGAAATGGCCGAAGTAGTACGCGGTCGCGACCCGGCCGATGGTGAGGAAGCTGACGCTGTAGAACAGCTCGTCCGGCCGGTTCCCGCCGACCCAGCCGAGCACGATGCTATCGGCCACGAGCAGCCAGAACAACTGCTTGAAGATCGGGCGGAACTTTCCGCTCTTGATCTTGGAGCGGTCGAGCCACGGCAGGAAGAACAAGATGAGGATCGACCCGAACATCGCGATCACGCCCAACAGCTTGTCCGGGATCGAGCGCAGGATCGCGTAATAGGGCAGGAAATACCATTCGGGCACGATATGCGGGGGCGTGACCAGCGAATTGGCCGGAATGTAATTGTCCGGCTCGCTGAACAGATTGGGCGCGAAGAACACGATCGCGAGATACACCAGGAAGAACATGCCGAAGCCGAAAAAGTCCTTCGCCGTGTAATAGGGGTGGAACGGGATCGTGTCCTGCCTGGTCTTGGGCTCCACGCCCAGCGGATTGTTGGACTTCACCGTGTGCAGCGCCCACAGATGCACGAACACCACGGCGAAGATCATGAACGGCAGCAGGTAGTGCAGGGCGTAGAAGCGGTTGAGCGTCGGGTTGTCGACCGAGAACCCGCCCCAAAGCCAGGTCACGACCGAATCGCCGACCCAGGGGATCGCCGAAAACAGGTTGGTGATGACGGTGGCGGCCCAATAACTCATCTGGCCCCAGGGCAGTACGTAGCCCGTGAACGCCGTCATCATCATCAAAACCAGGATGATGAGGCCGAGCCACCACAATATCTCGCGCGGCGCCTTGTACGAGCCGTAATACATGCCGCGGAAAAGATGGATGTAAATGGCGAGGAAGAAGAACGAGCCGCCGTTCATGTGCAGGTAGCGCAGCAGCCAGCCGTAGTTGACCTCGCGCATGATGCGCTCGACGCTGTCGAAGGCGAGATCGACGTGGGCGGTGTATTGCATGGCCAGCATCACGCCGGTCACGATCATGACCACCAGCATCACGCCCGCGATGGAACCGAAGTTCCACAGGTAATTCAGGTTGCGCGGCGTGGGGTAGTCTTTGAGGTGGTGGCGTACGAATTCGAAGATGGGCAGCCGTTGGTCGATCCACTTCACCACGGCGTTCTCGGGCGCGGGCGCGGGCGTGGACGCGGGCGTTGCCATCCGGCCTCTCCTAACCGATCGTGATCATGTTGTCGGCGGTGAACTCGTAGAGCGGCACGGCGAGATTGCGCGGCGCCGGGCCTTTCCGGATGCGCCCCGAGGTGTCGTACGCCGAGCCGTGGCACGGGCAGAACCAGCCGGCCCACTCGCCGCGCGGATCGGTCGGCTTCTGGCCCAGCGGCACGCACCCCAGATGCGTGCAGATACCGATCACCACCAGCCATTCCGGCTTTTTGACGCGCGCTTGGTCTTTTTCCGGGTCGCGCAGGTCCGCGTTGTCGTCCTGCTCGGCGCGCTTGATCTCTTCCGGCGTGCGGTGGTCGATGAAGACCGGCTTGCCGCGCCATTTGGCGGTGATGCGCTGGCCGACCGCGACGGGCGAGAGATCCACCTCGGTCGAGGAAAGCGCCCGGATATCGGCCGCCGGATTCATGCTGTCGATGAACGGCCAAAGCGCCGCAACGGCGCCGGCCACACCCACGGCCGTCGTGGCCAGATAGAGGAAGTCGCGCCGGGTCTCGCCCGGTTCGTCCGTCTTGGCAGCCGTTTCGGCCATCCCCTTACCCTTGCGTTTCGACGATCCCCTGCGCGCGTCTCACGAGGTCCCCGGTGGCGCGCCTGTGGACACGGGCGTGGATGAGATGCGCCTGAGCGGTATAATCCAAAATCCCGCGCTTGCAAAGCCGGCAGCCGGGCGCCCGCGCGGCAATTCGCCGCGCCCCCATCAATCGCCAATCAATCGGTCATGCGTCTCGCCCTGTTCCAACCCGACATTCCTCAGAACGCCGGGGCCATGCTCCGCCTCGCCGCATGTCTTAACGTGCCGGTCGATATCATCGAGCCCTGCGGCTTCGTGCTGGGCGAGCGGCGTTTCCGCCGCGCCGGCCTCGATTACCTGGACCGGGCCGCGATGGTGCGCCACGCGTCCTGGCAGGCGTATTGTTCCTGGCGCGGGTCCCGCGCCGATAGCGGGCGTCTGCTGCTGATCACGACCAAGGGCGATATGCCCTATACCGGTTTCATGTTTCGCGCGGACGACACGCTGATGATGGGCCGCGAATCTTTGGGCGTGCCCGATGCGGTTGCGGAGGTTGCCGACGCGCGGTTGCGGATTCCGATGGCGGCGGGATTGCGCTCGATAAATGTTGCCCAGGCGGCGGCGATGGTGTTGGGTGAGGCGCTGCGGCAAACCGGCATGTTCCCGGCGGCGATATGAGCAAGAGCATGATTGAGACGCGCCGGCAAAGGGCGCGCGCGTGGTTCTCGGAGCTGCGCGACACGATCTGCGCCGCCCTGGAAGCGATCGAGGTGGCGCACACAGGGCCCCGCGCCCATCTGCCCGCGGGCCGCTTCGAGCGCAAGGATTGGCAGCGCACGGACGGCGGCGGCGGAACGATGGCGGTCTTGCGCGGCCGCGTGTTCGAAAAGGCGGGCGTCAACGTCTCCACCGTCTGGGGCGAGTTCTCGCCCGAGTTCCGCAAGCAGGTTCCGGGCGCCGCCGACGATCCCCGCTTCTGGGCGAGCGGCATCTCGCTCGTCATCCACCCGTTTTCGCCGCTCGTCCCCGCCGTGCACATGAACACGCGCCACATCGCGACGGAAAAATCCTGGTTCGGCGGCGGCGCCGATTTGACGCCCATGGTCGCGGATGCGCGCGACGCGCGGGATTTCCACGCCCGCCTCGAACGGGCCTGCGACGCGCACGACGCGTCCTACTATCCGCGCTTCAAGAAATGGTGCGACGATTACTTCTATCTGCCCCATCGCGGCGAGCCGCGCGGCATCGGCGGCATCTTCTTCGACGATCTCGACACCGGCGATTGGGAATCCGATTTCGCCTTCGTGCGCGACGTCGGCCTCGCCTTCCTCGACATCTACCCGGAGATCGTCCGCCGGCATATGGATGCGCCGTGGACCGAACAGCAGCGCCAGGATCAGCTGGTGCGCCGCGGCCGTTACGTCGAATTCAATCTGCTGTACGACCGCGGCACCAAATTCGGGCTCATGACCGGCGGCAACGCGGAGGCGATATTGATGTCGCTGCCGCCCGAGGTGCGCTGGCCGTAATCCGGGTCAGTGCAGGGTCAGCGACTTTAATTTCTTGAGGCACGCCTCGCGGTCGGCGCGGAAATCGCCTTCGATCCACCACGCCTCCACGGTCTTCAGCAACCTTCCCACCTCCGGCCCGTTCTCGACGCCCAGCGCCAGGACGTCGCGCCCTTTGATGGGGAGTGCGACCGGCTGCCAGGCCTCAGCGGCGGCGAGCATGGAACGGTACGCCTGCTCCTCCGCGCCGTCCTTCTTCGCCGCCCCGGCCCAGGACAGAAGCGCCAAGTCGCGGTAGCGCGCTTTGCCGAGGCGATAAAGCTCGCGCCGCTGCACTTTTGAGTCCGTCGTCACCGTCACCGGAGACTCGGGGGCGGCAACCGCGATCAATCGCTCGCTTTCGGCATTCGACAGCCGCAGCCGCTCCGCGACCGCAATTGCCGCTTCCGTCCCCGGCACCAGCGCCGCGGCGAGACGGCGCAAGGCGTCCGCCTCGCCCAAGCCGCGCTCGATGGCGACGAGGGCGGCAAGCCGCGTAATCCGCTTGGCTTCCGGAAGGACATGCGTCAGCACCCCTTCTCCTTCCATCAGCATCGCGACGGAAGCGGGATCGTCGGCCGCCATCAGGCGCAGGAGCTCGCCCGCCACCCGTTCGCCCGAGAGCGTCGGGAGCAGATGCGCGAGCTTGCGGCAGGCGGAAAGGGCGGCTTCATCCGGCGCGCCTTTGCCGTAGTGCGCGTAGAAGCGGAAGAAGCGCAACAGCCGCAGCACATCCTCCCTGATCCGCGCCTCCGCGTTGCCGACGAAACGCACCCGCCCCGCGCGCAGGTCGGCGATCCCGTCGAACGGGTCGTAGATGGCTCCGTCCGGCGCGCAGAACAGCGTGTTGAAGGTGAAGTCGCGGCGCGCGGCGTCTGCGGCCCAATCGTTGGTGAAGGCGACTTTGGCGCGGCGCCCGTAGGTCTCCACGTCCTTGCGCAGCGTGGTGATCTCGAAATGGGCGTGTCCGACCACGGCGGTCACGGTGCCGTGGGCGATGCCGGTGGGGACCGCCTTGATCCCGGCCTTCTCCAGGAGCCTGGTCACGGTCTCGGGCGGATCGTGGGTGGCGATGTCGATGTCCTTGACGGTGCGGCCCAGGAGCGCGTCGCGCACGCAGCCGCCCACGAATCGCACGGTCGCGCCTTCACTGGTGAGCGCCGCGACCACGGCCGCCGTCTCGGGCGCGGTCATCCAGGCTTGCAACTCGATCTTCGCTTTCGGCTCCACGACGCGTCCCAGGGCTAGCGAGGGTTGCCGGGAGCCATGCGGCCGGGGACGACTCGTCCGTTTTCCAGATGCGGCGGCACATAGATTCCGTCCTTCGTTCCGCCGGAGAGCGTCAATGTGCCGACCACGATTGCCGCCAATGCGACGCCGCCCGCCGCCAGCCACAGCCATGGCACGTCGCGTTGTTCGCCGCCTGCGCCGGCAAAGCGCAGCCACAACAGGTAGACCGTGGTGGGGAGCAGCAGCGGCACGACGATCGTGAAGAAAAGCCGCATCAGCGCGCCTCGATCCAATCGCACAGGTTCATGATCATTCCGGCCGTGGCGCCCCAGATCACATGCGGGCCGAAGGGAATGGCGTGAAACCGCCGCAACGTCCCGTCCGCCTCGTATTCTTCGCGGCGGTGGTTCGCCCGGTCCAGGATATGCGCAAGCGGCACCCGGATCACCTCGGCGACCTCGCGCGCATCGGGGCGCAGCACGAGCGGCGGCGCGATGATGCCGACGATGGGACAAACCTGGAATCCGGTCCGCGTTTCGTAATCGTTGAGCGTGCCCAAAACTTCGATGCTGGCGCGCGGCACCCCCAGCTCCTCCTCGGTCTCTCGCAGGGCCGCCGCGACCGGGT
>DATDPM010000090.1:0-22971 GCA_035292745.1 Alphaproteobacteria bacterium | reverse complement strand
GGCTTTCTTCAAGATCATGCCGAAGGAGCCGCCGCCGGTCACCAAGAGCTCCGACATGCGCCATTTCGCCCAGTCGTCGAGGGCGTCGTGCGCGGCCTTCCATTCCGGCGGAATGAGTTGCGGGAAGACGCGGCCATGATGCAGCATGTGCACGACCTTGAACCCGCTGGCCTCCAGCAGGGCCTTCACCTCGGGCACTTCGTAGGCGCGCTCGCACGGATTGCAGAAATGGTCGATCCAGGGAGCGGTCGGCGCGTCGTAACGCGCCCACCAGGGCGGCGACCAGCTGATGCCGCGAATCCCGCGCCACAGATTGCGCGAATAATTTCGTGCCAGCACATAGGCATCGTAAGGACTCGTCGTCAGCAACCGTTTGAGCCAGCGGCGGCGGCGATGGCGCATGAGCGCGTCGTACAATTCGAAGCGCCTGCGGTGGTTCATGAGATCGGGCTCCAGGATGCTGAGCGCCTCTTTGATGTCGAACTTCTCGCGATCGGCGCGCCATCCGTAAAGATGAAGAAACAAATAGCCGTCGTCGCGAAGAATGCCGCGGATCGCCTTCATGGCCGCCACTGGATCGGCGGTGTGATGGATGGTGCCAAGCGCGCAGATCACATCGAATCCGGGTTCGAACGGCAACGGCTCGAGATATGTGCCTTGATGATATTCAACCCGAGCGCCGTGCATCTCGGCCAATTGCCGGGCGATGGCGATGGTGGGACCGGACAGATCCACGCCGTAGCAGCGCCACTTGGGGTGCTGTTTGGCGACGCCGACGACGTAATGCCCGGTCCCGCAGCCGACATCGAGGAAACGCACCTGGGCGCGGCTTTCCAGGTCGGCCAGAACCGGATTGATATAGAGGCTCATGTCCTTGAGATTGGCGCCGAGATCGGGATACGGCGCGGCCTCGTACATGGCCTTGACCGCGCCCTCGTCGCGCTTGAGCGTTTCGCCGCTCGGGTCGATGTCGTGGAGCGAGCTGCTGTAGCGGGACATGGGCCGATTCATGCGGAACTCCGTCTTGCCGGACCGGACGACGTCACGGCGCGCTCAGGTCGAAATATACCATCGTGCCGACGAGAGCGTCGAGCAGACGGTGCAGGGTGCTGGGCACGAATCGCGCGAAAGGAAGGAAGCGCCGGGGAAAGAAATGAACCTCGAAGTGCCCGACGCGGAAACCCGCTTTCTCCAGCATCGCCGCCCACTCGGAATCGCTCATGGCGATGCCGATCGGGTTTCCGGCGCCGTCGTATTGGCGGATGAAATCATCCACGTCGCGGGCGTCTCTGGCGAGATCGGCGCCCGGGTGCCGGATGCGCCCCAGGCGCATCAGGAATCTGGTGACGACGAAGGCCAGCTTTCCGTGAGCGAATCCTTTGCGGTAGAGCGTGATCTTGGCCCGCCCGCCCGGTTTCAACACCCGGCGGCACTCGGTGAAGGCCTTGAACGTGTTCGGCGTGTGGTGCAACACGCCCGACGAAAACACGAGATCGAAGCTCTTGTCGGGAAACGGCAGCTCCTCGGCGTTGGCGACGCGAACGTCGGCGCTGAGCCCGCGATAGGCGAGATGGTCGCGCGTGATCTGGACCGCCCGCGGCGCCAAATCGAGTGCCTCAACCAAGGCGCCGGCCGCCGCATACTGCACCGTGAACCAGCCAGGCCCGCAGCCATCGTCCAACACGCGCTTGCCGCGGAATTTCTCGAATTCCCAGAAGGGGAGGGCGAAGCGCTCGGAATCCATGCGCTTGATGCGATCGAGCGTCTCGAAGAAGGCGGGCGTGCCGATCTCGCCGATCTCGTGGCTGAGGAGCGGAAACCGGTCCCAATAGCGGCGGACGTCGTCGATGTCGGCCAAGAAACGCCCCCTGTACGGCGGTTTGCGGCGGGAGGCAGGCCCCGCGCCGTCCGTTTGATAGCATCCCGGGGCGGCCCAACCAAGCCGCGAGAGCAAAGCGAATCGCCGCAGTGTGCCTGACGCGCGCGGCTGTGCTAGACGAAGTCCATGATCGATTGGATTGCCCTGAAGTTTAATCTCATTTTGACCGCACTGGTCATGGCGGCGGCGCTGTATCTGGCGTTCCGCCGCAGCCGGCCGGCTCTCGATCCCCAGAGCCCGGGGCGCGCGGCCCATCATGGGCCGCTCCGAGACCTGGGGCTGGGGCTTCTGACCATCGCCGCCTTCGTCCTTCCCGTGCCGGCCTATTGGCTGAGCGCCCACACCCATCCCAACGCCATCGCCGGATTGCTGCCCTGGAACGACGCGATGGGCTATTTCACGTGCTCCAATCAGATCTTGACCGGGGTGCCGATCGACATCGGTTGCCGCATGCGCCCCTTATACTCCGGCTTGTTGGCGGGGATATTCGAGATTTCGGGGCGCGACCTGCAGATCGCGTTGCTGGTCCAGGCCGCCGTCGTTGGGGCCGGCGCGTATCTCTTGTTGCGCGAGACGGCGCGTCAACTGGACGCCGCGGCAACGCTTGCCGTGTTCGCCGCGCTGTTTCTTTTCGCGGGCGAGTTTTGTGCCGCGCTGACGCTTACCGAAAACGCCGGCTTGCTCTTGGGTGTGCTCACCATCGCCATTCTCTGGCGCTCCGCCCCGGCCGTTCCGGACGGCACGTTTTTCCTGGCCATGTTTCTGTTCGCCGTCGGCCAAAACGCGCGGGCCGGCGCCTTCCTGGTCTTTCCCGCCTTGCTCGCCTGGGCGTATTTCAATGTCGGGCGTCCGCGGCGCGAGCGGGTTCGTCTCGTTGCGGCGGGAATTGCCGGGATTGCCGTAGGCTTCGGCGCCACCTTCGCGCTCACCTGGATCTACGGCGGGGCCGGCGACACCCTCCATTCAAACTTCTCTTATATCTTGTACGGCATATCGGTAGGCGGCAAGAGCTGGATTCAGGTCAGGACCGATCATCCCGAGATCTTCGCCGCCGGCGGCGGTGAACTCGAACTGTCGCGGCGCATCTATGCCGCTGCCTTCGCAAACATCATGTCGGCGCCGCATCTGTTCCTGTGGGGCTATTTCAAGGGGATCATTCACTACCTCAGCCATCTGTTCGTTTTCGTCCGCTTCATTCCGCTTCGCGTCGTCTTCATCGCTTTGTGGGCGCTCGGCCTTGCCGCGGCATGGCGCCGCCGTGCCGATCCGCGTTTGACCATGCTGCTGTGGATCGCGGCCGGCGTGTTTTTCTCCGCGCCCGTCCTCACCTTCAATGGCGGGTACCGTATTTATGCGGTGACGTTTCCGGCGGAGGCGATCGTGGTCGGCCTCGGCGTGGCCGCGATCGCGGTGCTGATCGCCCGGCGCAAGCTGGAAAGTGCCGCGCGCCTCGGCCCCGGCCTCGCACCGTCACGCTCGCTTGCGGTTATTGCGTTGGCGACGGTCGTCGCCGCGTTCATCGCGCCGGTGGCATGGCGCTTCATCGGGCCGTCGGCGCCTCTCGAAGCTTCAACATGCCCGGACGGGCAGGAAGCCGTCATCGTGCGGCCGGGGCGCGAGACGCCGGTGCTTCCGGTTGTCGAAGAAGACGCCGAACGAATCTATCCGCTGCAAGTCTCGGCCGATGATTTCGCCCACCGAATCGGACGCTGGACCTTCGATCCGGACGCGCTGCGGCAGCCTCCCGGCACCGTCTTCGTCTGGGGTTTCCCGATGGATGCGAATCATCTCGGGCATCCGCTCATGTTCCTGTGGCAGGGCGGCGAAGCCGTTCCGCTGGGCCGGCCGGTCCAATTCTGCGTCGTGCGCGAAATCGAAAAGGTCGGGCATCGCTTTTCAATCGCCAAGTCCATGACCGTCTTGCCGGGCGCGGCTCCGTGACCCCCAGCAACGGACAGGGCGTCCGCATCGTTTCCGCGATTCTCGTATCCGCATCCTGATGTGCGGCATCGCCGGATTGATCGATCCCAAGGGCGGCACGGCCGAGGCGCTGGCGAGAGCGGCGCGGTCCATGGCCGACACCTTGCGCCACCGCGGTCCCGACGACGAAGGCGTATGGGTCGAGGCCGAAACGGGTGTCGCGCTCGCCCACCGGCGGCTTTCCATCATCGATCTCTCGGCGCTGGGCCGTCAGCCGATGGAATCGGCGAACCGGCGATTCGTCATCGTCTTCAACGGCGAGATCTACAATTACGCGGCGCTCCAGATGGAGCTGGCGAATATGGGCGAACGTTTCCGCAGCCATTCCGATACCGAAGTGCTGCTTTCGGCCGTGTGCCGATGGGGAATCGAAGATGCGCTCAAACGCGCGAACGGCATGTTCGCATTGGCGCTTTACGACCGCGAAAACCGGACGCTTCATCTCGCCAGGGATCGCATGGGGCAGAAGCCGCTCTATTACGGCTGGGCGGGCAACTCCTTCGCCTTCGCCTCCGAGCTCAAGGCGCTGCGCGCGCTGCCACAATTCGAGGCCGAAGTGGACCGCGCCGCTCTGGCCTCGTTCCTGCGCCATGGCTATGTGCCGGCGCCGAAAGCGATCTACCGGGGCGTCTTCAAGCTTCCGCCCGGCGCCATCCTGACGCTTCCATTAAATGCGGTCGGCGCGCGGGATTTGGCAAATCCGCGCCCCTATTGGTCGCTCCAGGAAGTGGCGAGCCGGGGACAGGCGCAGCCGCTGACACTCTCCGCCGGAGAGGCCGAGGCGGAGTTGGACGCGCTTCTGCGCGATGCCGTGCGGTATTGCATGGTTTCGGACGTGCCCGTGGGCGCGTTTCTCTCGGGCGGCATCGATTCCTCGACCGTGGTCGCGCTGATGCAGACGCAGTCTTCCGCGCCTGTGCGCACCTTCACCATAGGCTTCCATGAGGCGGGCTACGACGAGGCGGCCCATGCGGCCGAAGTCGCCCGCCACCTCGGCACCGACCACACGGAGATTTATGTAGATAATGTGAAGGCGCGCTCGGTCGTGCCCGAATTGGCGCAGATGTACGATGAGCCCTTCGCCGATTCCTCGCAAATCCCCACCGCGCTTGTGTCGCGCCTGGCGCGGGAGCGCGTCACCGTGTCGCTCTCGGGCGACGGTGGTGATGAATTGTTCGGCGGCTACAATCGCTATGTGTGGGCGCAGAACGCCGATCGCCTCCGTGCCTTCGCGCCGCGGCTGCTGCGTAATCTCGCCGCCCGGGCGATGGCGGCGGTGCCGGTCGCCTGTTGGGACACCCTGTTCGCAAGCGGACTGTTTCCCAAAAGGCTGCGGCTGCCTCAGGCGGGCGACAAGCTGCACAAGCTCGCCGCGGTGCTCGATGCGCCGACGTCCGCCGAGATCTACCGCCGCCTCGTCTCGCTGTGGCCGCATCCCGAGCGTGTGGCCATCGATGGGGTGGAAACCGCGAGCCTGCTCACTTCCCCCGAAAGCTGGCCGCAAATCGGCTTCCCGGGCCAGATGATGTTTCTGGACGCGGCCGGCTATCTGCCCGACGACATATTAGTCAAGCTCGACCGTGCCAGCATGGCGGCGAGCCTCGAGGCGCGGGTGCCGCTCCTTGACCACCGCGTTGTGGAATTCGCCTGGCGGCTGCCGCGGCATTTCCGTCTTCGCGGCGGGCGGGGCAAATGGCTCCTGCGCCAAGTGCTGAAGCGCTACGTTCCCCCGTCGCTCACCGAGCGGCCCAAGATGGGCTTCGGCGTTCCGATCGACTCGTGGCTGCGCGGGCCGTTGCGCGACTGGGCGGAATCGCTGCTCGACGAAACCAGGCTGCGCGACGAAGGCTTCTTCGATCCCGCACCCATCCGACGCCGCCTGGCGGAGCACCTCTCGGGGCGGCGCAATTGGCAGCATGCGCTGTGGTGCATCCTGATGTTCCAGTCCTGGAAGGAGCGCTGGCTTGGCCGCTGACCCGCCGCCGCTGAAGGTCATGCACGTGATCACCGGCCTGCACACCGGCGGGGCCGAGCGCATGTTGGAGCGCTTGGTTCTCGCGCGCCGCGAGCGCCCGATCGCGTTTCGTGTCGTGGCGCTGGTCCCCGGCGGCGCCGTGTTCGAAAATCTGACGAAGGCCGGGATTCCGGTTACGAGTCTCGGCATGCGCCGCCGATTTCCGAATCCGAGCGCGGTATTTCGCCTCGCCCGCCTCATCCGCAAGGAACGGCCCGACGTCGTGCAAAGCTGGCTCTATCACGCCGATCTGGTAGCCACGTTCGCGCTCCTTGTTTCCGGGCGGCGGCAAAAGACGAAGCTTTTTTGGAACGTGCGCTGCTCCAGCATGGAGGCGTGGGACCGCGGCTGGCGTCAGGCGATCGTAATCGACGCCTGCATATGGTTCGCGTCCGTTCCGGATGCCGTAATCGCCAATTCCGAGGCGGGGCGCGAGTATCATCGCCGCCTCGGCTACCGGCCGCGCCGGTTCCTGGTGATCGACAACGGCATCGATTCGAGTTCGTTCCGTCCGGACGCGGCGACGCGCCGCGAGGTGCGCGCCGAACTCGGAATTCCCGAATCACAGCCGCTCATCGCCATGCTGGCCCGCCTCGATCCGGTCAAGGACCATGAGACTTTTCTCAAGGCGCTGGCGACGCTGCCCGATGTGGCGGCGCTCCTGATCGGCGAGGGTACCGAGAATCTTGAACCCCGCCCCAATCTTTATCGGCTCGGTGAACGAAGCGACGTGCCGCGCCTGCTTGCCGCCTGCGACATCGTCGTATCAAGCTCCACCAGCGAAGGCTTCCCCAATGCGCTGCTGGAAGGAATGGCGGCCGGCTTGCCCGCGGTGGCGACCGACGCCGGCGATTCGCGGCGCATCGTCGGCGATACCGGCATCATCGTGCCCGCGGGCGATCCCGCGGCGCTGGCCGGCGCGATGGCGCAACTGCTTGGCGAGGATGCCGCGCATCGCGCGGCGCGGCGCGAAGCGGCGCGATGCCGCATCGTCGAGAAATTCAGCCTGGAACGGTCGGTCGGCGAGTTCGACGCACTCTATTCTGCTGGAGCCTGAATGAACGAGCGACTCCTCCAAACGGGAAATGGGGAGGCTCCCGGCAGCGCCGAGCCGGCGCAACAGGATTCGATGCTCGCAAGGCTGCTGCCCGTTGCCAGCGCGATCGTCTCCCGCCTGCTCGTTTATATCCTTCTGATGGCCGCCGCACGGCTCCTGACTCCCGATCGCTTCGGCGTCTTCGCGGTTTTGACTACGATCGCCGGTGTGGTGAACGCGATCGTAAGCGGCGGCGGTGACATGTGGCTGAACCGCTTCTCGCGGATGCCCCGGCTAGGCGGGTTCGCCGCACCGCGCCTTTGGCCGTACTACCTGATCATCGTCACGTTCCAGGTGGCCGTGGCCATCCTCGCGGCGGTGGCGATCGCCGCCTTCGTCGATCCTCTCGCCGCCTACCGCGCGGACATCGTTCTCGCCGTGACGGCGGCGGCGGTGGCGGGCACCGCCGAAGCGGTGCTTGCCGTGATCCGTGCCAGCGGTTTGACCGGCCTGTTCTTCAAGGTACGGGATCTCGGCGCGCCGATTCTGGTGCTCGCGCTGTTGGCCATCATTCGGCCCGATACCGAATCCGGAATCTTTGCGATTGTCTTGAGTGTCTGGGCCACAGTGCTGGCGGCCCTTGTCGTATTCCTGTTTTTCAATGCCCGCATCCTTCGGCCGCGGGCGCATTTGCGCCTGCGGGCCCTGTGGCGCTCCCTTAAACACACCGTGGCGCTGGTTTACGGCAACCTCGGTTCGCGGCTTTCGATCTATATCGACGTTCTGGCGCTTTCTTCCGTCGTGCCGTTGGCAACTGTCGGCGAGTACCGGGTCGCCGCGCAGCTTGCGATCGGTTATGCCGTGACCCAGCATTATATGTTCCTCGGTTTGCCGTGGCAGTTGCGCCATATCGGAACGCGGCGCAATCCGGGGCCCGGCCACGGCGCCGTCGTATGGCGGCAACGGACCCTGATCGCCTTGGCGTTCGTGGCGCTGCTGGTGCTTACGTTCGGTGGCGGAGTCATTCTTCAGTTGTTCGGTTCGAGGTTCGGTTCCATGCTTTCCGTGCTCCAGCTGCTCCTGGTGCTTCGCTTCAGCGAGCTGCTTTGGGGCCCGCAGCACGAGATCCTGGTCAGCAATGGCCGCGTGCTGCAGGATGCGCATGTCAACATCGCTGCTGTGGGAATTTGGGTGGCGGCCTTTGCAATGACCGGGACCGTCGCGTCGCCGATTGCGGCGGCCGTGGTTGCCGCCGTTTGCACGTCGCTTTTCGCCCAAGGTGCCCGGAGGTGGCTGTTGAACCGTGTCGGACTCCGGCCCGGATCGGGTCATGCCTTCGGCCCGGCGCTGCCTGTAACGCTGGCGCTGGCCGTGGCGATCGCCGCGCTGGCGCCGTGACGGCTTCCCGAACGGCGCCAAGTGCGCCCCTCTCGCACGGCTGGGGGCCGTGGCTCGCGGCGGCGCTCGCCGTGCTCGCGGTCGCCTACCAGATTCAGGTCACGCTCCCCGTATCGCCGGCGGGCCTTCGGGTGTGCGCCGCCGATCTCGTCGTGCCGGTGCTCTTTGCAGCACTTGCGATGAACAATCTTCGCGGGCAGATACCCTTCCCAACCTGGCGCCTGCCGCGGCTTTGGACCTGGCTTGCCGTTCTAAGCGTTTGGCTCGCGATTACCCTCATCATCGGCTACTTGCGCACCGGCGAGTGGATCGCCTGGGCGGTCGTGAACAAGTTCGCCGGATGGTTCGTCCTGCTTGGCAATTTCATCGTGGCTGGACAAATCGCCGCAGCCGATCGTTCGGGGCGTTTGCGCGAGACGTTCCTCAAGGTCTCTTTCGTTTCGGCCTGGATCATCGCGGCGGCGGCCATGGCCCTATTCGCCCTGTTCCGGATCGGGATATGGGTTGTTCCCCCGGGCAGCGATGCGGCGTGGCGGCTCGAAGGGCTGTTTGTCAATGCCAATGCTTATGGATATTTCGTGGCGGTCATGATCGCTTTCCAAGCGCCGTATCTCGCGCGCCGCACACTCTTACCCCTGCGCTTGCATCGAATCGGACTCGTCATCGGGCTCGTGGCGCTAATTCTTGCCGCATCGAGGAGTGCCTGGATTGGTGCGGTGCTGGCGTTGCCTGTTCTCTATCGTTGCAATTCGCTCGACCTCAGGGAAACGGGCCGCGCTGCGGCACTGGCGGCTGTGCTTGCGATTGTTCTCTATCTCCTCCCGACCCTCGTCAAACCCTTCACGGACTTTATGGATTTGGTTTCAGCCGGTGCGGGCTGGGGTTTGGACTCGGACGGTTTCGGCACGCCCATGCAGCAGATCTATCTTACCCAAGAGAGGGGTGCCGATATCGCCACACGGCTTCACGTCATGTCGGTGGCGTTTTCCGCCTGGCTTGCCCACCCTATCGAAGGAATCGGTTTGGGCGGCTTTCTCTGGCAGCGTATGGCGGCGGGCGACGATCCGCTGATCCTGATGCACAGCTCTGCCCAGTGGCTGTTGACCGAAACTGGGATCGTGGGTCTTGTTCTTTTCCTCGCTTTTTTTACTAAGATCGTCCAGGCGCTCTTAGTTCCGTGCATACGGGAAGGCGATAATTTATTCCGAATTGCGATGCTGGCGGCGCTCGCCGTATTCGTCGGCGCCTCAATCGGCATGGAGGCGATCTATCAGCGTCACCTGTGGTTCCTGTTGGGCTGGGCCTTGGCGGCGCCGATTGGACAGGGCAGCGCGGGAAAAGCCGGGACAGTCCGGGGCTGACGGAGGCGCGGCGCCGCATGCGCAGGTTCTTCATCCCTTCGCCGCGCGTGACCCGGATCGCTGCCGTGGTTCTCGTTTTTGCCGCGCTGCTCGTGGCCGGCGCGAAACCCTTGGGCCGCGCCGTCGAGGCGGCGCTCGTCATGGACGATCTCGCCGCCGGCCCAGGTCCCAGCCTATTCAAGAACATCACCTCCGCCCCGTCGCGGGACGGGATTTCTTATCGAATCGGCGCACGCAATCACGAAGCCGACTTGTACCGCCCGGGCGAAGACCCCAATGCCGTTCTCGTACTGGTGCCGGGCGCCTTGGCAACCGGCAAGGACGACCCGCGGCTGGTCGCTTTCGCCGCAACGTTGGCGCGGGCCGGCTTCGGCGTGTTGGCGCCCGATATCCCATCGGTGCGCGCCTTGCAGCTTCGCGCGTCCGATTCGCAAGACGTCGCCGACGCCGTCGATTACCTGGCCGATTCCGACGAAACGAGCGCCCGGCCGCTCGGCATCGTCGCCCTTTCCTATGCCGCGGGCCCGGCGATCCTCGCCCTTCTCGATCCCGCGGTTGGGGACAAGGTCGATTTTGTCGTCGCCATCGGCGGCTATCACGACGCCGATGCGGTCCTCACCTTTTTCACGACGGGTTACTACCGCGATCCGCCCGGCGGGCCCTGGCGGCACCGCAGGCCCAATGCCTATGGAAAATGGTTGTTCGTGGCGGGCAATGTTGGGCTCATCGCCGACGCGAGCGACCGCGACGTTCTGGCCCAAATGGCGGGGCGCAAGCTCGAGGATCTTTCGGCCGACGTTTCGGATCTGGCGCAGCGTCTGGGCGCCGAGGGCCGCGCCGTCGTCGATTTCGTCATGAACGTCGATCCCGGCCGCGCACGCGATTTGATCGGGAATTTGCCCGCGGCGGTGCGGGCGGAAATCGAGGCGCTCGACCTCAAGCGCCGCGACCTCACCCGCCTGCATCCCGGGCTCATCCTGATCCACGGCAGGGACGATGCGATCGTCCCGGAAAGCGAGAGCATGGCGCTTGCGGCCGCCGCCGCGCCGGGGCGCGCCGATCTTTATCTGGTCGAACGCTTGGCTCACGTCGATCTTGGGCCCGTGGGTTTGCGCGACGCCCTTACGCTATGGCGCGCGATCTATCGTCTTCTCGAGGAAAGGGACCGCTCCGGCTAGATGGCGATGGATGAGTTCACGCGGGAGCGCCCAGCTATCACTGTGGTACTGTCACGGTAACGATATGGTCTTGAACCGTGCGATAATTTGCATGGATGGACAGGATCGCATATCGTCGGCATCGGTTCCCCACTTCGGTTATCCAGCATTCGGTCTGGTTGTATTTCCAGTTTGCGCCGAGCTGCCGCGATGTTGAGGACCTTCTCGCCGAACGCGGAATAGATATCTCCTGCGAAACGGTGAGGCGCTGGGCATTGAAGTTTGGTCTGGCCTATGCCCGGAAACTAAGGCGCATGCCACCTCGGTTCGACGGCCGATGGCACGCGGACGAAGTCTTTGTGTCAATTCGGGCTAGCTTAAGTAAGTCCCGTATCGGGTCCTCGAATCGGACCTAGATCTCCACATGCCACTTGTTATGGTCTCGTTGGTTGCGGGCCTCCGCAGCCAATCGCAAATAAGACGCTTTAGTCGCTTCGCGGCTCTCACGTTCCGTTCTCGGAACTTACGCGCGTCCCCCGGACGCACGCTTCCCTCGAACCCGCGGACTTGCGCGCGTCCCCGGACGCCCGTCCGAGGACTTACGCGAGCTTCGCTCACGATTCCTCGGACCCGCGGAACCGTCGCAACCAAGGCAAGCGCCGCTATCTTATGAGATAGCGGCGTTTTTATTTGGGGTATCGTGGCCGCAATCATATTTTTTGCTCCAAATCTATTCCAGGGGACCCGATAACCCGCCGAAATCGCCCCAATGTTCTTTAGGAGCCCAATCGAACGGAAGAAGATGGGCAGTGGCGAGATAACGTGATAGTGCCGCTATTCGACATATCCGGGAGGAGTCCGTGATCTCGAACGGCACGCCGACCTTTTGGCAGATCCCCTTGGCCGAGCTCCGGCAGCGTCTCGAAGCCGGCCCGGGCGGCCTAAGCTCTGCCGACGCAGCGGCGCGCCTCGCGCGTTATGGCCCGAATACGCTTAAGGCGAGTCGGCGCTATTCCTTTCTCCTTAGGTTCCTGCGCCGGTTCCGCAACCCGCTCGTGCTCGTGCTGCTTGCCGCGGCCTCGGTTTCGGCGGTGACCGGCGACATAACCAGCTTCGTCATCATCTCGGCCATTGTGCTTATGAGCATCGTGCTCGACAGCATCCAGGAGCACCGGGCCGAGGCCGCGGCCGAGGGGCTCAAGGCCTCGGTCGCCCTCACCGAACAGGTTCTTCGCGACGGCCTGGAACGCACCGTCCGGGCGGAGGACGTGGTCCCCGGCGACGTGGTGCTGCTTGCCGCCGGCGACCTGGTTCCGGCGGATGGCCGCCTGATCGAAGCCAGGGACTTCTTCGTCAACGAGGCGTTTCTGACCGGCGAGTCGTACCCGGCCGAGAAGCATGCCGCGGCCGAGGGAATCAAGAGCGAGGAACTCGCAGAGGCGGCCAACGCCGCCTTCATGGGGAGTTCGGTGGTCAGCGGCTCGGCCAAGCTTCTCATCTGCGCCACCGGGCAGGCGACTCAACTCGGCGAAATCAGCGGCACGTTGCGCCCCGCGCCGCCGGCCACCGCCCTCGAGCACGGCACCTACGAGTTCGGCATGCTGATCATGCGGCTGACCGGCCTCCTCGTCCTGTTCGTGCTGCTCGTCAACGTCGCGTTCCACCGCCCGCTCCTGGAGAGCTTTCTGTTCGCGCTTGCGCTTGCCGTGGGGCTCACGCCCGAGCTCTTGCCCATGATCGTGTCGGTCACGCTCGCGCGTGGGGCACTCCGCATGGCAAAGGAGCGGGTGATCGTGAAGCGGCTCGCCGCAATCCACGACCTCGGAGCCATGGACGTGCTGTGCACGGACAAGACCGGCACGCTCACCGAGGCGAAGATTCGCCTCGTCCGTCGACTTTCCCTTTCGGGCGCCGAGCACGAGCGTGTGTTCGATCTGGCGTGGCTCAACAGCCACTTCGAGAGCGGACTGAGGAGCCCGCTCGACAAGGCGATCCTCGAGCTTGAACCGCACGACCATACGGGCTGGACGAAGCTCGATGAGGTCCCGTTCGATTTTGAGCGCCGCCGTGTCTCGGTACTCCTCGAGCATGAGGGCCGCCGCATCCTCGTCCTGAAGGGCGCACCCGAAGACGTCCTGAAGCTGTCGCGCCATTACGAGGAACCGGGCGAAGCGGACACCCGGCCGCTCGACGAGGCGGCGCTCGCGCGGGCCAAAACCGTTTTCGAACAGCTTGGCTCCGAAGGCTTACGCGTGCTGGCGATCGCATGGCATGAAGTCGCGGCCACGCAAGCGACCGCTGCGGTGGTCGACGAGCGGGAGCTGGTATTCGCCGGCTTCGCCGCCTTCCTCGACCCGCCCAAGGAGACCGCAGGCACGACCATCGCCGCGCTCGAAGCGAGCGGGGTGAGCATCAAGATCCTGACCGGCGACAACCAACGGGTCACGCGCCACGTCTGCGCCGAGCTCGGCATCCCGATTGTGGGCATGCTGACTGGCGCGGAGGTCGCATCGCTCAACGACGAGGCGCTCGGCGCGCGCGTCGAGGAGGCCAACCTGTTCTGCCGGGTGACGCCGATGCAGAAGAGCCGGATCATCCAAGCCCTCAAGCGTCGCGGTCACGTGGTGGGCTTCCTCGGCGACGGCATCAACGATGCGCCATCGCTGCACACAGCGGACGTCGGCATCTCGGTCGAAAGCGCGGCCGACGTCGCCAAGGATGCGGCCGATATCATCCTGCTGGAGCGCGATCTCGGCGTGCTCGAACGCGGCGTGCGCGAGGGCAGGCGCACCTTCGGCAACATCATGAAGTACATCATGATGGGCACGAGCTCGAATTTCGGCAACATGTTCTCGATGGCGGCGGCGTCCCTGTTTCTGCCGTTTCTGCCGATGCTGCCCGTGCAGGTGCTCCTCAACAACCTGCTTTACGATTTCTCCGAAGTGCCGATTCCGATGGATGAGGTGGATGACGAAACGACCGCCGAGCCCCGCTCTTGGGACATGCGCTTCATCCGGAACTTCATGCTCGTGCTGGGGCCGGTAAGTTCGGTCTTCGACTTCCTCACCTTCGGCCTCCTGCTGCTGGTTTTTCATGCGACGGAACCCCTGTTCCAGACCGGCTGGTTCATCGAATCGCTTGCCACCCAGGTGCTCGTGATCTTCGTTATCCGCACGCGGCGCAACCCGCTGCGGAGCCGCCCGACTCGCCTGCTCGTGGCGACGTCGCTCGCGGTCGTCGGCGTCGGGATCCTTCTGCCCTACAGCGCGCTTGGTCGCTGGTTCGGTTTCGTGCCGCCGCCTCCGGCCTTCCTTTTGGCGCTCGGCGCGATGGTTGCGTGCTACCTGTTGCTGGCCGAAGCGGCGAAGCGCTGGTTCTACCGCCGCCAGCCGCCGCGCGGCACGATGCGCGCCCCGGCATTGTCGCGTTAAAGAAATCGTCGCTCACGACGCCGACCTTGATAGCAATCGAAGAGGCTACTCCGTTGACGTAGCGGCCACGGTCGAATGTCCTGTTCCACCTATGGTTTGGCGGCGTGACGTTGCCGGACAGGCAGTAAAGGATCGTGGTCCGGAGCGGGATTTTTTGGCCGCCAGGTCGGCGCCCATCAAATGTGGCGATGTCCCCGCGATCGGCAATTGTGTCCGGGTCGGCGCCGGGCCGGTCGCCGGTTTGATCCAGGTCAATGCAAGGATATCGGGACCGGGGAAGGATGATGCTGCGTGAAACCCCCAAATTCACGCAGCGCGATGACGGCCCGATACGATCCCCCTACCGTATCGGGCTTATTTTTGTGGGTTTCGGACATCCTCGCCGGCCGTCCGCAATGGGTCGCTTCCCGCGACCGCGGAACGGTCTCTTCCGGCAGGCCCCGGGGAACGGCCCGGACATCTGGCCTGCCGAAGTTCGCCACAGCCATGTCAACGGCTGCGCCGCAATCGGGCTAGGCGGCGGGCGTCACGGTTACATGCCCCGGGTCGCCCTCTGCGCCCGCCAACGAAACACGCGCGGCGCCGAAGCGCTCGAGCACCCAGCCATTCGTCATCAAATGGCGCGTCACGCGCTCGACCGAAAAGCGCGACTCGCCCGAGGCGAGCGCCGCCGGCAGCACCAACTGATCGCCGAGATGGGCATCGAAGGCGGCGGCGGATTTGTGATACGCGACGAGCGCGGCGACGGCTTCCTCGGCGACAACTTCGGCCGGCTTTCCCCGCGCGCCCAACGCCCCCGCGCCGCCGCGGCCGGCGGCGTATTCGACGGCGAGAAAGATCCCCGCGCCGGCACAGGCGGCGTTGACCTGCTCGGCCCGGATCTCGCCCGGTATGCCGGCTGCCCGCAACAGAGCGCCGGCATGTTCGCTCATGCGCGCCGGAATGTGCGCCGGCAGATTTGCGGCGGCGGCGCGGCCGCGCACCCGGCGCAACTCGCCGCGCTCGCCGCAGACGATCGGCGCGAGAGGGCGACCGCCGAGCCCCTCGATCCATACCCGGACCTCGCCGCCGCCTGCCGGAAACCAGCCCCAGCGCAGGAGTTCGATCCCCGCCCGCACGCCCATGTCGGAAAGCGTCCGCAGCCATACGTCTTGCAGGTAGTCGACGCTGGGGCACCACGGCACGTGTGTGCCTCCGCGGATGGTCAAGACCGACCGCCCGCCTGCCAGTGCGAGCGGCAGCAGGATCGTGTGCAGAACGAGAGAGACCGAGCCGGCGCTGCCGCCCGCGCGCGCTTCGGCCACGTCGAAGAGATAGTCGCCGGAACGAACCGGGCCGCGCGGCGTGAAACCAAGCGTGAGCGAACGGAGCCGGTCTCCTGCGACCTCGGCGTCGCACAGGGCCGCGGTCGCCCGCACGGCGGTGAGGTGCTGGGCGGCGAGACCGGGCTTGGGCCGGTTGGCCCGAATGTTGACGAGTTGGAACGGCCGTCCGGTCAGCGCCGAGAGGGCGAGGGCCGTGCGCAGAATCTGCCCGCCGCCTTCGCCGTGCCCGCCGTCGATGACGAGAAGAGGCCGGGATGCCGGGGCTGTCACCGTCATGTCCCGCTCCTGCGGCAGATATCCGGGCCGGTCAACCGGAGTGCGGTGCGCAAGGCGTCCCCGAAGCGGTTCATTCCCGTCCGAACACGAGGCCCGCCACCTTGCACGGCATGTCGAGTTGCCACGCAGGACGGCGCGGCCATTGAACGGCGCCGGAACAGGCAATCGTCGGATTATGACACAGGGCGGCGATCGGCCGCAAAAGGCGCGAATTCCCCGGCGTTGTTTCCCGCGCGTATCGCCATCGATCGGGTCTGCAGGCGAGCGCTCGCGAATTGATGCAGATCAAGGCCGGGCAAGACCGCTCTAGCTATCATTATGGCGCCACGGCGGGGAGAACGCAGGAGAAGCCGCGGAGTCGAAACGTTCCCAGGGACGTGGACCTCGCAAGGCAAAGGACCTTTCGTTCGTCGATCCGCGGTGACGGGGCCCGCACGCCGTCTCGTTCAAGCGCCTCGGAGGAGACTCGAGGGGTGGATGAACAGGCCGCTGCGGGCCGCCGGTTTTGGCGGCGACCGCCCTCCTTCGATGGCGGCAATTGCCGAAGGGAACGCCAATGTTGACCATCAGTTCCGACAAGGTTTGCTTCATCGTCGTCAAGGCCCGCGAGTTCGACGCCAAAGTGCCGCCGGCCGGGCTCGAGGAGGGCTCCAACCCTGCGGACGACAAGGACGTCGAAATTCTCGAGGACCAGCCGGACGACACGACGCAACAGGAGCTCCTCGATGCAATCGAAGGATTGAACCAGGACGAACTTCTGGATCTCGTCGCCCTGACATGGATCGGCCGTGGCGATTTCAGCGCCAAGGAATGGGACGCGGCCCGTGCCGAAGCGCGCGACATGCGGCACAAGCATTTCCCTTCTTACCTGCTCGAAACGCCGCTGCTCTCCGACTACCTGGAAGAGGGACTATCCGCGATGGGCTTTTCGTGCGACGCGGTCGCAGCCGAGCATCTTTGAGAGGACGTCGAACGGAACGAGCCGGCCGGGGACGGTTTATCGGCTAGCGCCGTCGTGGCAGCCTTCACGCCGCCGGAGCTTACCGCGGCGCGTCGCGGCCGGTCGCGCACGGCCGGCGCCGGACGAAGCGACGGAAGCGCGGCAGGATATTGTTCCGCCAGCACCGTCCATGGAACATGCCAAGATGTCCGATGCGCGGTTCGAAATGATGTTCGCGGAGATCCGCCGGAATGTTCGGGCACAGGCGATGGGCGGCGTGAGTCTGGCCGTTCCCCGAAATGTCGTCGCGCTCCGCCTCCACCGTCATCAACGCGGTTTCGGCGATCGCGGCAGGATCGACCCGCAGCCCCCGCCACATCATCGCGCCGCCGGCCAGCGCATTGTCGCGGAACAGCGTCTTTATCGTCTGCAGGTAAAGCTCCGCGGGCACATCCATCAGGGTGAGGAAAATATCGTAAATGGACCGCCGGTCCGATGCATCGGCGCCATCGGCGACAAGGGCCTTCTGGAACGCCTGCAGCGGCGTCGGCGCATCGGGCCGCAGGCGCCGCAACAGGTAGAGGGCGAGCCCGGCGAACTGCAGCGACGCCGGATGGACAAGGCGGCCCGCTCCCGGCCAGCCCGCCGCCGCGCGCCGGATCAGCGCCCGTTCCGACCAAGCCGCCCGGTATGGGTTCGCGAACAGGGCCCTGGCCATGCGGTTCATTCCGGTCGGATTGATCCGCGTGTCGATGAGCCCGCCCATCAAGGTCATGGACCGCGGCCGCACCGGTCCGCCGGCAGAGGCCATCAAGGATGCCGCGGCGACGATCGGGACCCCCGATTGGGACACGCCGACAACATGAGTGTCCGGCCCAAGGAGGCGGACGAAGTCGATGAGATACGCGATCAAGTCGTCGAACCCGAAGCCGCCCTGATCGCGGGGCACCATCGCCGCGTCTTTCCAGTCGGTGATGTAGACATCGTGGTCGGGCAGCAGCGCATTCACCATGTCCTGAAGCAAGACGCAGAAATGGCCGGACCATGGCGCGACGATCAGCACGAGCGGATCGCGGCCAAGGCCGGCGCGGGCAAATCGGAGCAGCGTGCAAAACGGCCGGTCGGCGACCGCAACCGCTTGCACGTCAACCGGCCTTCCTTGCACCATGGGCGGCTCGATGCGCCATTGCGGCCTGCGGTGCGCGCGCTTGGCGTGGGCCAAGAGGTCGAGGATTCCGAAGCCGTTGGGAACCTGTCCCGTCATGAAGATCCTGTTCGCGGCGGAAAGAAGCACGATATAACTCTTTGTCCGGCGCCGGGGCTAGCGTCGGTTACGCGTGCCGCGCGCGGCTGATCCGTTCGTTTTGGCGGAGACGCGAAGAGCGAGATGAATCAGAGAGTCTTTACCGCGCGAGGGCTGACCAAGACCTACGTCTCGGGGGAGGTGGAGGTCCGTGCGCTGCGCGGCCTCGACCTTGAGATTTGGGCCGGAGAGGTCGTGGTCCTGTTGGGTCCTTCCGGCAGCGGGAAGTCGACGCTCCTCAACATCATGGGCGGCCTCGATCATCCCTCGAGCGGCCGGCTTTTCTTCAAGGACACCGAACTGACCGGTTTCAACGACCGTGCCCTGACGGCCTATCGCCGGCGGTACGTCGGGTTCGTGTTCCAATTCTACAACCTGATCCCGAGCCTCACGGCCTACGAGAATGTCGCGCTGGTCACGGAAATCGCCGAGCGTCCCATGCGTCCGGACGAGGCTCTGGCAGTGGTCGGGCTCGAAGCGCGAATGGATCACTTCCCGTCGCAACTTTCCGGCGGCGAACAGCAGCGCGTCGCCATCGCGCGCGCGATCGCCAAGCGGCCCGAGGTATTGCTGTGCGACGAGCCGACCGGAGCGCTCGATTCAAAGACTGGAATCCTGGTGATCGAGGCGCTGCTGAACGTCAATTCGCAGCTCGGGACCACGACGCTCATCATCACGCATAACGCCAGCATCCAGGACGTCGCGGATCGCGTGCTGTTCTTCGCCGACGGGCAAATCTCCAGAATACGCAAGAACGAAACGCGCCGGCCCGCCGCCGAGCTCAGTTGGTGATCGATGCGCGTCCTCGACCTCAAATTGGTTCGCGACCTGAAGCGGCTCTGGGCCCAGGCCCTTGCCATAGCCTTCGTGGTTGCCGGCGGGGTGGCGACGCTGGTGCTCGCGGTCGGTTCCGCCCGGTCTCTCGACGAAACGCGCACCGCGTATTACGAACGTTACCGCTTCGCGGATGTTTTTGCCGCGGTGAAACGCGCGCCGGAAACGCTGGTCGGCCGCATCGCGGAAATTCCCGGTGTTGCCGCGGTGGACGCGCGCATCGCAAAGCTCGCCTTGCTCGACATCCCGAACTTTCGCCAGCCGGCGACCGGGCAATTCATTTCGCTGCCCGAGTCCGGCGAGCCTCTTCTCAATCGGCTCTATATGCGGGTGGGACGAATGCCCGAGCCCGGCAGGGCCGAGGAGGTTGTCGTCAATGAAACTTTCGCCAAGGCGCATGCATTCGCGCCCGGTTCCCGCTTCTCGGCGATATTGAACGGCCGCAAACGCGAGCTGACGGTCGTCGGGATCGCGCTCTCGCCGGAGTTCATTTACGCGATAGGACCGGGCGACATCATGCCGGACGACCGCCGCTTCGCCATCGTTTGGATGTCCGAAAAGGCGCTGGCCAACGCCTACGACCTGGACGGCGCGTTCTCTTCGGTCAATATCAAGCTGTTGCGCGACGCTCCGGAACGCGAGGTGATCCAACGCCTCGATGCGCTGCTCGACCGCTACGGCGGACAAGCAGCATACGGCCGAAAGGATCAGACGTCGCACGCATGGCTCGACCACGAGCTCGACATGCTCAACAACATGAGCCGCACCCTGCCGCCGATTTTTCTTCTGGTCGCGGCATTCCTGGTCAATCTCACGCTCAGCCGGCTCGTCGCGCTCGAACGCGAACAGATCGGCCTCCTGAAGGCGCTGGGCTACCGCACGGTCGCCATCGCCGCGCACTACATCAAGTTCGTCGTCGTCCTCGTCGCGATAGGCATCGTCATCGGCGGCGCGGCGGGTACGTGGCTGGGCATGTACTTCACCAGATTATTCGGGGATTTTTTTCACTTCCCGTTTCTCGTCTTCATCCAAAATGCCGATCTCTACGTCCTGGCCGCCGCGCTCAGTCTCGCCGCGGCCATCGTTGGGGCCGTTCACGCCTTGCGGGATGTCGTGACGCTGCCGCCGGCGGTCGCGATGCAGCCGGCCTCTCCGCCGCGTTTCCGGCACATCCTGCCGTCGCGGTTTTCCATCGGCCGGCTCCTGACGCAACCGGCCGTGATGATGCTCCGCGGCATTGCGCACCATCCGGTCCGGGCGGGATTCACGTTGCTGGGCATGGCGCTCGCGACGGCAATCCTGGTCGTTTCCCTGTTCACAAGGGGCACCATGGAGAACTTGATCGACGTGACATATTTCATGGCCGACCGGCAGGACGCGACCGTCAGCTTCACCGAGAGGCGCCCGCAGGCCGTGGTCAATCAAATGGCCGGGCTTCCGGGCGTTCTCACGGTCGAGCCTTACCGCGAGGTGCCGGCGCGCATCCGGCACGGAAGCGTCGAGCGCCGGATCAGGATCAGCGGCCGGCCGCGCGATGCCGATCTCAGCCGGATCATCGACGTGAATTTGCATCCTGTGGCGCTGCCGGAAAGCGGCTTGGCTATCTCGGACATGCTGGCGCGGATTCTCGGAGCCGAGGTCGGGGATTTCGTGGAAATCGACCTGCTCGAAGGCCAGCACAGGACCGTGACTCTGCCGATCACCGCACGGGTCGAAGACTATTTCGGCATCAAAGGCATGATGGATGCCGAAGCGCTGGCGCGGGTGATGCGCGAGGCGCCGGCCGTGAACAGCGTCCATCTGGCGATCGACGCTAGTATGCTCGACGCTCTTTACGACGCGATCAAGCGCATGCCGGCCGTCAGCGGCATGGCGCTGCAGCGCGCCTCGCTCGCGAGTTTTCGCGAGGCGGTGGCTTTGCTCATTACCGCGATGGGAAGCATCTACACCGGGCTCGCCGCCATAATCGCGTTTGGGGTCATCTATAACAACGCGCGGATCTCGCTTTCGGAGCGTGCGCGGGAGTTGGCCAGCCTGCGCGTTCTCGGCTTCACCCGCGGGGAGGTATTGCGTATCCTGCTTCTCGAACTGACCCTCCTCACGCTGCTTGCGCAGCCGCCGGGATGGGCGATCGGCTATGGCCTTGCCTGGGTCATGAAAACGAATTTGGCGGGCGAGTTGATGCGGGTCCGATTGGTTGTGGAACACTTCACATACGTCCTCGCCAGCGCGATCGTGATCGGCGCCGCCGTGTTTTCCGCGCTCGTCGTGCGCCAGCGCGTCAACCGGCTGGACCTCGTAGCCGTCCTCAAGACCCGGGATTGAGCCATGCGCGCGATATGGCTGAAGCGGGCAATAGGGGCCATCGTTCTGGGGTTGATAATTGCCGGCCTCGTCTGGTTCGGGTGGCCTCGGCCGGTGGCCGTGGATATCGCAACCGTGACGAAAGGGCCCATGGAGGTCACGGTCGACGACGAGGCGAAGACGAACGTCCGGCACATCTACACCGTCTCGGCGCCGATTGCCGGTAAAGTGCTGAGAATCTCCCGCCAACCCGGGGATCCCGGCGTCTCCCGCCATGTCGGAGATCCGGTGACCGCCGGCGAGACGGTCGTGGCAGTCATGCAGCCGACGGCCCCGAGCTTCCTCGATGTCCGGTCCCGCGAAGAAATCCAGGCAGATGTCGCGGCTGCCGCGGCCGCCGTGAAGCTCGCGGAAGCGGAGATCCGCCGGATCGAGGCCGCGCTCGAATTCTCGCGCGATGAGCTCCGGCGGGCTCAGGCGCTTGCCCGCACGGATACGATTTCCGCCCGGGCGCTGGACAAGGCGAAGCTGGACGTCGCGACCAACGAAGCCGCCTTGGCGAGCGCGAAGGCCCAGCTTGAGGTTCGGCGCAGCGAGCGCGCGAGCGCGGCGGCCCGTCTCATCGATCCGTCGAGCGCCGCTTCGCAGGGGAATCCCGCGTGCTGTATCGAGCTCCGTGCGCCCGTCACGGGGCGCGTTTTGAAGATTATTCAGGAGAGCGAGACCGTCGTCCAGGGGGGGGCGCCGCTCATCGATATCGGCGATCCGTTGGACCTCGAGATCGTGGCGGACCTCCTCTCGACCGATGCGGTAAAGATCGAGCCCGGCGCGCCTGTGCGGATCGATGGCTGGGGCGGATCGCCCATCCAGGGTCGCGTGACGCGCGTCGACCCCGCGGGCTTCCTCAAGGTCTCCGCGCTCGGAATAGAAGAACAGCGCGTTCGCACGACGATCGATTTCGTCGACCCGCCGGAGATTTGGTCGCGACTCGGCCATGATTACCGGGTGATCGTCCACGTCACCGTCTGGAAGGCCGCCGACGTGATCGCGGTTCCGGTCGGTGTGCTGTTTCGCAAGGATGACAATTGGGCCGTCTTTATCGTCGCCAACGGACGCGCGCGCACCACGCTCGTGCAGATCGGTCACCGCAACAACCGGGTGGCGGAAGTCGTTTCCGGTCTTTCGCAGGGCGATCGCGTCGTGCTGCATCCAAGCGACAGGGTCAGCGACGGAACATCGGTCGCCGAGCGGGAGAGCCGCTAATCGGCGGCGCCTCTGGTCTAAGAGGCAGTCAATGAAATCCGCGCTCTTTTCCGTCGCCCTGTTTTGTCCGGCGGCCCTCTCGGTTCGGGATTCCGCGCCGGCGCATGGCCTTCCGCTCGGTGACGGAAAAATTTCGGGGGCGCCGAAAATGGGCCATGTCATTTCCTGCGCGTCGCGCTTCGCCGGCGCCGGCGCGCATGAGAAAGGCGAGTGGATCGGCGCCGATAGGACCCCGCGGTCGTTGGGAACCTGTCCCGTCATGAAGATCCTGTTCGCGGCGGAAAGAAGCACGATATAGTTCTTTGTCCGGCGCCGGGGCTCTCCCATCGGTTAAGCGTGCCGCGCCGGCACAGATTGGCAAAGCGCGCGTTAGCCAAGCGCCCGAATAGGTATTATTTCCATTTCCGAGCGAATATGGGCCAAATCAGCGCCGCGTCCGTTCCGTCTCCTGCGCCGCATCCACGGCGGGG
>DATDPM010000089.1:0-11762 GCA_035292745.1 Alphaproteobacteria bacterium | reverse complement strand
GCCAAGCCTCGCACGCCCAACGAACTGCCACCAGCCGCGAAGCCGCGCGGCACCGCCAGCCGCGACCCGAACCATCCGCCGGCCGCGGACGCGGCGAACCCGGCCGAAATCCACACGCGGGCCGGCATCGCCGCCCGGCTTCGCAATTACTTCCTCGCCGGCATCCTCGTCACCGCCCCCATGGGGATCACGGCCTATCTGGTCTGGACCTTCGTCAGCATGGTGGACGGCTGGGTCACGCCGCTCATTCCGCCGCGCTACAACCCCCAGACCTATCTGCCCTTCGAAATTCCCGGATTCGGCCTTGTGGTGGCGATCGTCGGGCTGATCCTGGCGGGCGCGCTCACCGCGAACGTGTTGGGGCGGCTGTTCGTGCGCACCAGCGACCGCATCCTGGCGCGGATGCCGGTGGTGCGCGGCGTTTATTCCGCCGTCAAGCAGCTGACCGAAACCGTGTTCGGCACGCAATCCGCCGCTTTCCGCGAGGTGGTGCTGGTCGAATACCCGCGCCACGGCGTGTGGGGGCTCGGTTTCATCACCGGCGTCACCGAAGGGGAGGTCCAGGAGCTGACGGAGGACGAAGTCGTCAACGTCTTCGTGCCGACCACGCCCAATCCGACCTCGGGGTTTCTCCTGTTCGTGCCGCGGCGCGACATCGTCGTCCTCAGCATGACGGTGGAGGAGGGCATCAAGATGGTGATCTCGGGCGGCATCGTGATGCCGCCGGACCGCCGCCCGCCCGAGGTGAGGGCGCGCACCAAGGGGCTGGCCACGACCCATGAAACCGCGGGGCCCGACCGGGCCTAACCGGAGCGCAGCGTTCCCACCACCGCGTCCCGCTGGAACAGGTAAAGCAGAACCCGCAAGGCGACACCCCGCGCGCCGCCGAGCTCCGGGTCGCGTTGCAGCACAAGTTCGGCGTCGTCGCGGGCGGCGGCGAGCAGCGCCTCGTGGCGGACGATGTCGGCCAGCCGGAATTCCGGCACGCCGCTCTGGCGCGTTCCCAGCACTTCGCCCGCGCCCCTGAGCCGCAGGTCCTCCTCGGCGATGCGGAACCCGTCGTCGGTCTCGCGCATGATGGACAGCCGCGCGCGGGCGGATTCGGTGAGCGGCGCGGCGTAAAGAAGGAGACAGGTCGAAGGCCGCGCGGAGCGCCCGACCCGGCCGCGCAGCTGGTGAAGCTGGGCGAGACCGAATCGTTCGGCGTGCTCGATCACCATGACGGTGGCGTCCGGCACATCGACGCCGACTTCGATGACGGTGGTGGCCACCAGAATGTCGCTATCGCCGCGCGAAAACGCTTCCATCGCCTGGTCTTTGTCGGCGCCCTTCATCCGGCCGTGGACGAGGCCGACGCGCGAGCCGAAGCGCGTTGCCAGCTCGGCGTGGCGGGCCTCGGCGGCGGCCAGGTCGAGCGCCTCGGATTCCGCGACCAAGGGGCACACCCAATAGACCCGCGCCTGGTTTTCGACCGCGCGCGCCACCGCCGCGATCACCTCTTCTAGCCGTTCGAGAGGAATGGCGCGCGTGTCCACCGGCTTGCGTCCCGCCGGCTTTTCGGTCAGGCGCGAGACCTCGAGATCGCCGTAGACCGTGAGCATCATGGTGCGGGGGATGGGCGTTGCGGTCATGACCAGGACGTCGGCACTTTCCGCGCCGCGCCCGGCCTTTTCCGCCAAGGCGAGGCGCTGGTGGACGCCGAACCGGTGCTGCTCGTCCACCACGGCCAGCGCCAGATCGGCAAACGCGACCTCTTCCTGGAACAGCGCATGGGTGCCGATGACGAGCCTGATCTCGCCCGATTTGAGGCCGTCGTAAACCTTGGCCTTGGCTTTTCCTTTTTCGCGCCCGGTCAATAGCGCGACCGATACGCCGGCGGCGGCAACGAGCGGCTCGATGGTCGCCATATGCTGGCGGGCGAGGATTTCGGTGGGCGCCATGAGCGCCGCCTGATGGCCGGCCTCGACCGCGGACAGCATGGCGAGGAAGGCGACCACCGTCTTGCCGCTGCCGACGTCGCCCTGAAGCAGCCGCAGCATCCGCGTGGGCGCGGCCATGTCGCGGCGGATTTCCTCCAGCGCCGTGACTTGCGACGAGGTGAGCTTGTAGGGCAGGGCCTCCATCACCCGCGAACTGAGGCGGCCATCGCCCGTCACGGAGCGGCCGGGCAAGCGCCGCTGTGTGGCGCGGATCAGCGCCAGCGCCAGCTGATTGGCGAGCAATTCGTCGTAGGCGAGGCGGGAGCGGGCGGGCGTATCCGGGGAAAGATCGGATTCCGCGGCGGGCGCATGGGCCGTGCGAAGGCTTTCGCGCCAGGAAGCCCAGCCGTGCTGCGCCGCCATGTTCGATTCGATCCATTCGGGCAGATCGGGGGCGCGATCGAGCGCGCCGCGAATGGCTTTGGTCAGCGGTTTCATGGTCAGCCCCGCGGTCAGGCGGTACACCGGCTCGACCGATTGCAGCGACGCGAGCTCGCCCAAAGTTCCGATGTGGTCGGGGTGGGTCATCTGGATCGCGTCGCGGAAATGCTCGATCTTGCCGCTCACCACCCGGGTCTCGCCGACGGGCAGAACCTTGGCCAGGTAATCGGGCCGGGCATGGAAGAAGACCAGGAACAATTCGCCGCTGTCGTCGGCGCAGCGCACGCGGTAAGGCAGGCGCCGGTTGCGCGGCGGAAGATGGGCCTCGACCTTCACCGTGATCGTGGCGATGCGGCCCTCTTGCGCGTCGACCACCTTGGGCGCGTAGCGCCGGTCGATGATGCCGCTGGGCAGGTGCCACAGGAGATCGACCGCGCGCGGGCCGGCCAGCTTCTCGACCAGCTTGGCGAGGCGCGGGCCGATGCCGGGCAGCGCGGTCGCCGGCGCGAAGAGCGGGAACAGGATTTCGGGGCGCAAGGCGGTCCGCTGATGTGGCCGAGGCTGGCAGTGACTGGCCGAGGGCCTATATCCTAAGGCAAGTCGCGGGGAGCGGAAACGATGGACACGGACGAATTGGAACGGACGCGCAAACGCCTGCGCTTCCGCAGTTGGCACCGCGGCACCAAGGAGATGGACATTCTGCTGGGCAATTTCGCCGACCGCCACCTGGCGGGTTTCTCGCCGGCGCAGCTTGACCGCTATGACGCCCTGCTCCAGAACAGCGACCCCGACCTTTACGGCTGGATCAGCGGTCGGGATGCGCTGCCCGCGGCCTATGATCACGATGTCATGAGCCTATTACGGAACTTCAGGATCAAGACCTAACCCCTTTGGAACGGCTCAAGAAATTTTTCGAAGCGCCCGGCCGCGTCGTGATCGCCGGGGCGCCCGAAGGCCATGACGCGCTGGTTCTTTCGCGCCTGGCGCGGGAAACCGGACCCTGCGCCATCTTGCATGTCGCCGAGGACGAGGCCCGCATGGCGCGGATGGCCGAGTGCCTGCGGTTCTTCGCGCCCGGGCTCGACGTGCTGACCTTCCCGGCCTGGGACTGCGTGCCCTACGACCGGGTGTCGCCCAACGGCGAGGTGGTGGCGCGGCGCATCGAGACTTTGACGCGGCTGGCGGCCGAACCGCCCGCCGCGCCGCTGGTCGTCGTCACCACCGTGAGCGCGGTGCTGCAGCGCGTGCCGCCGCGCGAGACCTTCCGCGGCGCGGTGTTCCTGGCCGGGATCGGCGAGCGGCTGCCCATGGCCGAGCTGACCGCCTACCTCGCCCGCAACGGCTATATGCGCGCCGAGACCGTGCGCGAGCCCGGCGAATACGCGCTGCGCGGCGGCATCGTCGATTTGTTCCCGCCCGGGTCGGAGGAGCCGTTGCGCCTCGACCTGTTCGGCGACGCCATCGAGAACATCCGCAGCTTCGACCCGGTGTCGCAGCGTTCCGACCGCAAACTCGAACGCTTCGCGCTGAAGCCGGTGAGCGAGATTCTCTTGAGCGAGGAATCGATCGCCCGATTCCGCTCCGGTTACCGCGACCTGTTCGGCGCGGCGGCGCCGGACGACCTGCTGTACGAGGCGGTGAGCGAGGGAAGGCGCGCGGCCGGCATGGAGCATTGGCTGCCGCTGTTCTTCGAGCGCCTCGAAACCCTGTTCGATTACCTGCCGCAAGCCGCCGTCACCCTCGACCCCCACGCGGGCGATGCGGGCGAGGCCCGCTTCGAGACCATCGGCGATTATTTCGCGGCGCGGCAGACCAGGCATCCGGGCGAGCCGCCTTATCACGCGCTGCCGCCGGAGCGGCTTTACCTCGGGCGCGAGGAATGGGGCCGCCTGCTGGGCACGCGCGCGGTCGGCGCCTTCACCCATTTCGCCGCGCCGGAGCACGCCGAGAACACGGTCGATGCCGGAGGCAGGGGCGGGCGCGACTTCGCCGACGTGCGTGCGCATCCCGATGCCAATGTGTTCGATGCGGTGCGGGACGTGATCGCCGCCGAGACCGAAAACGCGAGACGCACGGTCATCGCCTGCTACAGCGAGGGGTCGCGCGAGCGCATCGCCGGGCTCTTGCGCGACCACGGCATCGGCGAGACGGCCATTTGCGAGAGCTGGCACAAGGTGACGCATGTGCCGGCGGGCGCCACCGCGCTTATCGTGCTTCCCCTCGAACACGGGTGGAGCACCGAGACCGCGCTGGTCTTGACCGAGCAGGACATTCTCGGCGACCGTCTGGCGCGGCCCTCGCGCAAGCGGCGGCGGGCGGAAGCCTTCATCGCCGAGGCGTCAAACTTGGGGGAAGGCGATTTCGTCGTCCATGTCGAGCACGGGATCGGCCGTTACGAGGGGCTGGTCACCATCGAGGTGGACCGCGCCCCCCACGACTGCCTGAAGCTGGTCTATCACGGCGGCGACAAGCTGTTCGTGCCGGTCGAGAACATCGAGGTGCTGTCGCGCTACGGCTCGGAGGAAAGCGGCGCCGAGCTCGACAAGCTGGGCGGCGCGGGGTGGCAGGCGCGCAAGGCGCGCGTGCGGAAACGCATCCGCGACATCGCCGACCAGCTGCTCAAGATCGCCGCCGCCCGCGCCCTGCACGAGGCACCGGTGCTGACGCCGCCGGAAGGGCTGTACGACGAATTCTGCGCCCGCTTCCCGTTCGCCGAAACCGAGGATCAGGTGACGGCGATAACCGAAACGATCGCCGATCTCGGCTCGGGGCGGCCGATGGACCGGCTGGTTTGCGGCGACGTCGGCTTCGGCAAGACCGAAGTCGCGTTGCGGGCCGCCTTCATCGCCGTCATGGGCGGAGTCCAGGTGGCGGTGGTGACGCCCACCACGCTGTTGTCGCGCCAGCATTTGCACACCTTCCGCCGCCGCTTCGAGGGCTTGCCGGTGAAGGTCGAGCAGCTTTCGCGCCTGACCGCCGCGCGCGAGGCGGCGAAAGTCAAACGCGGGCTCAAGGACGGAAGCGTCGATATCGTCATCGGCACCCACGCGCTGCTGGCCAAGGATATCGCCTTCCGCAACCTCGGCCTGCTGGTCGTGGACGAGGAGCAGCATTTCGGCGTGGTGCAGAAGGAACGCCTCAAGCAGCTTCGCGCCAATGTCCATGTGCTGACGCTGACGGCAACGCCGATTCCGCGCACGCTCCAGATGGCGCTGGCCGGCGTCAAGGAAATGAGTCTGATTGCGACGCCGCCGGTGGACCGGCTGGCGGTGCGCACCTTCGTCTTGCCCTACGACCCGGTGGTGGTGCGCGAGGCCATCCTGCGCGAGCACTATCGCGGCGGCCAAAGCTTTTACGTGTGCCCGAGGATCGAGGATCTGGGCGGCGTCGGCGACCGGCTCAAGGAGCTGGTGCCCGAGGTGCGCACGGCCGTGGCGCACGGGCGGATGGCGGCGCGCCAGCTCGAATCCGTGATGTCGGCGTTCTACGACGGCGCCTATGACGTCCTGGTTTCGACCAACATCGTCGAATCCGGGCTCGACATTCCGACCGCGAACACACTCGTCGTTCACCGCGCCGACATGTTCGGATTGGCGCAGCTCTATCAGTTGCGCGGGCGCATCGGCCGGTCCAAGCAGCGCGCCTATGCCTATCTGACGCTGCCGCCGGGGCGCGTCCTGACGCCGGTCGCGCAGCGCCGCCTGGAAATTCTCCATGCCCTCGATTCGCTGGGGGCCGGATTCAGCCTCGCCAGCCACGACCTCGACATCCGGGGCGCCGGCAATCTGTTGGGCGACGAGCAATCGGGACATATCCGCGAGGTCGGCATCGAGCTGTACCAGGACATGCTGGAACAGGCGGTGGCCGAGGCCCGCGGCGCCGTGCCGCTGGCGGAAGAGGCCGGCTGGACGCCGCAGATTTCCGTCGGCGTGCCGGTGCTGATACCCGAAACCTACGTCGCCGACCTGGGCGTGCGCCTCGGCCTTTACCGGCGCATCGCCAATCTTCAGGACGAGGCGGAAATCGAGTCCTTTGCCGCGGAGATGATCGACCGGTTCGGCCCGCTTCCGCCCGAAGTCGGCAATCTGTTCGACATCGTCTCGTTGAAGCGGATGTGCCGCGAGGCGGGAGTGGAGCGCATCGAGGCCGGGCCCAAGGGCGCGGTCATCGCCTTTCGCGACAATAAATTCGCCGATCCGGCCGGGCTCGTCGATTTCATCGCCCGCAACGCCGGAACCGTGAAGCTGCGCCCCGACCACCGGCTCGTGGTCCAGCGTTCGTGGGAGACCGCGGGTGATCGGGTGACGGGCGTGCGGCAGCTCTTGCGGCAGATCGCGGAGATCGCATCGCGCGCGGGCGCGAAGCTGGTCAAGGCCGGGGGTGTCTAGGAAAGATCAGCGCAGGTTTTCGTGGGCGCGCGCGATCAGGCTGGCGGCGGTGTCGCCGGGACGGAAATCGGTGCAGCCCGCCTGCAGCCAAGCCGACACCGGATCATTCGTGCCGGCGACGCCGAACTGCGTATTGAGGACGACGCCCGAGATGCGCTGCGCCACCACTTCGGCGTCTTCGATGGCGGTGTCGGGAAGGACGACGCAGAATTCGTTGTCGCCGTGGCGCGCGACCATGTCCTCGGCCCGCACCAGCACCGTGATCCATTCCGCCACCTGGCGCAGCAGATCATTGGCGGCGTCGGCGCCGAAATCGCGGGCGACCCAACTGAGATTCTGGATCTGGAAGGACACGAGCGAGAGATGCTTGCGCCAGGATTCGGCCGCCGCGGCCAGGCGGTCGAGGTGCCCCAGCAGGAAATCGCGCCGATACACGCCGCCGACCTCGCCTTGGCCGGCCTTCGCCTGGATATCGGCCAATTGGCCGCGGGTGGCGCTGCGCAGCTTTTGGCGGCGGACCAGGGACTCGATCGTGGTCTGCAATTCGGTTTCATCGAGGGGCCGGAGCAGCACGGCGCTGGCGCCGCTGCGGTAGGGATCGTCCAGGCTTTCGAACGCGCCGCGGTCGGCCACCAGCAGCGCCGGCAGGTTGAACAGCCGGGTGTTGTTGCGAATCTGGCCGCAGAAATAGAGCGCGTCCTCGCCGTTGCCTTCGATCACGACGACCAGGGCGTCGAACGGCGTTTCGTGCAGCATCGAGGCCGCGGTGAACACGTCGCGCGCGGTGGCGAGTTCGAAGTCGCGCTCCAGCGCGGATTCGATCTCGGCCAGATTCTCGGCCATGTTCGCCGTCACAATCACGCGGCGGGTTTCATCGCCGGCGCGCCGCACGGGCGCCGTGGCGACGTCGATCCCGAGCCGGCGCGCCGTGGCCGCGCGCTGTTCCAGCTCGGTATTCATGATGGCCAGGCGCACCAGCGGCCGTATGCGCGAAAGCAGTATCGTCTCGCTCGCGGGCGCGCTTACCACGTCGTCGATTCCGGCGGCCAGGCAGCGGCGCCGGAACGCGGGGGAGGGATTCTCGGCAAGAACCACGACCGGGAAGTGGGCGGCATCGCCCTCGATGAGCGCGGTCGCGATCTTGCACGCCTTGTCGCCGGCGTCGCCGGCGTCGATCAGGGCGAGATCGGGGTGTTCGTCGCGGGCCAGTTTGCGGGTGGCGATCGAGAAATCGCCGGCGGAGGTGGCGTAGCCCTGGCGGCGCAGGAATTTGGAAAGCTCCCGCGAGCGGGTCTTGTCTTCGCTGAGAACCAGGATGCGCGCGAGGCAGGGGGCGGGCGGTGCGCCGGGCCCCACCTTTCCTATGCGCGTCGCGCTTTCGCGCGCGCTCGGTTCGGGCGCGCCCGATTTCCCCCATGCAGACATGGAATTATCATCTCAGCCAATTATTACCAATTCGTGAGTAAGGCGCGGGCGGGATAGGTAATTCGCCGGGTTCGGGATGCGGTTTCCCCTTCGGCGCCGGGCCCAACGGGTTTATCTAGGGGGAAGACCGGTCAGCGTCAGGGAAGGGTGCGATGAGAACATGGATTTCGATCGGGCTTGGCGCCGCCCTGCTGTGCGCCGCGGGCGCGCGCGCCGAAACGCCGCCCGGCACCTGCGGAAGCGGCGTGCCGGAACGGATTTATGCGGCCTATGTCCGCACCGCGCAGCTGGAACTTAACCTGCACGGTTATGACGCCGGGCGGCCCGACGGCCATGCCTCGCTGAAAACCGAGGCGGCCGTCCGCGACTACCAAGCGGACGCCAAGCTTCCCGTGGACGGCTGCGTCACCAAGGAGCTGCTGGACCATCTCCAGTTCGTTCTGCCCAAGGTGGAACGGCCGAAAAGCAGCCGGGCCAAGCCGCTGGTGATCGAAGCCCAGACGCTGCTGACCCGGCGCGGCTATTACCTGGGCGCCGTGGACGGGGTGGAAGGATCGCGCACGCGCGACGCCGTGCGGCGTTTCCAGGAGGCCGCGAAGCTGCCCGTGACCGGCATCGTCGATCCCTCGGCGGTGGCGGGCATCAAATCCGCCGATCCGCACATCCGCGGCGACGCGCCCTAGGCGGCGACGCGCCCTAGCCGGGGCGCTTCGGCTTGCCGGATTCGGCGGCGATTTCCTCGGCCAGCTCCTTTTCGAGGCGCACCAAATCCTCGGGCAGGGGCATGCCGAAGGCGCGCATGCCGTTGAGGACCTGGGTGAGACGCACGTAAATCTCGCGCACGTCGCCCTGGTCGCCTTCCAGTTGCTGCATCAGCAGCGAGAGCGCCGCTTCCAGTTCTTGTTCGTCCATCGCCAATCCTCGGTTGCGCGTCCCGGGCGCCTGTTGCCGTCGAGGATACGCCGCCGCGTGGTGCGCCGCACCTGCCGTCTTTCGTTAACGGGAAATTAATCATAACGGACGGAAGAATTGCACAGTGACCAGCATCAGCTGGCGCAGCGCCGTCGGCCGCCGGCGGGGGAACACATCGGGGCCGGCCGTCGACAAACTGCGGAGCCACGTGGCAATTATGGACCGAGCGATCAGGCGCCGTCTTGGGGCGGGCGCCGGCCTTTCGCGGCAGCCGGGACGGCTGATTCGCGCGTTGCTTGCGCTTGAAATGCCGGCGCTGGTGGCGGTGGCGTCCGTGCTGGCCATCGTCTTCTCCCAGTTCATCGCTTCCGCGGTGAGCCTCGTCATGACCGGCACGATCCTGCCGGTTGTCACCGTCGCCGCCTTCATCGCGCCGGCTCTGGTCGCGCCGCCCATCTCGTTCCTGCTGGTCGCCACCATCGGCCATCTCCGGCGCGAGGTGGATGACCGCCAGCGCGCCGAGGAAGCGTTGCGCCATGCCATCGAACTGGCGGAATCCGCGAGCCGGACGAAATCGTGGTTCCTCGCCAATACCAGTCACGAGTTGCGCACGCCGCTGAACGCCGTCATCGGATTTTCCGACATGATCAAGGACGGGCTCGAGGCAGGCGCGCCGAAAGAAAAGCTCCTGGAATACGCCGGTCACATAAACGATTCGGGCAGACACTTGCTCGCCGTGCTCAACGACATCCTCGACCTTTCCAAGGTCGAGGCGGGAAAACTCGAGCTTTACGAAGAGGAAGTCGACGTGGCCGCGATCGTGCATTCCTGCATGGCGCCGATGCGCCAGCGCGCCGACCGGGGCAATGTCGCGCTTGTGATCGACGTGCCGCCGGGCCTCCCCATGCTGTGGGCCGATCCGCGCAAACTGAAACAAGTGCTGCTCAACCTGCTCTCCAACGCGATCAAATTCACGACCCCCGGCGGCCGCGTGACGACCCGCGTGTCCCAGGGGCCTTCGGGTGCGATTTCGATCGCGGTCGCGGATACCGGCATCGGCATCGCCGCGAAGGACATTCCCATCGCGCTGGCGCCGTTCAGCCAGGTGGACAGCGCCTTCAATCGCAAATTCGAAGGCACGGGGCTCGGCCTTCCGCTCGCCAAGGCGCTGGTGGAGCTGCACCAGGGACAGTTCGACCTTCAAAGCCAGCCCGGCGTGGGCACGACGATCCGCCTCGGCTTCCCGGCCGCACGCACGCGGCGGCGGGCCGCCTGAACGTCCGCCGGCGCGCGCCGGCCCGCAATGCGAATCGGCAAATAAAAAGCCCGCCCAGCGTGACCGCGGGCGGGCTTCATTCCGGCTCTTATCTCAAGAGCCGGCGATCAAGGTTCGATTTCTCGATCCTGTAGTCGTTAGTCGGCGGAGGCGAGATCGACGGCCTTAGCGCCGCGCGGCTCGTTCAGCACCTGATAGGTCACGCGCTGACCTTCGATGAGGGAGCGCATGCCGGCACGTTCGACCGCGGTGATGTGGACGAAAACGTCCTTGTCGCCCTGGCCGGCGTCCGGGGTGATGAATCCGTAGCCCTTCGTTGCGTTGAACCACTTTACTGTTCCGGTAGCCATGATTAGTCCTTTCTAGGCAATAGCAAATACGCCGGCCCTTGCGGGCCGACGCGAACGGGTCTCACAATTTCGGGGGGTAACCAGGCTAGGCCGGTTTTGTGGACTTCTAGGCAACTGAGCACGGTACGCCGATTACTTGTGTGACTGAGTTCCCTATATGGGCGTTTCCCGGCCCCCGTGCAACAAAAATCGGCGGTATCCGGGGGCCGCGATTCCGCCGGTCAAGCCCTTGCCGCCATGGCGAAAAACGGCCGAAGCGCGTATCATTTCACGCCAACGGCCCCGAGCCGCCAGGAGGGAACCGCCATGAAATACCGGACCGTCTCCGAGTTGGTGCGCGACCAGGTTCTGGCGCAGCTTTCGCCCGAGGCCAGCGTGCGCGCGGCGGTGCGCCTCATGGCTGCGCGCGGCGTCGGCGCCGTGGTGGTGACGAACGAGGGGCGGCTGGCCGGCATCTTCACCGAACGCGACATGTTGAACCGGGTGGCGGCGGAGGGGCGGGACCCGGACAGCACGAAGCTTTGCGACGTCATGACCCGCAATCCGCGAACCATCGAGGACAACGCCCGAACCATCGAAGCGCTGCGGGCGATGCAGCGCGGCGGCTTCCGCCATCTGCCGGTGACGCGCCGCGGCAAACTGGCCGGCATCCTGTCGCTGCGCGACTTCGCCAGCGTCGAACTGGCCGAGATCGAGCGCGAAGGCGATTTCGAGCGCGCCATCGCCGAGGGCGGCGCGCCGCACGACTGACCGCCTCAATACAGCGGTATGTAAAAGGGGCAGGCCGTGGCCTGCCCCTTCATTTTGTGCCCTCGGCCGCCCGAAGGCGGTCGAAGCTTGTTAACGGAGGGACCGCGAATCCCTATCGGCTAAGACTCGGATATTGGCGTTCCCCAATCCATTCAGGCAAGATTACCTGGAGTTGTCAAGGGGGGCACAATATGCGCGCGGATTATCGCATCGGCATCGACCTGGGCACGAATTCGCTGGGGTGGTGCGTCTTCGATCTTACACGGAGTGGCAGGCCGCGCGGCATCCGCCGCATGGGGGT
>DATDPM010000088.1:0-3441 GCA_035292745.1 Alphaproteobacteria bacterium | reverse complement strand
GGGCCCGGGAGGTTCTTCGCCGCCCACGCGGCCAGTCGCCCCGTAAACCGTGATCGCGGGCCGGGCATCGAGCAGCCCCGCCGCCTTGAGGTCTTCGAGCCCCGGCAGGGCGTCGAGGGATTCCAGGCCGAAATGATCGAGGAAGGCGTCGGTCGTGCCCCAGGTCATGGGATGGCCGGGCGTGCGGCGATGGCCCTTCGGCTTGATCCAGCCCGCCTCCAGCAGCAGGTCCAACGTGCCTTTGCTCAACGACTTGCCGCGGATCTCCTCGATCTCGGCGCGCGTCACCGGCTGGTGATAGGCGACGATGGCGAGCGTCTCGGTCATGGCCGGCGAGAGGTTGCGCGGAACCTTGGTCTCGACCTGGAGGAAGGGCGACAGATCGGCCGCGGTGCGAAACGCCCAGCCCTTCCCGACCTTGACCAGATGCATGCCGCGATTTTCGTAAAGCGCGGCCAGCTCGTTCAGAATCGAGGCGAGGTCGGCGCCGTCCGGCAGACGTTCGGCCAAAGCCGCTTCTTCCACGGGTTCGCTCGATGCGAACAGCACGGCCTCGACGATGCGCAATTGCTGGCGCGGATCGGACAACTCGGCCGCGGGCTCTTGGGCCATTTCGGTTTCGGCACTCACAGGCTTTTCAATCCTTTCGAACGCGCCGCGCCGTCGGAACCGGAGCCCTCCGGGACGGTGCGCAAGTAGATCGGGCCGAAGGGCGTGTTCTGACGCAGCTGCACCATGCCGGAGCGCGCCAGTTCGAGGCTGGCCATGAAGGTGGAGGCGAGCGCGGAACGGGCGATGACCCCTTCGCGGATGTTGGGCGGCAGGAAGTGAGCCAACGACTGCCAGTCGGGCGTGCGGCCCAAGAGCCGGCGCAAACGCTTCAACGCCTCGTCCACGGTAAAGAACTCGTTCGGCGTGATGTGGAGAACGGCGGTGTCGCGGCGGCGGTGCTGCTCGCCGTAGGCCTTGAGCAGGTCGAACAGCGTGACGTGATAGACCGGGGTCTTGAGCGCCCGGAAACGCTCGGGCGCGCCGCGCCGGAAAACCTCGCGCCCCAGCCGCGGGCGGGCCAACAGCCGCGCACCCGCCTCCTGCATCGCCTGGAGGCGCTGCAGCTGGAAGGCGAGCGCCGCCGCCATCTCGGCCGCGGTCGGCTCCTCTTCCTGCTCCGCCGCCGGCAGCAGCAAACGCGACTTGAGATAGGCGAGCCAGGCGGCCATCACCAGGTAGTCGGCCGCGACCTCGAGGCTCAGGTGCCGCGCCCGGGCGATGAAATCGAGATACTGATCGGCCAGGCGCAGGATCGAGATGCGCTTCAGATCGACTTTCTGCTCGCGGGCCAGCGCCAGCAGAAGGTCAAGCGGGCCCTCGAATCCCTCGAGATCGACGACCAGACGGTCGTCGCCCGCCCAATCCGCAGCGCCTTCGGCCGGTCCGGCCGTTTCCTCGCTCATGCCTGCCTCATGAAATTCCCGTGAGCACTCTAATCACCCCGATCAGGTACTCGACCGGGCCGCCGACGAGCCAAGGGAACACGTTGAGGTTGACCCCAATCCGGTCACCCAGCAAGGGCAGAATAAACAGGAACCCGATCAGGATAAAAAGACCCCAGCGCTCGAGCTTGGCGAGCGGCCTGGCGAGCGGCCGCGGCAGCAGGCCGACCGCAACGCGCCCGCCATCCAAGGGCGGCAGCGGCAGCATGTTAAAAACGGCGAGCACGGCGTTAATAACGATGGAATTTTCCAGATTAGCCAAGAACAAGCTCCCGATCGGATCGGGAAACAGAACGGCCAAGTGGATGAGATAGCCGGAGGCGAGCGCCAGCATCAAATTCGTGGCCGGACCGGCCGCCGCCACCCAGACCATGTCGCGGCGCGGCCGACGCAGCCGGTTGAAGTTGACCGGAACCGGCTTCGCCCAACCGAAGGCAAACCGCCCCCCTGACGTCACCAAAAGAAGGATCGGCAGCAGAATCGTGCCGAACGGATCGATGTGCTTCAGCGGGTTGAAGGTGACCCGGCCCTGGCGGTAGGCGGTGTCGTCCCCGAACCGTTTCGCGACGAAGCCGTGGGCCGCCTCGTGCAGGGTGATCGCCAATATGGCCGGGACCGCCCAGATCGAGACGAGATAAAGGATATTCTGAGCCGAAGCCATGAACGCTCAGGCCGCGGCGGCGGTGAGAAGGGAATCGAGCCGCGCCGCCAGCGCCTTTATATCTACCGACGCGGGCTTGGCCCGCAGCGAGCGGGCCCAGGCCAGCCGGGCCAGGGCGGGATCGGACAGCGGGGCGCAGGCGCTCGCCACCTCCGCCATCTCCTCCATCTTGCCGTTGCAGTGGAGGACGAGATCGCAGCCGGCCTCCAGCGCCGCCTTCGTGCGCTCGGCGAACGAGCCCTTGAGCGCCTTCATCGACAGGTCGTCGGTGATGAGCAGCCCGTCGAAGCCGATGCGGCCGCGGATGACGTCGGCGATCACCTTGGCCGAGGTGGTGGCGGGCGTGCCGCGCTCGTAGGCGCGATAGACGACATGGGCGGTCATGGCGAAGGGCATGTCGTTGAGCGCGCGGAACGGCACGAAATCGACCGCCTCCAGGGTCTGGCGGTGCACCGCCACTTCGGGCAGGGCGGCGTGGCTGTCCACCGTTGCCCGGCCATGGCCGGGAATGTGCTTGATGACCGGAAGCACGCCGCCTTCGAGCAGACCGCGGCAGAAGGACTTGCCGAGATCGGCGACCACATAGGGTTCGTCGCAAAAAGCGCGGTCGCCGATGATCCCGTGCGACCCCGGCGCCGGCACGTCGAGGACCGGCGCGCAATCGACATCGATCCCCAGGGGCTCGAGGTCGGCGGCGATGAGCCGCGCGGCGATATAGGCGGCCTCGCGCGCCACGTCGCGGTCCGTGCGCGCCAGCGCGCCGATGCGGCCGGCGGGAGGCAATGCGCGCCAATGGGGCGGCTTGAGGCGGGCCACGCGCCCGCCTTCCTGATCGATCAAGACCGGCGCGTCGGCACGCCCGACACAGCCGCGCAAAGAGTCAATCAATTCGCGGGTTTGATCCGGATTCTTGCAGTTACGCTCGAACAGAATGAAGCCGAGCGGCTGTTGGGTCGCGAAGAACCGGCGCTCGGGCTCGAGCAGCTCCGGCCCGGCGCAACCGAAGATCGCGGCGCGCGGCCGCGCCTCAGGATTTGACAACGATGCACTCCGCCTTGCGGCGCTTCAGCTCCTCGCACAGATCCTTGGCGGCGGATTCGGACAGACCGCCGGCCTGGAGCCGATAGAACGTGCCTTTCCCCTGCAGGTCCACCTTCACCACATTCGGCGAAAGACTGGAAAGCAGGTCGGGGAAGCTCTTCTGCAGCTTCTTCCATTCGGTGTCGGCGGCGGCTTCCGAGCGAAGCGCCGCGAGCTGGACGCGGTAAGAGCCGGACGCCATGGACG
>DATDPM010000087.1:0-21211 GCA_035292745.1 Alphaproteobacteria bacterium | reverse complement strand
GCTACGCACTTCGCCCTTTCTCCTGCCCGCCGCGCAAAATACCTCCGGCGCAGCCGTTTCCAACCGACAAGATCACGCTCTGGCGTGGCCGCCGCTGGCGCCATGGGCCCTGACGCGCCGGTCCCGATCGTGGTAAAAAAGCGGCTGGGAGAACCGGAAAGCCCGATGCCCAACTCCGCCATTCCGGCCACCGCCGAAACGGTGCCGGCAGCAAGAAGCGGCGCGCGCGAGCGCGGCGCGCTCCTGGCCCTTGGTCTGGCCTGCGCCCTGTTGGCGGCGGGGCTGGGCTACATGCTGGCCCAGGCCGGATTCGGGCTGGGCGGGGACACCCGCGCCGAAGCCGGCGAGCGCATGCGCGTCATCGTCGCCGGCTCGGGCGCGCTTCTCTTCCTGTTCGCCGTGACCATCGCCGCCGTGCGCAGCATCATGGCTTCGCGCCGCCAGGCCGAGGCCAACGACCAGCTGTTGGCGGAGGCGTTCCGCTCGCTCCCCACCCCGCGCATGGTGGTGGACGACAAGGGCCGCGTGATCTACGTCAACCCGGTCTTCCGCCAGATCTTCAATTGCGAAAACCGCTCGCCGCTCGGGGCGCTGGCCGAGTATTTCGCCGCCGCCGGCGGCTCGCGCCAGGAGTTCGAGCGTCTGCAGGCCACCGCGGGCCGCGGCGTCGTCGCGCGGGGCGAGGTCGAGGTGCCGCTCGAATCGGGCGAATCGGAATGGTACGAAATCGTCGCCTGTCCCGTGGCAAACCGCCCCGGCCACGTCATCTGGCGCATCGAGGACGTGAGCGCCCAGCGCGAGCTGGAGCAGGTCATCCGCCAGGAGCACGAGACTCTCTTCGATTTCCTCGAGCACGCCCCGGTCGGCTTCTATTCGGTGAACGAGGACGGCCGCTTCCTGTTCGTCAACCAGACGCTCGCCGATTGGCTCGGCTTCACGCCCGAGGAAATCCTGGGCGGGAACTTCCGGCTGCGCAATTTCGTGGTCGCCGTCCCGGGCCGCGACGCCGCGCCCTACGATCCCTTCGATCAATCCGGCCAGACCAACGGCGAGGTCACGCTGTGCGGCCGCGACGGGCGCACGCTCCAGGCCTTCGTCACCCAGACGGTGGTGCCGGGGTCGGAAGGCGCCGGCTTCCGCACGCGTTCCGTGGTGCGCGACCTCACCCCCGAGCGCGAGTGGGAAAAGGCGCTGCGCGTCTCCGAGCGCCGCTTCAAGCATCTGTTCGAGGACGCGCCGGTCGGCATCGCGCTGGTGGACTTGAGCGGTAACATCGCCGAGTGCAACCATCTGCTGCACCGCTTCGGCTCGGCGTCCGGCGCGCCGCTTCTCGGCGTTCCCATCCTCGATCTCATCGCCGACGAGGATCGCGTTCAGGCCGAGGCGCTGATGCGCAAGGCCGCGGCGGGGAAGGAATTCTCCGGCCCCATCCAGGTGCGGCTTGCGGGCAATCCGGACCGCGTCGCCTCGCTGTTCGTGTCCCGCGCCGAGGACGCGGCCGGCGGCCATGCCGGCCTCATCCTCCACTTCCTCGACATTACCGAGGTCAAGAAACTGGAGCTGCAGTTCGCCCAGTCGCAGAAGATGCAGGCGGTCGGGCAGCTGGCCGGCGGCATCGCCCACGACTTCAACAACCTGCTCACCGCCATGATCGGGTTTTGCGACCTGCTGCTGCTGCGCCACGGCCCCGGCGAGCAGTCCTTCGCCGACATCATGCAGATCAAGCAGAACGCGAACCGCGCCGCCAATCTGGTGCGCCAGCTCCTGGCCTTCTCGCGCCGGCAGACGGTTCAGCCCAAAATCCTCAACGTCACCGACATTCTGGCGGAAATCTCCAATCTGCTGCGCCGCCTGATCGGCGAGAAGATCGAGCTCAAGATGATCCACGGCCGCGATCTCGCCGCGGTCAAGGTGGACCAGGGCCAGTTCGAGCAGGTGATCGTCAACCTCGCGGTCAACGCGCGCGACGCCATGCCCAAGGGCGGCACGCTCACCATCCGCACCGGCAACGTCACGAACGCCGAGCCGATCGCGCGCGGGGTCGAGGAAATGCCGCCCGGCGATTACGTGCTGATCGAAGTCGGCGATACCGGCGTCGGCATCCCCAAGTCCGACATCGACCGCATCTTCGAGCCGTTCTATTCGACCAAGGAAGTGGGCGCGGGCACGGGGCTGGGCCTGTCCACGGTGCACGGCGTCGTCAAACAGGCGGACGGATACATCTTCGTCGATAGTGTGGTGGGCGAGGGGACCAAGTTCTCGATCTTCCTGCCGCGCCATCAGGCGGCGGCCGTCGCCGCGGCGCGCCAGGCCGCGCCCATGTTGGGCGATCTGACCGGCACCGGCACGGTGCTGCTGGTCGAGGACGAGGACGCCGTGCGGCTGTTCTCCGCCCGGGCGCTCCGCAACAAGGGCTACAAGGTGCTGGAGGCCAAGGGCGGCGAAACCGCGATCGAGCTGATGAAGAACCTGCCCGAGCCGGTGGATCTGCTCATCACCGACATCGTCATGCCCGACATGGACGGGCCGGCCTTGGTCGAATGGGTGCGCGCGCGCGAGCCGGACATGCGCGTCATCTGCATCTCCGGCTATGCCGAAGACACGTTCCGCAAGCGCATCGCCGAGGCCACCAACATCCATTTCCTGCCCAAGCCCTTCAGCCTGGAGCAGCTCGCCGGCAAGGTCAAAGAAGTGATGCGCGAACCGACGGTGCATTAGGGTCTGTACTCAATTGCCGCCAAGCCATTGAAACGGAGTCGTTTTGACTTTGCGGAGGGCGAGGCCACGTTGAGTCAGATCAACGAGTTAGCCCTTATTGAGTCCAGACCCTAATAAAGACCCTCGTCCCGAGGAGGACGCGAAGCGGCCGTCTCGAAGGATGAAAATGCCCCTCTCCCCGTGCGGAGCGGTTTCAAGAATCGTCCCGCGCAACCTCCCTCTCGGAAAAAAATTAAGATCCGCTCCCTTGCGGAGGAGCGGCAGGGAGGGGGTCGCGCGAATGCACGTTCTTGAAACAGACGCGGTAAGGTGAGGGAAAAAACGAAACCGTCTCTCTCCCTTGCGTGGAAGCCGGTTCAAAAGCGCGCCGCCTATCCGCCCTTAGCCCGCGTTTCCCCGCGGCCAGCGTTGCGCGTGCCGCGCCAAGAGATCGAGAAGCCGTCCCGAAACCGCCTCCGGCGTCAGCTGCGGATCGCCCGCCCGGCGCAAGGCCTCGCGCGACAATCCGTCGTAGAAATCCTTGTCGTCCCAGATGCGGTCGAATTGGGCGCACCACTCCGCCGCCGGCGCATCGAGCGGCACCGTGACTCCGGCCCTGCCCACGGTCGCGGGCAAGGCGCCGCGGTCGGAGACGAGCGACGGAATGCCGGACATCTGCCCCTCGGTCACGGTGCGGCCCCAGCCTTCCTCCGCGACGCTCGGCGCCAGCACCAGCCTTGTCGCCGCATAGACCGGGCGCATGTCCGCAACCGGCGCCGCCCATTCGATGTTCCCGCATTCGCGCAGGCGAGGCATCTGCTGGTCGCGCCAGACGGCCGGGAGTTTCCAGCTCTCCTGGAAGCGGAAGCGAATATCCGGCCGGTAGCGCGCCAGCGCGAAGGCGGTCTCGATCCCCTTGAGCGGGATGGGATTGACCAACAGCGCCTCGTTGCGCGCGCCGCCTTCGGTGCGGTAGCGCTCGGGGCGGATGAGCGGCGGCAGCACTTGCGCCTCGACGCCCCATTGGATTCTCGCCCGCGCCGCCATGAACGGCGAATTGGCGAGATAGAGGATCGCGGGCGCGCGCGGATAAAAGGTGCTGGGGCCGTGGCCCATGACGTCCTGGATGTAGATGGCGACCGGCTTCTCGAGCTTCTCCAGCTCGGCCATCAGCATCGCGCGGAGATCGACGGTGGCCAGCACCGCGTCCGCGCCGAAGGCGGTCACGGCCTGCGGCAGAACCCTCACGTCGGCCGCGTGAAAGAGCGCGTAGTCCGCCCGCTCCTCGCGCGCCAGCGGCGCCTTCTGATCGGCGGGGGCGGGGGCCACCACCGCCGCCGCGACGCCGGCCGTCTTCAAGGTCGCGCACAGCTCGTCGATGGTGTTCTCGGAGCCGCCGGCCGCCGATCCATGGCGGTGACCGGTGACGATCGTCAAGCGGCGGATCATGGGAATCCCTCCATCGTCTCCGCCGGGTCCATCCAGAAAGCCTCGGCGAAGCCCGCTCCCGAATCGCGGCGGTCGGTGGCCCGGAAAGCCTCGCGCATTCTCGCCTCGCTGCCGAACAGCACTGGGGTTTGCGAGCAGTAACGGGCAAAAGCCGCGCATTTCGCTTCGAACGCGCGCGCGCCGAACGGCGCTTCGATCCGCCGCAATCCGGAGTAAGCCGCCGCCCCCTCATCCTCATAGAAGAACTCGCGGTAGAAGCAAAGCCGCAAACCGGCGCGGCGCAAATGCTCGCCGGCGGCGCGCGCGATCCGGTGGTCCACGTGATTCCCGAACCCGGCCGGCGCGAAGACGACGCCGCCGGGTGCGAGGCGCCGCTTCAGCTCCTCGCCGATCGTCTCCGCAAGGCCCTCGTCCGCGGTGCGAATTTCGCCGAAAAGATCTTCGTTGCGCGCATAAAGCGCCGCCCCATCGGCGTCCTTGCGGTAGATCGCCTCCGCGTAATCGAGCCACTCGGAGCGGCACCCCAGGACCGCCGCGGCCTCCGCATCCTCGCGCCGCCGCCCGGAAACGGGCGCGCCCGCGATGCCCCAAAGCCGGTGCAGCGTCTGTGCGAAAGGCGAAAACGGCTCTTCGCCCTCGCCGCCGAAGATCGTGAGGATGCCGACGTCCTCGCTGCGCGCCGCCAGGCGCGCGATGGTCCCGCCGCAGGAACCCACGGCGTCGTCGAAATGCGGAGACAAAAAGACGTAAGCCATGACCGCCGGATTCCCGAACAACCGCCCTTAGGTTTCTAGGGTGAATCCCGGGTGGGCACAACGCGCAGCGCATCCCGCTTCTCGAATCGCTGGGCGGATTCCGTGGGCGAAAACGCCCTAGAAACTGCTGCCGCCGGACGCGCCTCCGGCGGGGGCGCCGCGTCCCGATGTTCCGCCGCCCCCGGCCGGTTTGCCGCCGGCCGCTGCGTCCGCCCCGGTGCAGCGGACAATCCACACCGTCGCCGGCCCGTCGGGCCCGGCAGGATAATGCGTGTCCCGAAGCTTTTCCCAGCCGTTCGGGCAGACGCTGTCGGCGCGCCAGCCCAGATTGGCCTCGAGCGAATGCGGCTGCCCCAAGGGGTCCGAATAGGTGAGGCGGTAGGTGCCGTCCGCAAGCGGCTCGGACGAAAAAGTATCGCATGCGGCCACGCGCGAGATCGACAGCCAGAACCACGATGGCGATCCGTTTCCATCCCATGTCACCCCCGTGCCGGATGATACCCGAATCCGAACCCGCCCGCGCGCGAGAGTTGCGACTGGCTGGACCCGCGCGACCGCGGCCCGTATCTGATCGCCTGGACGTCGGGCGAGATGCGCGGCATGGCCGACGCCTTCGTGGTCAATCTGAGCTCGATCGACAACGAGGAGGATCTGCAGAAATTCTGCCGCCTGTGGGCGAGCGAGATTGAAACCAGGCCGGAGCTATGGTCCGAAGGTCATTTCCATAACGACCTGATCGTCAGCATCTTCCGCGATTTCCTCGACGAATACGGGCCCGTCATCCTCAGCTTCCCGCTGTCGCCCTCGTGATCGCCGGCTTTGCCGCCGGCGGATTGATTCCGGATACCTATCGGGAGCTCGAACGCCTAGATCGGCGACGATCGCCTCATTGATTTTGATGCGGAGGCGGATTCTTCGGTTTTTTCCGCAATGCTGGGGGTAAGTCCGGTATGCGGATTTACCGGGGATGGGCGCTCTTGCGGTCTATCTGGGTAGCCAGGATCGGGCGCAGAGTCTTGGCACGCACCGAGGGGACTTGGACCGAGCGGACCTTGCCGTCGCGCTCGATCAGGGGGCGACGCCAACCAGGATGAGCGGTACGGCGGGGATGCCTCTGCCCTCCCGTATCAGGTTGTAAAGCTCGCCTTCATAATAGGCCACGCCCGATGACATATGCTGCTGCAACTCCTTCATCGGAAGAACTTCGATCCCTACGTCAATCACATCGCCAACGTAGAAGGCCATGTGCTTGACGAAAAGGTCGTACGCGACAAACGGGTATTTGCCAAATTGCACCTCAACGGCGGCTCGCTCTTTTACAAAATCAGTCTGATTGTATGACGATAGTGGTTTCAGCCCTGCGCCCTCAATCTCCGCCTTCTGCTGCGCGGCCGGCATAAACATCGTTTTGCGGATTAGCCGCTCGTCTGAGGTTACCCAATAAGATGTGCGACGCTCGCTCCATCCGTAACGTTTGAAGCCAGCCCGCATTGCCTTGTTCAGGTCTTTTGGGGAAAAAAACAGTCTGTCTTTCGAGCGAGCTTCCTTCGAGATCTTCGTGCGGCAGGCGCCGGCATCGACCCCCTTGACGACGCTCTCTATTTCCTTCCAAAGCGACCGCTTATGCACGAGCAAAAACTCTAGACCATTCAGATGGGAATATTTTTGAACGATCCTCACTCCTCGTGCTCCGATTTTGCTACGAAAGGAAACGCGAAAGGCGAATCAACTCCATCGCCCGAACTTTTGTGGCCGCCGTACGGTTTTTTTGGGTCGTACACCGGCTTGTTCATTGGCCGCGTTTTAAGCCTGCCTTCGCGGAGGGCAAAAATCCTCTGCCACGCCATATCGACGTATTCCTTCACGACATCGCAACCGTGTCCAACACGACCGTGCATCGCCGCGGCAATTACGGCGGAACCGACTCCCATATAAGGATCGAACACTCGTGCCCTTGGCTCCGTTAGCGCCAAGACCAAACGCTCAACCAGCTCTACCGGGAACTGGCAAGGATGGAGGGTTTTTTCGACATGATTGTTTTTCACGTTCGGGAATATCCAGACATCGCCGGGATTTTTTCCAAGGGGATTGCACGAAAGCTGGCCGGCCCTTGGGCCTTTGAAGTACTTCTTACCCGGATATTTCGATGGAACCCGGATCGGATCTAGGTTGAAAACGTAATCGTCGGATTTGGTAAACCAAAGAATCGTTTCGTAACGACCCGACAGCCGCTTGCTGCAATGCAGCCCGTGTTCAAAATGCCAGACAATGCGATTGCGCAATTTGAGTCCGTGGTCGCGAAATATTGGATACAGGACCATGTCGAGCGGGAAAATTTCGCCGTTTTGAACATGGTTTCCAACCTGCCAACACATCGACCCGCGATGGTGCAACAGGCGGACGCATTCCGAGATCACCTCGGCCTGGGCCTTAACATATGCGTCGAGTGACGAGCGGGATTCATATGCCTTGCCAATGTTGTAAGGCGGCGACGTGACGATCAGTTGGAACGTTTCGCTCTTAAGCGGGCGCATAAAAGCAAGGTTGTCTTGACAGGCGATGATCGCGTTACGGTCGGAGCGGAGCGCAATCCCAGAAGCATCAGGCATAACGTAATCTCCACAATTCACTGCTCTTGCCGCGACAAACCGCCCAAAATATAGACCACTTAGCTGCTAGCTCTCCAATATCTTGTGTTGTTGGCCTCGCACAAATTGGGAAGATCGAAGAGGTGCAGCTGATCGAGACAACGGGACGGCCTCCATCCTTCATGCTTATTTGTTCTCAAAATGTTCCTTGCATGCAAGAACAAAAGAGGTACAATACCCCCTTGCCGCATTGCCTGCGGCCCCGGTATGAGCCGGGTTGAGCCTGTGATATGAGGGGAGATACGCCCATGACGGCGCCCGCACTTCGCGTGATCGGCACGGACAATATGGACAAACAAAAGGCCCTCGAGGCCGCGATCAGCCAGATCGAGCGCGCCCACGGAAAGGGCTCAATCATGAAACTGGGCGCCCGCGACCCCGCCATCGCCGCCGAAACCGTCTCGACCGGCTCGCTCGGCCTCGATATCGCCCTCGGCATCGGCGGGCTCCCCCGCGGCCGGGTGGCCGAGATCTACGGACCGGAAAGCTCCGGCAAGACGACGCTGGCGCTGCATGTCATCGCCGAGGCCCAGAAGAACGGCGGGGCCTGCGCCTTCATCGACGCCGAACATGCCCTCGATCCGGGCTACGCCAAGAAACTGGGCGTGGACGTCGAAAACCTCCTGATCTCCCAGCCCGACGCCGGCGAACAGGCCCTCGAGATCGCCGATACCTTGGTCCGCTCCGGCGCCGTGGACGTGCTGGTGGTGGATAGTGTCGCCGCCCTGGTGCCGCGCGCCGAGCTGGAAGGCGAGATGGGCGATATCCACGTCGGGCTCCAGGCGCGGCTCATGAGCCAGGCGCTGCGCAAGCTCGCGGGCTCGATCGCCCGCTCCCGCTGCTTGGTCATCTTCATCAACCAGATCCGCCTCAAGATCGGCGTCATGTTCGGCAGCCCCGAGACCACCACCGGCGGCAACGCGCTCAAGTTCTATGCGTCCGTGCGCCTCGACATCCGCCGCATCGGCGCGATCAAGGACCGCGACCGGGTGGTCGGCAACCAGACCCGCGTCAAGGTGGTGAAGAACAAGATGGCGCCGCCCTTCCGCGTGGTCGAGTTCGACATCCTGTACGGCGAGGGCATCTCCAAGCTGGGCGAGATCATCGATCTCGGCGCCCAGGCGAATATCGTCGAAAAATCCGGCGCCTGGTTCTCCTACGACGGCCAGCGCATCGGCCAGGGCCGCGAGAACGCCCGCGCGTTCCTCAGGCAGAACCCGGAGATCGCCGCCAAGATCGAGCAGGCGGTACGTCACGACGCCGGGCTGGTGAATGCCATGATGACCGGCGGCCCCGCAACGGAAGGCGCCGAGGGCGACGAGCCGGCCGAGGCCGAGAGCGGCGATTAGCGCCGCCGAGATAGCAGCCTCCCCCTGAAAGGGCGCGGTGCTTCGGTGCCGCGCCCGATTTTCTTGTGAGGGAGGCGTGTCCGGGTGCCATGCTGGACAGGGGTTGACCCCCCAAGGTACAAGCCTCGGGGGATGTTGACATTTGCCAACATTTTCTACGGCCGCCCCGAAGGGTGCCGAAACCGGCCTCGCGTCTGTTGCTAAAAGGCCCGATCCGCTTACATTTAAGACATGCAAACCTCGAACGACATCAGGGCCGCATTTATCGACTTTTTCGCGCAAAACGGGCACGAAATCGTCGCATCGGGCTCGCTCGTCCCGCACAACGACCCGACCCTGCTGTTCACCAACGCCGGCATGGTTCAGTTCAAGAACCTGTTCACCGGCGTCGAGACGCGCCCCTATTCGCGCGCGGTCACGGCGCAGAAATGCGTGCGCGCCGGCGGCAAGCACAACGACCTCGACAACGTCGGCTATACCGCCCGGCACCACACCTTCTTCGAGATGCTGGGGAACTTCTCCTTCGGCGACTACTTCAAGGACGTGGCGATCGAGTTCGCCTGGCGCCTCATCACCAAGGACTTCGGCATCGACGCCAGCCGCCTCATCGTCACCGTCTATTCCGAGGACGACGAGGCCTATGACATCTGGAAGAAGGTGGCGGGGCTCCCCGACGCCCGGCTGCTGCGCATCGCCACGGCCGACAACTTCTGGTCCATGGGCGAGTTCGGCCCGTGCGGCCCGTGCACGGAGATCTTCTACGACCACGGGCCGGAGCTGAAGGGCGACCCGCCGGGCGGCGCGATTGAGGGCGACCGGTTCGTCGAGATCTGGAACCTGGTCTTCATGCAATACGAGCAGACCGAAGACGGCAAGCGCATCCCCTTGCCGCGGCTTTCGGTCGATACCGGCATGGGGATCGAGCGCCTGGCCGCGGTGCTCCAGGGCGTCCACGACAATTACGATACCGATGTGCTCCGCGCCCTGATCCTGGCCTCCGCCGAGCTCACCGGCAAGGCGCCGGACGGGCCCCAGGCGGTCTCCCACCGGGTCATCGCCGACCATCTGCGCGCCTGCTGCTTCCTCATCGCCGACGGCGTGCTGCCCACCAACGAAGGCCGGGGATACGTCTTGCGGCGGATCATGCGCCGCGCCATGCGCCACGTTCACATGCTGGGCGCCCGCGACCCGGCGATGTGGCGGCTGGTTCCCACCCTGGCCTCCCAGATGGGCCAGGCCTACCCCGAGCTGATCCGCGCCCAGCCGCTCGTGACCGAGACGCTGCGCCTGGAGGAAGGCCGGTTCCGCCAGACTCTGGAGCGCGGCTTGAAGCTCTTGGAGGAAGAGACGGCGAAGCTCCCCGGCAAGGGCGCGCTGCCGGGCGAAATCGCCTTCAAGCTTTACGACACGTTCGGCTTCCCCCTCGACCTCACCCAGGACGTGCTGCGCTCACAGGGGCGCCAGGTGGAGCTGGCCGGGTTCGAATCGGCCATGGCGCGCCAGCGCGAAGAGGCGCGGAAATCCTGGGCCGGCTCCGGCGAGGCCGCGCCGGAGCGCATCTGGTTCGAAATCCGCGAGCGTGTGGGCGCGACCGAGTTCCTGGGCTACGCTGCCGACATCGCCGAGGGCGAGGTGGTCGCGCTGATCGCCGCCGACGGCAAGGAAGTGGCGGAGATCGAGGCGGGCCGGGAAGCCGCCGTCATCGCCAACCAGACTCCGTTCTACGGCGAGTCCGGCGGCCAGCAGGGCGACACCGGGGTCCTGTTCACCGAGCACGGGGGCGAGTTCGAGGTCCACGACACGAAGCGCCACGCCGGCGATCTCTTCGTCCATCTCGGGCGCATGACCAAGGGCAAGCTCAAGCTGGGCGAGATCGCGGAAATGCGCGTCGACACCGCGCGCCGCACCCGGCTGCGCGCCAACCATTCGGCCACCCACCTGCTGCACGAGGCGTTGCGCCGCCATCTGGGCGAGCACGTCACGCAGAAGGGCTCGCTGGTGGCCCCCGGCCGGCTGCGCTTCGATTTCAGCCACCCCAAGGCGATGACCTCCGAAGAGATCGAGGCGGTGGAATCCGAGGTCAACGCCCGCATCCGCTTCAACTCCGATGTCACGACCCGCTTCATGACGCCGAAAGAAGCGGTCGCCGACGGCGCGCTCGCTTTGTTCGGCGAGAAATACGGCGACGAGGTGCGGGTGGTCGCCATGGGCGGCGATGAACACGCCAAATTTTCCGTGGAACTCTGCGGCGGAACCCATGTGCGCCGCACCGGCGACATCGGCCTGTTCAAGATCATGGGCGAATCGGCGGTGGCGTCCGGCGTGCGCCGCATCGAGGCGCTGACCGGCGAGGCCGCGATTCAATACATGGACGAGCAGGAGCGCCGCCTGATGGAGACGGCGGCGGCGTTGCGGGTTGCGCCCGCGGACGTCCCGGCGCGCGTGCTGGCCTTGGTCGAGGAGCGCAAGAAGCTGGAGCGCGATCTGGCCGAGGCCCGGCGCAAACTGGCCTCCGGCGGCGGCGCGGCCGAAGGCGCCGCGTTCAAGGACATCGGCGGGATCAAATTCGCCGGCCGCTTGCTGGGCGACGTTCCGGCCAAGGAGCTGAAGCCGATGGCCGACGATTTGAAGAAACAGATCGGCTCGGGCGTCGTGGCGCTGGCCAGTTCGGCCGAAGGCAAGGCGTCGCTGGTGGTCGCGGTGACGGCGGACATGACGGCGCGTTTCGATGCGGTTCGGTTGGTTCGCGTGGGCTCGGAGGCCTTGGGCGGCAAGGGCGGGGGCGGGCGGCCCGACATGGCCCAGGCCGGCGGGCCCAATGTCGAGGCGTTGGCGGATGCGCTGGCCGCGATCGAGCAGGCCATCGCATCGGGCGGCAAGGCCGGCGAATCGAGGCCCGTGGCCGCGGCGGCGACGCCGCGCTGATCACGCCATCGCTTCCCAAACAGTGGTCAAACTGCTCGCAGTTTTTTAGTAACGGCTGAGGTCAATGGCTAACGAATGGACTGAGCGGGAGCTCCTGGAGCGTATTAATAACTCAGTCGAGGAAAACGCGACGCTCGATTACAAGGCTTGTGACGCACTTCAAAAAAATGACGGCAAGCGTAACGAAGTTTCGAAAGATGTATCGGCGTTTGCGAATTCGGCTGGCGGCATCATCATTTATGGAATTACAGAAAGGGGCCACATTCCCGACGCCGTCGACGAAGGCTTTAATCCGCAAGAAATATCGAAAGAATGGCTCGAGCACGTAATCAACGGAAAGATACAACCACGTATCGGCGATGTGACGATTTTTTCTGTATCCTTGACGACGACCCATCCGGGCAAAGTCGCTTATGTTGTGGATATTCCCCAGAGCCATACCGCACATCAAGCGTCGGATAAACGCTATTACAAGCGGTTCAATTTTGAATCAGTACCGATGGAGGATTACGAAGTCCGCGACGTTATGAATCGCCGGAAACACCCAATTTTAGTTCCGTATTTTTCGTATGTGACGGTAACTCAAACGGAAAACAGTCATCGGTATGATCTTCGGTTACGTTTAACAAATGAAGGGTCCGTCCGTGCCATCGATATCAAATGCTTAATATACTTTCCGCGCCAATGTTTCGCCCATTCCGATGCGACGGTGGGAAGGGCTTACAGGCCTTGGAGGTCAATGGAAATGCAAACTGACTCTGGGGACACGTATCAAGTATGTGAGATCGAGCTAAAAAAGACGTCGTTTGTGATTTTCCCCGACGATGAATGGATGGTGACGAACGACGCCGATTACATATTGAGATATGTGGTCAATTCTGAGAATTGGAAAGTTCTGGCACAACTACGACCGCCTATTCGCTGGAAAATCTACGCGGATGATATGCCGCCGCGCGAGGGCGAGTTTCCGTTCGACGAATGGCAGCGTTTTTGACATGCCCGCAGATCACGCCATCGCGGCCTTCAGGTTGGCGTCGAGCTTGTCGAGGAATTCGCCGGTCGTGAGCCATTTCTGATCGTGGCCGACGAGCAGGGCGAGGTCCTTGGTCATGTAACCGGATTCGACCGTTTGGACGCACACCTTCTCCAGCGTCTCGGCGAATGCCGCCAGCTCCGGCGTGTGGTCGAATTTGGCGCGGTTCCACAGCGCGCGCGTCCAGGCGAAGATCGAAGCGATCGAGTTGGTCGAGGTCGGGCGGCCCTTCTGATACTCGCGGAAATGGCGCGTCACCGTGCCGTGTGCGGCTTCGGCCTCCACCGTCTTGCCGTCGGGGGTGAGCAGCACCGAGGTCATGAGTCCGAGCGAGCCGAAGCCTTGCGCCACCGTGTCGGACTGCACGTCACCGTCGTAGTTCTTGCACGCCCAGACGAAGCCGCCGCTCCATTTCAGCGCGCACGCCACCATGTCGTCGATCAGGCGGTGCTCGTAAGTGATCCCGGCTTCCTTGAACTTGGAGTCGAAATCGGCGGCGAACACTTCGGCGAAGATGTCCTTGAAGCGGCCGTCATAGGCCTTGAGGATCGTGTTCTTGCTGGAAAAATAAACCGGCCATTTGCGGTCGAGCCCGTAATTCAAACAGGCGCGCGCGAAGCCGCGGATCGAGTCGTCCACGTTGTACATGCCCATCGCCACGCCCGGCCCGTCGAAGTCGAAGATGTCGTAATGGACGGCCTCGCCGCCGCCCTTGGGCGCGAAGGTCATGGAAAGATGCCCCGGTCCGGGCACGCGGAAGTTGGTGGCCTTGTATTGATCGCCGAAGGCGTGGCGGCCGATGACGATGGGCGCGGTCCAGTTGGGGACGAGACGGGGCACGTTGCGGCAGATGATCGGCTCGCGGAACACGGTGCCGCCCAGGATGTTGCGGATCGTGCCGTTGGGCGAGGGCCACATTTTCTTGAGGTTGAATTCCTTGACCCGCGCCTCGTCGGGGGTGATGGTCGCGCATTTCACCCCGACGCCGTGTTTCAGAATCGCGTTCGCGGCGTCCACCGTGACCTTGTCCTCGGTCTTGTCGCGGTTCTCGATGCCGAGGTCGTAGGTCTCGAGCGTGATGTCGAGATAGGGGAGGATCAGCTTGTTTTTGATCTCGGCCCAGATGATGCGCGTCATCTCGTCGCCGTCGATGTCGACAACCGGGTTGGCGACCTTGATTTTCTTCATGCGGTTGCACTCCCCTGGCGCGGCCGAAGACGGCCCGCTTGCGCGCGATCCGGCGGGAAACATAGCATTGGCGGGGATCGGCGCAAGACCGGGAGACGCAGGATTGGGGCGGGACGGGCGCGGGCCTTAGATGCGTCCCGGGACGGCGCGGATGCGGGCGGGCGCTGCGGCCGCCATCGCCGGCAGGACCTCGGCGACGCTGCGCACCGCGGTGAACAGCCCGGTGACCGCAGGTTTGGCGAAGCCCGCCGCGATCACTTTCTCGATCAGGCCGATCAAGGTTCCCCAATAGCCGTCGATGTCCAGCAAGACGATCGGCTTGTCGTGGAGTCCGAGTTGCTTCCAGGTGACGATCTCGATCATCTCGTCCAGCGTGCCCAAGCCGCCGGGGAGAATCACGAAGCCGTCGGCCAGCTCGAACATGCGCTGCTTGCGCTCGTGCATGCTCGAAACCACCACCAGCTCGGTCACGCCGCGATGGCCGGACTCGGCATCGATCAGGAATTGCGGAATGACGCCCACCACGGTGCCGCCCTTGGCGAGTGCGGCGTCCGCCGCGACGCCCATCAGGCCGACGTGGCCGCCGCCGTAGACGAGGCGGATGCCGTGCTCGGCGAGCAGGGCTCCGAACTCGGCGGCGGCGTCGCGGAACAGGGCGTTGCGGCCTTCGGCCGAGCCGCAATAAAGGCAAAGCGATCTGATCTCGGTCATCTTCCGTTTGGCAGGTTTACCCGCGGGCGGGCCTGGAACGTAGACAAATCGGCGCCCGAGTCCAAGCCCGTCGCAAGCGCAATGTCGCTCCGGCGTTTCCGCCATCGCCGCCGCGCCCGTCGGTTGCAAGGCCAAGCCGGGCGTATTACGGTGACGGCGGCACCAAACCCTCAAGAATCGCAGAATTCGCCGCGCGGAACATCATGAAGCGAATCGCCACAATCGCGATGGCCGGACTCGTTGCGCTCGGCGTCGCGCTGGCCGTCGCATATCGGCTGGGCTACGTCGGCACGGCGCCGTCTTCCGCGCCGCAGCCGGCCGAATCGGAACCGCTCGCCGCGCCGCCCGAAGGGGCGCTGCCCAAGTCCGAATCAACAACGCCCCATGAGCAGGCGGCGGCTCCCTCCCCGCCGAAGCCGGGCGCGGCGGCCGAGGTCGTTCCCTCGTTCGACGTGGTGCGCATCGATCCGCAGGGCAATGCGGTTATGGCCGGGCGCGCCGCCCCCGGCGCCGAGGTCGCGATCCTCGACAAGGACAAAGAGATCGGCCGCGTCACCGCCGATGCGAACGGCGAATGGGTGTGGGTGCCCGAGGCGCCGTTGAAGCCGGGAAGCCTGGAGCTCGGTTTGAGCGCGCAGGTTCCCGGGCAGCCGGCGGTCCAATCCAAAAGCACGGTGGTCCTTGTCGTGCCCGAGCCGCACAAGGATATCGCCGGGCGCGAAACGGGCAGCGGGTCCGGGGCGCTCGTGCTCAAGGTGCCGAAGGAAGGGGGACTGAGCGAGGTGGTGCAGGCGCCGGGAACGCCCGGCACGCCGTCCGACGTGCAGGCGGGCCGGCTCACTCTCGACGTCATCGATTACGACGAGAAGGGCAAACTGGCGCTGGGAGGCCGCGCCCAACCGGGCGCGCATCTGCGCGTCTATCTCGATAACGAAGTCTTGGGCGAAACCACGACCGCGGATTCGGGCCGATGGATGTTGCGCCCCGAGCGCCCCGTCGCAACCGGCACATACCGGCTGCGGGTTGACGAGATCGGCGGCGACGGAAAAGTGATCGCGCGCATCGAGCTGCCCTTCACGCGCTCGGAGCGGGTGGCGGACGTCAACGGCATGTCTTCGGTGATCGTGCAGCCGGGCAATAGCCTATGGCGAATCGCGCGGCGCAGCTACGGCAGCGGCGTCCAGTACACGGTCATCTACGAAGCGAACAAGGAACAGATCCGCGATCCGGACCTGATCTACCCGGGCCAGATATTTACGATTCCGGCGAAATAGGATCCGCCGTTTCGGACCATTCGGACGCGGACGATTCCGCCGAAGCAGGCGCCGCCGCGGCTTCATTCAGATGCGCGGCGATCTCCCCGATGCGGTCGCGCCACGCGATCAGGATCTCGACCGCGCCGGCCACGATCCCCGCGGCGCTGAGCGGAAGCTCCAGCCCGCAATGGCCGTGAACGAGGACGGCTTGATTGGGGCCGAGTTCGAACCGCCCGGCCGGGCCCTTGTATTTGCTCCGCATGAGGCGCAAGAGCCCGGCCCGGGCCGGCGCCGATTGGGCGGTGAAGGGAAGATCGCCGAGATGCCCGTGGAGCATCAGGCGGGCGCGGCCTTCGTCCCGCGTCACCGTGGCGCGGAACGATTTGTCCAGATAACGGAAGCCGAATTTGAGGGGACCCGCGCTGACCGCGGCCTCGATCCGATCGACGGCCGTGGCCGGCGCGGCCGCTGTCTCGAAGTTCGCGATAGCGTCGGGTGGGCTGGAAATGGCGGAGGATGTCATGCGGCGGTTCCGGGTCAGGAGGCCGTCGAGTATGACGCGTGGTAACTTAAAAAAGGGTATAGGCGCGCAAGCCCGGCAATTCGGGCGATTCCGGGCGATTTTCAGCCCCGCGCCGGGGGACGGACATGCCCGCCGGCCGTTACGGCTTAACTTGCCTCTGTTTTCGCGGGTAAGATCGCGCGCCTTATGTTTTCGCCCGCGGGGGACGGTCGTTTGAACGGATATTCGCTGCCCGGCATTCACCCCTCGGGGTGGCCTTTCATCGCCGTCTTCGCCGCGGTCGCGGTGGTGCTGGCGCTGTTGTCTCCCGCCCTGGGCGTGCTTGGGGCGGTCGCGACGGTTTGCTGCGCCTGTTTCTTCCGCGACCCGAAACGGGCGCCGCCGGTCGACCCGCGCGTCGTCGTGAGCCCGGCCGACGGCATCGTCCTGAACATCGTCGAGGCCGCGCCGCCGCCGGAGCTCGACATGGGAACGGCGCCGCGTCCGCGCGTCAGCATATTCTTGAGCATCTTCGACGTGCATGTGAACCGGGTTCCCGCGGACGGCACGATCACGCGGCTTTCGTACCGGCCGGGAAAGTTTTTCAACGCCGCTTTCGACAAGGCCAGCGAATTGAACGAACGCATGGCGATCCGCATGACGACCGCGACCGGCCACGATCTGGCCTTCGTGCAGATCGCGGGGCTGGTTGCCCGGCGCATCGAATGCAAGCTCAAGGAAAACCAGAAGGTGCGCGCGGGCGAGCGATTCGGCATCATCCGTTTCGGCAGCCGCATGGACGTCTACGTTCCGCAAGGCCACCGCGTGGCGGCGCGCGCGGGGCAGCGCGCGGTCGGCGGCGAGACCGTGATTTCGGAAGCCGTCGTGTCCGCGGCGGGATCGAGGTAAACGCATGATTTTCCGCAAACGCCGCAACCGTCCCAAGGGTCAGTCCATCAACATGCTGATCCCGAACATCCTCACCACACTGGCGCTGTGCGCCGGGATGACGGCGATCCGCTTCGGCATTCAGGGCAATTGGGAGGCGGCGGTCATCGCGCTCATGGCGGCCGGCATTTTCGATGCGCTGGACGGGAGGATTGCGCGGTTGCTCGGCGGCACGAGCCGGTTCGGCGCCGAGCTCGATTCGTTGTCGGATTTCGTCAGCTTCGGCGTCGCGCCTGCGGTCATGATCTACTTCTGGACGATGCATGCGGCGGGCGGGGTGGGATGGGCGCTGGTGCTGCTGTTCAGCGTGTGCTGCGCGCTGCGGCTCGCCCGCTTCAACATCAAGGCCGGCGAATCGGACCTTCCGCCCTGGGCGTTCAATTACTTCACCGGCCTGCCGGCCCCCGCGGGCGCCGCGCTTGTGATTTTGCCCATGCTGATGACCTTCCAGTTCGGCCCCGGAATTTTCGACCTGCCGGCGGTGAACGGCGCCGTCATCGTCGTGACCGCCTTTCTCGAAGTGAGCCGGATACCGACCTTTTCGTTCAAGCAGTTCAAGGTGCCGCAAAAATTCGTGCTGCCGACGCTTCTGCTGGTCGGCGTGCTCGCGGCCTTCCTGGTGAGCGCGCCCTGGGCGACCTGCATCGCCGTGCTGCTCGCCTATGTCGCCAGCATCCCCTTTGCGGTGCGGTCCTTCCGCCGCCTGCAAAAGGCGGCGGCGGAAATCCAGGCGCACGGACTGCACGGCGCGAAACCCGAGACGCACGAGGCCGATGCGGCGGAGTGATGCCGCGCGCGCACGGCGGCGCCGCGTCACCGGATATGCGTAACCAATCGCCGTAACGACCTTCGCGGCAGGGGGCGGTCAGCAATGGATATCGGATTCATCGGGCTCGGGAGCATGGGCCGCGGCATGGCGCGCAATCTGATCAAGGCGGGCCATCGGGTGAGCGTTTTCAACCGGAGCAAGGGGCCGGCCGAGGAGCTGGCGCGGGAGGGAGCGCTCAAGGCGCGAAGCGCGGCCGCGGTCGGCGGCGAAGTGATCGTGACCATGCTCTCGGACGACGCCGCGCTCGAATCCGTGGTGCTGGGTCCGGGCGGGCTGGCGTCGGGCATGCGGCGCGGCGCCGTCCATCTTTCGATGAGCACGATTTCGGTGGCGCTGTCCGACCGGCTCGAAGCTTTCCACAAGGAGGCGGGGCAGGGATATGTCGCGGCGCCGGTGTTCGGCCGGCCCGATGCCGCGGCGGCGGCGGCGCTGTTCATCGTCGCCGCAGGCGACCCCCAGGCGATCGAACGGGCAAGACCGGCGATGGAGGCCATGGGCCAGCGCGTGTTTACCGTGGGGGACAAGCCCAGCCAGGCCAATCTGGTCAAGCTCGCCGGGAATTTCCTCATCACCTGCGTGATCGAAGGGCTGGCGGAGGCCATCACCGTCAACGCCAAGGCCGGCGTCGCGCCGGAAAAGCTCTATGAGGTGCTGACCGAATCGCTGTTCAACGCGCCGGTCTATCGCACCTACGGCAAGATCATTTTGGAAGGGAACTACGATCCGCCCGGATTCAAGCTGCCCCTTGGCCTCAAGGACAACCGGCTGCTGATGCAGGCGGCGGAAGCCTTGTCCGTGCCGCTGCCCTTTGCGGCGGTGGTGCGGGACCGGTTTTTGGCCTCGATCGCCCGGGGCGACGGCAACCTCGATTGGGCGGCCATTGCCAAGCGAGCCGCGGAGGATGCGGGCATCGAAAACAAGGCGGCCGCCCGATGATTCGGGTCCGGGCCGGCGAGGCCGGGTTCCCCGTTACAACCGGCAGCCTGCGGGACATAGGGGAAATATAGGGGCGTCGGCCCGCGCCGCCGCGTCGCTTATTAAGAGAACGTCAACCATCCCGCAGCTACACCTTAATGGCGCCGTAGTGGCGTTGGCCCGCGTTCCCGGGGTGCCGGGGTTGGGGCCGCCATCCCGTTGTTTAGCCTGAGGTATTTCCGTGCTTGGCCGACTCAGCATCTCCGCGCGGCTCATCGCCATGTGCTATGTGGTGATCGTGGTCCTTACCGCCGCCATGCTTTCGATCACCGTCTTCAATCTCCGCAGCCAGATGTCGCACCTGGCCCAAAGCACCCAAGAGAACAACATGAAGATCGCCTGGCAGCTCTTGCACGAGAAGGGCGCCGGGCTGCGCGTGGTCGACGGCAAGCTCATGGCCGGCGACGCCGTGCTCAACGACAATTACGAGGTCGTCGACCGGGTTCGCGACCTGGTGGGCGGCACGGCCACCATCTTTCAGGGCGACCTGCGTATTTCGACCAATGTGAAGAAGCCGGACGGAAGCAGGGCGGTGGGGACGCGCCTCGCCGCGGGGCCGGTGCATGACGCCGTATTCCAGGACAAGCGGCCCTACCGGGGCGAAGCCGAGATCCTGGGCGTGCCCTATTTCACCGCCTACGATCCGATCCAGGATGCCGCCGGCAACGTCATCGGCGTGCTCTATGTCGGCGTCGAGAAGCAGAAATTCTTCGCCGTCATCCGCGATATCGTCGTGCACAACCTGGTGATGTCGCTGGCCGTGGCTCTCCTGGCGGGCGTGTTCGTGCACTTCGTCGTGCAGCGGCTGTTGAAGCCTTTGGGCCGGCTGCGCGAGGCCATGCAGGCGCTCTCGTCGGGCAATACGGGGATCACGGTCGAGGGCGCCGACCGGCATGACGAAATCGGCGGCATGGCGCGCGCCGTCGGCGTGTTCAAGGAAAACGCGGTCAGCATGGAGCGGCTGGCCGTCGAAAAGGCCGGGCAGGAGCGCCGCACCGCCGAGGAACGGCGTCAAGCCTTCGCCAAGCTGGCGGCCGACTTCGAGGCGAGCGTGAGCGGCGTCGTCGAACAGGTATCCGCGGCGACGAAAGGCATGCGCGGCTCGGCCGAATCGTTGTCGGCCAACGGCGAAAAGACCACGGAACAGGCCGCCGCGGCGTCGGACGGCGCCGAGCGGGCGGCGGAGCGCGTGCAGGCGATGGCTTCGGCGGCCGAAGAGCTTTCCGCCTCGATTGCCGAGATCACGCGGCAGGTTTCCGAATCCTCGGAGATCTCGACCGGCGCGGCGACCCAGGCCCGCCAGGCCAATGCCCAGGTTCAAGGCTTGGCCGAGGCGGCGCGCAACATCGGCGAGGTGGTAATGCTCATCACCGATATCGCCGAGCAGACCAACCTGCTCGCCCTCAACGCCACGATCGAGGCGGCGCGGGCCGGCGAAGCGGGCAAAGGTTTTGCGGTGGTGGCGAACGAGGTCAAATCGCTTGCCACGCAAACCGCCAAGGCCACGGACGACATCACCGCCCAAATCCGCGCCATCCAATCCACCACCGCCGATACCGTCCAGGCCATCCATGGCGTGGGTCAGACCATCGACCGCGTCAACGAGATCTCCCAAGCGATCGCCATGGCGATGGATCAGCAGGCGACGGCCACCACGGCAATCTCGCACCACGTGCAGGAGGCGGTGGGCGGCGCGCGGGACACCTCGTCCAACATCGCCGGCGTGAGCCGGGCAGCCGACGAAACCCGGGGGACCGCCGCCGAAGTGCTGGAGGCCGCCTCGGCGCTCTCCCGCCAGGCCGAGGTGCTGCGTACCGAGGTGGCCCGCTTCCTGGCCGAAATTCGCGCCGCCTGACCGCCGATTTCCCCCCGTCCGGTCGCAACGCGCGAGCCGGTAACGCCGCGCCGATCCGCCGCGCGCTCATTCTTTTGTTGAATTACGATTC
>DATDPM010000086.1:0-3355 GCA_035292745.1 Alphaproteobacteria bacterium | reverse complement strand
GCGCCAGCACCCATCCGCTGGCCCGCGCCCTTCACCGCGCCGCGCCGGATACGAGAACCCCGGCGGGGGTCGAGGAAGTTCCGGGCTCGGGCCTGCGGCTTGCGACGCAAGAAGGCGAGTGGCGGCTCGGCAGCCGGCGGTGGTGCGGCGTTGCGGAAAGTTCATCCGGTTCCGGCGGCGGGCCGGAGCTGTGGTTTCGCGCGCCGGGGCGGGAGGCAACGCGCTTTCGCTTCACCGACCCGCCGCGCGCCGATGCCGCCGCGGTGGCGGCGGCCCTTAAAGGCCAAGGCATGGCCGTGGAGATTTTGTCGGGGGATCGCGCGGAGGCCGTTCGCGCGGCGGCGGCGGCCACGGGCATCGAGCGATTCTCGGCCGGCCGCGCGCCCGCCGACAAGACCGCGCGGCTGCAAGAGCTGGCACAGGCCGGCCGCCGCGTGCTGATGGTGGGCGACGGGCTCAACGACGCCCCGGCGCTGGCCGCCGCTTACGTGTCGATATCGCCTTCGGCGGCGGCCGACATCAGCCAAAACGCGGCCGACGTCGTGTTCCAGGGGCGGCGGCTGTCGCCGGTGTTGGAGGCGATCACGGTGGCGCGCGCGGCACAAGGTCTCGTCAAACAGAACTTCGCGCTCGCCCTCATCTACAACGCGGCGACGGTGCCGCTGGCGATGATGGGATTCGTGACGCCGTTGATCGCGGCCATCGCCATGTCGAGCTCTTCGCTGCTCGTCACCGGGAATGCGCTGCGGCTGGCGCGACGGAGGGGCCGGTGGACATCATCGTCTATCTGATCCCCGCCGCCTTGTTCCTCAGCCTCATCGGCCTCGGCGCCTTTCTGTGGGCGCTGAAATCCGGACAGTTCGACGATCTCGAGGGCGCGGCGCGGCGCATTCTGTTCGACGACGACGATGCGCCGGACGAACCGGACCCGGACAGCCGATCCTGAACGGGCGGGCCGGTCATTTCGGCCGGGGTGTCGCGCGCGGGCGGCGGGGGCCGGAATCGATGGCGGCGCGCACCGTGGCCGCGAGCTGGGCCTTGTTAAACGGCTTGTCGAGAAGCCGCGCGCCGGTTCCGGCCAAGTCGCTTGGCGACAAACCGGTTTCGGCGTAACCCGACATATAGAGTATCCGGGTTTCGGGGCGGCCGGCGCGCACGGCCGCGGCGAGCTCGCGCCCGCCCATGCCGCCGGGGAGCACCACGTCGGTGAGAAGAAGATCGACGGGCGGGGCGCTCCGAAGCAGGGTCAGCGCCGATTCCGCGTCCGCCGCCTGGAAGACGCGGTAGCCGAGATCCTCAAGGAAGGCCGCCGCGATATGCCGCACCTCGGTGTCGTCTTCCACCACCAGGACCGACTCGCCGGGCTGCGCTTCGCATCCATCCGGTAACGGCGCCCCCTCCCCCGATTGCGCGGCGTCGTCCGGCGCGCGCGGCAGCAGCAGCCGGACCGTGGTCCCGCGCCCGACCTCGCTTTCGATCGTCACGTGACCGCCCGACTGCGAGACGAACCCGTAAACCATGCTGAGGCCCAGTCCCGCGCCTTTCCCCACTTCCCGGGTCGTGAAGAACGGCTCGAACACGCGATCCCTTATTTCCGCATCTATACCCGTCCCGGTGTCGGTGACGGCGATCTGTATGTAGGACCCCGGCGTGACTTCCGCGTTGCGCACGGCGTCATATTCGTCGAGCTCGCGATTCCGCGTTTCGATCGTCAGCACGCCGCCCTGCGGCATGGCGTCGCGCGCATTGACCGCGAGATTGATCAGCGCGTTTTCGAGCTGGCCCGGATCGACGAATGCCGGCCATGCATCGCCGGCCGGGACGGTGCGGATCTCTATCGTCTCGCCGAAGCCGCGGCTCAGAAATTCGACGGTGGTGAGCACGAGGGAGTTGACGTTGGTTTGCTGCGGCTGCAACACCTGCCGTTCGGAGAAGGCCAGCAGACGTTCGGTCAGCAGCGCGCCGCGCCGCGCCGCCTCGATCGCGCGGTGGGCCATGGTTTGGAGTTGCGTTCCCGGCTGGAGCTGCTCTTCCAGCAATTCGAGGTTGCCGAGGACCACGGAGTTGAGATTGTTGAAATCATGCGCCACCCCGCCGGTGAGATGCCCGACCGCTTCCATCCTTTGGGCCCGGCGCAACTGCTCCGCGGCCCGCTTGCGATCGGTGATGTCGGTCGAAATGCCGCATACGCCGCGGATGGTCTTGTCCGCGTCATAGAGCGGAAATTTCGTCGACATGTAGGTGTGAATCCCATCCGGGTGCGGCGCCGTCTCCTCGATTTGAAGCGGCTGTCCCGTGTGCACCACGTCGAGATCATTGCGGCGGAATGCGTCGGCAATGGAGGCCGGGAAGATCTCATGATCCACCTTGCCCTTGATCGATTCATTGGTGAGGCCGAATATCCGTTCGAACATCCGGTTGACGAACAGGTACCGCCCTTCCCGGTCCTTGGCGTAGATCACGGCCGTCGCATTTTCGAGGATGGCGTGCAGCAGCTGTTCGGTTTCGCGGTGGGCGGATTCGACGGCTGCCCGATCTTGAATCGACCGGATGCGCTCGAACGAGCTGTCAATGGCTGCAAGGAGTTCGTCGCATTGATCGGACGATTTTTGGGATTCGGGCGCTCCGCCCCGCATCGCCGCGGTCAGCATCGCGGGCTCGGGGAAGGCGCAAGCGGTGACGCACAGGATCGCCGGCTTCACCGCCTTTCTCTTCATGATGATGACGAGCCCGTGGGCCAGCGCCGGCGCCAAGTCGCCCGACGCCGAATCGGACATGAGTCGAGCGAGCGCCCGATGTGCGGCCGTGGCGTCTTCCGCCACCGTGACATGGTAATTCGCGGCGGCAAGCGTGTCCCCGATACCGGCGGCAAAATCCCCGCCTTCATCGACGATGAGGACGCGTTTGCGCACCGGCGCGGAAACCGCATCCCTATTTTTGATCTTGCTCATCGCCGCGTCCGCGGCAAGGCGCGGCAAGCCGTTGCTTCGATCGCGCGCAAAGCTCCGGTGCGGCGCTTGTGCGTATCACGGAGGCGCTCGCGAGCTTCATCCATGATGGCATTCCCCCGATCATGGCGGCGCCAAGGATTCCGCCGCACTCCGAGCTTCGCATCGGAGTCGGGTGCCGGCCGGTGAACGAGCATAACACAGGGACGATACGCGCATCACGGGAATCCTCGTGGTGTCCACGGCCGCCGGGGCGGGGCTATAATCAACGTCATCGATAGAACGAGGCGATGATGGAAAAGGACGTCGTTTGCGGAATGGATGTGGACCCTTCGCGCGCCGCCGCGAAGGAAACATACCGGGGCCATATCTATTACTTCTGTTCCGTGGGATGCCGGGAGCGCTTC
>DATDPM010000085.1:0-11246 GCA_035292745.1 Alphaproteobacteria bacterium | reverse complement strand
GCCACCGCGCTCGCCTTTTCCTTGTGGCCTCTTTCCGCAGCACGGGCGGTCTCGCCCGCCGGCCTGTTCCGCAGCCGGGTGAGCGCGGCGCGCGCCCGGCCTTCCCGGCGCGGCATGGCCGCGATCGCCGCGGCCGTCCTGGGCCTCGTCGCGCTCGCCGGTGTCGCCGCGAACGACCGGTTCGTCGCCCTGTGGTTCGGCATCGCCGCCGTCGCCGCCCTCCTGCTCCTGCGCGCGGCCGCCGAAATCTTGACTCGTCTATCGGGTGCCTGGCGGGCGAGGCTCGGCAACCGCGGCCGGGCGTGGCTGCGGCTGGCTCTCGCCAATTTGCGCAGGCCCGGCGCGCAGACGGTGACGGTGATGCTGTCGCTGGGCCTCGGCCTCGTCGCCCTGATTGCGGTCACGCTGGTCGAAGGCAATCTCACGCGCGAGGTGGGCCAGGAAATGCCGGGCGAGGCCCCGGCCTTTTTCTTCATCGATATCCAGCCGGATCAGTTGGCGCCGTTTCTCGAAACCGTCCGCGCGATCCCGGGCGTCGGAGAGGTCGCGCATGTGCCGTCGCTGCGCGGGCGCATCGTCGCGGTCAACGGCCGCCCGGTCGATCAGGTGAAGGTCGCTCCCGAGGCGAGCTGGGTGACGCAAGGCGACCGTGGCCTGACCTATTCGGCCGAACCGCCGAAGAACGCGAAGATCGTCGCGGGTTCGTGGTGGCCCGCGGACTATCGCGGGCTCCCGCTCATCTCTTTCGACGCCAAGGCGGCGGAAGGAATGGGGATCGGCGTGGACGATACGCTCACGATCAACCTGCTGGGCGAGGACATCGAGGCGCGCATCGCCAATTTGCGGGACATCGACTGGGGCACGCTCGGCATCAATTTCGTGATCGTCTTCGCGCCGGGCGCGCTCGAGAATGCGCCGCAGACCCACCTCGCCACGGTGCGCGTACGCCCCGATAACGAGGCGGCGGTGGAAAAGGCCGTCACGGATAAATTCCCCAACGTCTCCGCGATCCGCGTGCGCGAGGCGCTCGAAGCCGTGAACGCGATCTTGGGCCGCATCGGCGCCGCCGTGCGGGCCGTGGCGCTGGTGACGCTTGCGGCAGGCATCCTGGCCCTGGCGGGCGCGGTCGCCGCCGGGCATGAGCGCCGCGTTTACGATGCCGTGGTGCTCAAGGTGCTGGGCGCGCGGCGGCGCGATGTGCTCAAGGCTTTCTTGGCGGAATACGGGCTTCTTGGCCTGGCCACCGGGGCGCTCGCGGTCGCCATCGGCGTTCCCATCGCTTACGCTGTGCTGACGCGCCTCATGCATATCGACTTCACGTTCCTCCCCGGCGCCGCGGCGGCGACCGTGGCGCTGGGCATCGCCGCCTGCCTCGCATTCGGCTTCGCCGGAACCTGGCTGGCGCTGGGCGAAAGGGCGTCAAAGCGCCTGCGCAACGAATAACGCTTGGCGTTGGCGGCCCCGGCGTTGGCGCAGACGGCGTTTCGTACTAGGCTTTCCCATCGCAACGGCGGAATCAGGTGATGCGCGATCCCTACACCGTTCTCGGCGTCGCTAAGGATGCGTCCGCGGATGTCATCCGCAAGGCCTATCGCAAGCTTGCCAAGAAGTTCCATCCCGATCTCAACCCCGGCAACAAGGAAGCCGAGGCGAAATTCAAGGACGTGCAAGCCGCATACGATCTCCTGTCCGATGCCGCGAAGCGCGCGCGATTCGACCGCGGCGAAATAGATGCGAGCGGCGCCGAGCGCCCGGAGCGCCGCTTCTACCGCGATTACGCGGAAGGTCCCGAAGGCTCGAAATACTACCGCCAGGAAGGCTTCGCCAACGCCGCCGATCTGGACGATATCCTGTCCCAGGTTTTCGGCGGCGCGCGGGCGCGCGGGGCGGCCTTCCGGGCGCGCGGGGCCGACGCCTCGTATCTGCTGGCGATCGATTTCCTCGAGGCGGCCAAAGGCGCGCGCAAGACCATCGCCATGCCCGACGGCCGCTCGCTTTCGTTCATTATCCCCGCCGGCAGCCGCGACCGCGAGACGCTGCGTCTCGAGGGCCAAGGCATGCCCGGCTACGAGGGGGGTGTTGCGGGCGACGCCTATATCGAGCTTCACATCCGCCCGCACGCCTATTTCTCCCGCAAGGACAACGACGTGCATATGGAGCTTCCGGTGTCGCTCCCCGAGGCGGTGCTGGGCGGCAAGGTCACGGTGCCGACGGTCTCGGGTTCGGTCGCCATGACGGTGCCGAAGGGAGCGAATACCGGCACGACGCTGCGCCTCAAAGGCAAGGGGATCGTCGATCGCAGGACCGGCGTTGCCGGCGACCAATACGTCGCGCTCAAAATCGTGCTGCCGCCCGAGATCGACGAGCAGTTGTCCGGTTTCGTCGAGGAATGGGCGCCCGCCCACCCGTACAATCCGCGCCGCGCCGCGGGGATGGAATAGGCGATGCTGAAGCTTGCCGAATTGCTGGCGGCGATCGAAGGCCTAAGCGCCGAACGGGTCACGTTGTGGATCGCCCAAGGCTTCGTCGTTCCCGAGCAGGTCGAAGGCGAGCCCCGCTTCGCCGAGATCGACGTCGCCCGCGTGCGGCTCATCCACGAGCTCGAACGCGATCTGGCTCTCGATGACGAGGCGGTGGCGCTTCTGCTTTCGCTTCTCGATCAGGTCTACACGCTGCGCTCCCGGCTGCGCCTGTTGAACGAGGCCATCTCCGGCCAGCCGCCCGAGGTCCGCGACGCGATCATCGCCGCTCTGGGCGGAAATCCGGGCACGGGCGACGGTGAGTAGAGCGTGATCTAGCCGCCGCTTCACTTTCGCGCGAGGTGGCCGCTTGCCGGGGCCGATCCCCTTGAAAAACTTTTCTGCGGCTGTCTTCATCCAAGGGACCGGTTATCGGGTAGTATGATCATGAAGGTCGCCGGGTGCCTGACCGGCGCGGCGCGGAACAGGGCGAGGATGGACGTAGCGGCGCTGAAAGTCTTGATCGCGGGGTTGCTGGCGTGGATTCACGTCAACGGCGGGCTCGATATGCCGCCCGACCAGCCGGAAATCAGCTTCGTTCCGCATGCCGAGCTCGAGCAGGCGGTGTGCCACAAGCCTTGCGCGGTTCTGGGCTTCAGCCCCGACGATTCCAGCGACATCATCTATCTCGACCAAAGTCTCGACATCGAGCATGACGTGTGTCAGCGCTCGATCCTGGTGCACGAGCTCGTCCATTTCATGCAGCGCCGCGCCAAACGGTTTTCCGGCGAGTCGCCGGCGGTTCGCGGCCATTGGCGCGAGATGGAGGCGCTCCAAATCCAGCGGATCTATCTCGATCAGTTCGGCCGCCAACTCTTCATCGGCCCGAACTTCGCCGCCATGGGCTTGGGCTATCCCTATTGCTGACGCGGTTTCATGACGAGGAGCTTGATGATATCGCGGAAGAGCCAACGCTTAACCGAAACCGCGAGTCCCGCCGCTCCGGCGTAGGATTCGGTATTGCGGTCGAAGCCGGCGCCATAGGCGAAGCGCACCCACGGCGCCCAGAGCCGCATGACGAAGCGGCGCAACGGATCGCTCGGATAGGCATATTCGAGAATCCGGATTTCGCCCCCCGGCTTGCAGACGCGGCCGAGCTCGCGAAGCGCCGGAAGTTGCTCGTCCTCGTCCAGCACGCAGAACAGGAAGGCGGCTACCACCGCGTCGAAACAAGCATCGGGAAAGGCGGTCCGCAGCGCATCCATCTCCAGGAGTTCGACGCGGGCGCCCAGCCGGTCGCGCCGCGCCCGAGCGCGGGCCAGCATTTCCGCGCTCGCGTCAATAGCGACGACCTCCGCACCCGCCGGATAGAACGGCATGTTCCTTCCCGTGCCGACCCCGGCATCGAGGATTCGCCCCGACAGGCCGCCGAATAGCTCGCGGCGCAGCGGCCGGTAGCGCCCATACTCGAAGGGGAGATCGAGAAAATCGTAAAGCCGGGCGATCCGGGCGTAACGGGATTTCGTGCGCATGCGTAAATCATACACCCGTGACTCCGTTTCGCGCGAGTAGGCGCTCGAAGGAGCCCCATCAGGGATCGGCTTCCGGCGCCTTCCGTTGTGTACCTTCCGCCGCCGGCGTAATCTCACGCGATGATTCGCGTCACCCGCAGCATTGCCTTGAACGAGCGCGAGCTGACGCTCCGCTTCGTGCGGGCGTCCGGCCCCGGCGGCCAGAACGTCAACAAGGTGGCGACTGCGGTCGAGCTTCGCTTCGACGCCGCGCGTTCGCCCTCCTTGCCCGAAGAGGTTCGGGTGCGCCTGCGGCAAATCGCCGGCCGCCGCATGAGCGCGGCGGGCGTCCTGATCATCGACGCACGCCGCCACCGCACCCAGGAGCGCAACCGCGCCGATGCCGTCGCCCGGTTGGTCGCCCTTATTGCCAAGGCCGCAACTCCGCCGCGACCGCGTCACAAGACGAAGATGCCCAAGGCGGAGCGCATGCGGCGGCTGGAAGCCAAACGCCATCGCGCCCGGCTCAAGCGCACGCGGGCTGTCAGCAACCTCGATTGATCGTCGGGGGTCAGGACAGCGAGGGAAGGTCGAGACGCTCCTCGCCCTCGAGTTCGAGCTTGAGGAACAGATAGCTCATCATGTCCTTGAGCGAGACGATGCCGAGCAGCCGCTCGCCCTCCGCCACCAATAAACGGCTGTTCCCGGTGCGGTTCATGGCCTGCAGGGCCTGGATCGCGTCCACGTCGGGACGGATCGTGTTGTCGGGCGTGCAGCGGCTCATGATATTTGCGACCGTCGTGAACGGCCAGCGTTCCCGCGGTACGGATTTGACGTCGCGCGCCGAGACGTAACCCACGAGCCGCGATCCGTCGACCACGGGAAACGTCTTGAAATAGTGCTTGTAGAAATAATCGTGCACGAGGTCGGCGATGGTGAGATTCGGCGCCACGGCAACCGGCTTCGGGTTCATGACGCGGCGCACCGGCACGCCCTCGAAGCCCTGGCGGATCAACACCTGCTGATACGACATCGAGGCGGCGTTGCGCACGAACAGACCGATCAGGAACCACCACATGCCGCCGATGAAATTCCCCTGCACGACGTTGAGCAGGCCGAGGAACACCAGCAGGATGCCGAAGCCGCCGCCGATCAGCGAGGAAACCCGGGTGGCCCAGCGCAGGTTCCCCTTCCAGTGCCACAGGGCCGCCCGCAGCATGCGCCCGCCGTCGAGCGGGAAGGCCGGAACCAGATTGAACGCGGCCAGCACCAGATTGATCAGTCCGAGATAAAACAGCACGCCGTCCACCGCCGGCGGCGCGCCCAGCGTCGCGGCGACGTAGCGGACGGCATAGAACGCCCCGCCGAGAACGACGCTCGAGATCGGCCCCGCCACGGCCATCAGGAACTCGGCGCGCGGGCTCGGCGGCTCATCCGTCATCTCGGCGACTCCGCCGAACAGGAACAGCGTGATCCCGCCCATGGGAAGCCCGTACCGGCGCGCGACCAGGGAATGGCACAACTCGTGGAAGATGATCGAGAAGAACAGCCCCGCCGCGCCCAACAGGCCCATGGACCAATAGGTCGCGGCGGGAAGATTCGGGTAGTAGTGCGGGAACACGCCGTCCGCGAGCGTCCAGGTGACGAGGACGGCGAGAAAGATCCAGCTCAAGTCCACCCGCACCTCGAAGCCGAGGAGCGTGAACAGGGTGATGCGCTTCGTGAACATGTCTCTTTTGTAGGCCCTTTACCCAGCCGTGGCTACCGCCGCAACGGCCTCAAATGCTACAGCCGCTCGATGAGCCCGGCGGCGGAAAGCTTGGTCAGGATTTGCGCGGCCGCGGCCGCATCGCCGTTCGTGGTTTCCTGGGCAAAGCCGTCGGCGTCGAAGTAGTCGCGGGCCATCGCCCATTGCGCCGCTTTGCCTTCCGCGGCCGAAAGCGTTCCCTCGCCGGACCTTGTCTTGAGCGCGAAGTCGCCGCCGCGCCGCGCCAGCTTGGCGTGAAGCGAGCGCACGCGAAACACCGACGATTCCTTGCGCGCCGGCAAAGCGAAGCGCGTCACGCAATGGCGCGAAGCGCGCTGGCGTTGAATCGCGCGCATCTCGCCGGAGGTCTCGGGGTCGGCGGCGATCGCCTGCATCCGCTCCGCCAGCTTGCGCAAATGCGCCTGATGCGCTTCCGGCTCGTCGAAATGCGGGAGCGAGGCGCGGAACAGCGGGTCGCGCGCCAGTGTGGGGAGCAGGATCGCCATGAAATCCTGCCCGATCGGCTCGGTCACGCCGAAGGAAACGTGAAGCGAAGCCTCGCTGGTGGCGAGCGCGTCGTGATACTGGCCGCGCGGGACGTACAGGAAATCGCCGGGCTTCATCGTCACTTCCTGGAGCACGCGGCCCTTGGCCAGTTCGCGCTGCTCGGGCGGCACGCTGGCGCAGTTGAATCCGGGAATCTCCGCCGCGCCCTCGGCGCGCCCTTCGTAAAGATGCCAGGTCTTGGTGCCGGAAATGTGCAGGGCGAAAACGTCCATGGTGTCGAAATGCGCGGCAAAACCGGGGTGCGCCTGCCATGAGCAATAGGCGTTGCAGGCGACCGGGCCCCCGGCCACGATCTCGAGGGTCGCGGCGACCGAGGCGAGCTCGGGCGTCAGCGATTCGATGAAATCGAGGACGACGGTGGCGCCTTTCCGCAGCAACTCCGAAACGCGCCTGGGGTCGGGCTGCAGCGTCTCCTGGCCTTCCCGCGTCAAGGCCGGGCGGCAGAACTCCTGGGGCGTCAGTTGGCGGCCGTCGAGAACCGTCTTCATCGAGCGGTCGGTCCACAATGCGGTGGTGCTGAGCAGCTCGCTCATCGCCTCCCAGGAGAATACGCGCGCGAATTTCTCCGGGGTTCCCGGCACGTAAAGATGCCGGCGGCCGTATGTCTCGTCGAAGAAATCCTCCGCCGTGACGGGATGAAGGATGTCGCGGAAGGTGATGGTCTGCTGCAGCATTGGCGCAAGCTACCCGATCCGCCGACTCATTTCATCCCGGTTACGAAACTGCGCCCCGTGCGGGTCTGCGGCGTCAGATCAGCCCCAGGCTCTTCAGGCTGGCGTGTCCGGATTTGGCGACGATGACGTGGTCATGTAATTCGATGCCGAGCTTCTCGCAGGCCTCGCGAACCTCGCGCGTCATGGCGATGTCGCCCGAAGACGGCGTCGGATCTCCGCTCGGGTGGTTGTGGACGAGGATGATGGCGGTGGCGTTGAGCTCGAGCGCGCGCTTCACCACCTCGCGGGGATAGACCGGCGTATGATCGACGGTGCCCTTCTGCTGCACCTCGTCGGCGATGAGCCGGTTCTTGCGGTCGAGGAACAGCAGCCGGAACTGCTCGACCGGTCCGTGGGCCATGCTGGCGCGGCAATAGTCGAGAAGCTTGTCCCACGAGCCGATGACCGGCTGCGCCATCACTTCGGACCGCGCCAGGCGCTCGCCGGCCTCGCGCACCGTCTTCAAAAGCACGATCACATGATGCGTCACCGGCTCGAATTCGGCGAGACGCTCGGGCGCGGCATTGAGCACCGCGGCGAAACTGCCGAATCGCGCCAGCAGCTCCTTGGCGAGCGGCTTGACGTCGATGCGGGGAATCGCGTGGAACAATAACAACTCTAGCAGCTCGTAATCGGGCAACGCTGCGGAGCCGCCCGACAGGAACCGTTCGCGAAGGCGCTGGCGGTGGCCGTGGTAATGGGGCCGCCCGGCCAGTTGCGCCTGTTCGCCGCTCTCGGAAAATCCCGGCGGCTTGGCCCGCTCCTTGCCGATCCCGTCCGCGATCTTTGCCGCCGGATCGGCGCCTTCGAAGACCCAGCCGAATCCGAGCTTGTCCCATGTCCCGCCGAGCTCGCGCAGGAGGCGGCGGTAATGGTGCGTATTGCCTTTGACGAGATACGCGGGGTTTCCGCCGGGCGCGGCCCGCCTTTCGATGGTGAGCCCGGCCTCGGCGAGAACGGTTGGCGCACGCGCGGCGCTACGCCCCATCGCCGTAGGGCGGGCGGTGCAGCCCCGCGGGCGAGATCGTGAAGATCTCGTAGCCGTCGGCGGTGACGCCCACCGTGTGCTCGAACTGCGCCGAAAGCGAGCGGTCCTTGGTCACCGCCGTCCAGCCGTCCGCGAGTATTTTCACCTCGTAGCGGCCGGCGTTGATCATCGGCTCGACGGTGAAGAACATCCCTTCGCGCAGCGTGATCCCTTCGCCGGGCTTGCCGTAATGAAGGATGCTCGGCTGGTCGTGGAACACGCGCCCGACGCCGTGGCCGCAGAAGTCGCGCACCACCGAAAAGCGGTGCGGCTCGACGCAGGATTGGATGGCATGGCCGATGTCGCCGGTGGTGGCGCCGGGGCGCACCACCGAAATGCCGCGCATCATCGCGTCGTAGGTGATTTCCACCAGACGGCGCGCCCTGACGCCGACGTCGCCGATGCAGAACATGCGGCTGGTGTCGCCGTGCCAACCGTCCAGGATCACGGTCACGTCGATGTTGAGGATGTCGCCGTCGGAAAGCCGCTTGTCGCCGGGGATGCCGTGGCACACCACATGGTTCACCGAGGTGCAGATCGATTTTGGGAAGCCCCGGTAGCCGAGCGGGGCGGGCACCGCGCCGTGGGCGACGATGTAATCGTGGCACAGCTTGTCCAGCTCGCCGGTCGTCACGCCCGGCTTGACATGGGGCGTGATGAAGTCGAGCACCTCGGCCCCCAGCTTTCCGGCGCGCCGCATGCCCTCGAAATGCTCCGGGGCATGGATCGTGATGGCCGGTCTCGGCGCGCTGAAATTCTCCGCCTGCTTCATCTGGTTCGACATCTCCAATCCGCTATCCGGCTCACTCTGCGGGCAGGGCCCGCTCCACATGGATGCCCTCGGGGCTCACGGCGCAAGCATAGCATAGGGCCGCGACCCCCGCTTTCCGCGCTTCCGCCGCCGCCCGGGCATAGGCCGGGTCGAGATCGGCGGCCAGGCGGAATCGGGCGCAGTCGCCCCGTTGCACCAGGTAAAGGATGACCGCCCTTTGGCCCGCCGCCGCGATCCGGCCAAGCTCGGCCAAATGCCGCGCGCCCCGGGCCGTCACCGCATCCGGGAACTCGGCCGGGCCGGCCGCGTTGCGGCGCAAAGTCACGCTCTTCACCTCGACATAACAGGTGGGGAGCCCGGGCCCTTCCAGCAAGAAATCGACCCGGGACCGCGCCCCCATCGGCGCCTCGCGCCGCACCGCGCCATAGGCGGCAAGCTCGGGGATGAGGCCCCGGGCCAGGGCCTCGGCGACGATGGCGTTGCCGCGCCCGGCATGGACGCCGACGAAGGCCCCGGTTACCCGCACGAGCTCGAGACCGTAGCGGAGCTTTCGCTTGGCATCCGCGCTCTCGGACAGCCACAGCTCGGTGCCGGGCTCGGCCAGCCCCATCATCGAGCCCGGGTTGGGGCAATGGGCGGTCGCGAGCGTGCCGTCGGCCAGCTCGACGTCCGCCAGGAACCGCTGGTAACGGCGCAGCAGCCGGGCGGGCAGGAGAGGGGCCGGAAACTTCATGGCCGGCAGCCTAGATCACGCTCTGGGGACGCGGCTTTCGTCACGCAATTCATCCGTCACGCAATTCATCCCGGCCTTAAACCCGGCCCCGCGCGCTGCTACCATCGCCCGTGATACTCGCAACCGTCAGGCCCATGCCGAATCCCGTCACCGCCGCGCTGGTCATCATCGGCAACGAGATCCTCTCGGGCCGCACGACCGACGCCAATCTCCCCTATATCGCTTCCAAGCTGAACCAGATCGGAATCCGGCTCATGGAAGTGCGGGTGGTGGCCGATCGCGAGGACGACATCGTCGCCGCGGTCAACGCGTGCCGCAATGCCTGCACGTATGTGTTCACCACGGGGGGCATCGGCCCCACCCACGACGACATCACGGCCCAGGCCATCGCCAAGGCCTTCGGCCTGCCGCTCGAGCGCAACGCCGAGGCGCTCGCGCGTCTGACGCGGCAATACGCGCCGGGCGATGTCAACAACGCGCGGCTTGCCATGGCCGACATGCCGCACGGCGCCATCCTCATCGACAACCCGGTGAGCGGCGCGCCGGGGTTTCAGATCGGCAATGTGTTCGTGCTCGCCGGCGTCCCTTCGATCATGCAGGCGATGTTCGACGGGCTGATCGGAAGGCTCAAGGGCGGCCTGCCCGTGCTCTCGCGCACCGTTTCCTGTTACCTGGCCGAAGGCGCGATCGCGGAGGGCTTGGCCGCGCTGCAGCGGCGCTTCCCCGGAGTCGAGATCGGCAGCTATCCGTTCTTCCGCGCGCGGCGCTTCGGGACGAGCCTGGTGCTGCGCGCCGAGGACGGAGCCTTGCTGGCGCGCGCCGTGGAGCAGCTTCGCGCGCTCGTCACGGAGCTGGGCGGCGAGCCGATCGAGCAGGAACCGGTTTGACCGCGCCGCGACCATGCCGTCAGCGCCGCAGCAATCGCCGCGCCGTTTCATCCGCCTGCTCCCAGCCGCGCTGCAGCAATTCCGGTTCGTCCGATTCCCGCTCGGGCAGGCCGACGCAAAGATAGGCGATGAAGGCCCAGGTTTGCGGCACGTCGAGCGCCGCCTTGACGGCGTCGGGATCGAGGATCGAGACCCAGCCCAGGCCGATGCCGCGCGCGCGCGCCGCAAGCCAAAAGGTGTGAATGGCCATCACCGCCGAATAGGCGAGCGTCTCGGGCATGGTCTTTTGCCCCAGCCCGTGGCCGGTTCCGGTCGCGTTGTCGGCGAACACGGCCAGATGCACCGGCGCCTCGTCCAGCCCGGCGAGCTTCAGGGTGGCGTAGAGCTTCGCCCGTTCGCCCGCGAAATCGGCGAGCGCCTCCCGGTTGCACTTGAGGAAATTATCGCGGACCCGCGCCCGGCGCGCCGCGTCCTCGACGCTCACGAAGCGCCACGGCTGGCTGAAGCCGACCGAGGGCGCGAGGCAGGCCTGATCGACGAGCGCCGCGACGGTTTCGGGCGGGATCGCGTCGCGGCGGAAATGGCGGACGTCGCGGCGCCAGCGGAACAGCCGCTCGAGGCCTTCGCAAAACGCGGCGTCGAATTGTGACGGGCTCGTGCTTGTCATGCGGTCTCCCCGTTGCCGAGCCTAGCCCACGGCCGGCGGCCGCGCGAATCGCAGGACGCGCCGGCTGCGGCGCGCGAACATGCGAACGCCGGGGCGGCGCTTGCGAAGGCGCCGGGCGGGGGGTTAGGGTCGCACGCGGGCCCGCTTGGCGGAACTGGTAGAC
>DATDPM010000084.1:0-38570 GCA_035292745.1 Alphaproteobacteria bacterium | reverse complement strand
ATCTCGAACGGCTGTGCCAAGCTGTCGAGGATCTTCCGCGCCACGGTCGCGGCGTCGTCCACACGCGCCATGTCGGAGAGAAGCAGAGTGAACTCGTCGCCAGAAAGGCGCGCGACGGTATCGCCTGGGCGGAGCGTCGCGCCGAGACGCGCTGCAATGGCCTTCAAAAGCTCATCGCCGGCGGCGTGCCCGAGGCTGCCGTTGATGGACTTGAAGCGATCGACATCGAGGTGCAACACCCCCACGACGCGCCCGTGGCGGTTGGCCTCGTGAATTGCTTGCCCCAGCCGATCCAGGAACAGGACGCGGTTCGGCAGCCCGGTAAGCACGTTATGGTGGACCAGATAGGACAATCGCTCCGTCGCCCGGCGGCGCTCGCCCCGGGTCTGCGCCTCGCGAAGCTCTCGTTCGACGGCCGGCAGCAGGCGCCGGAGGTTGCCCTTCATGAGGTAGTCGTTCGCACCCAATTTCATCATCTGCACAGCGGTCTCCTCGCCGATCGTGCCGGAGACAAAAATGAACGGCACATCCAGGCCGCGCTCGCGCACCATTGCGAGCGCCTGCGCGCCGCCGAACCGCGGCAAGGTATAATCGCAGAACACGATGTCCCACTCGCGCCGCTCGAGCGCGCTGGTCAGCCCCGCAGCGCTATCCACGCGCTCGTACTCCGGCTCGTAGCCGCCGCTCCTAAGCTCGCGCATCAGGAGCAGCGTGTCGTCTTCCGAATCCTCGATGATCAGTGCGCGCAGCGGGGTTCCCATGGCACACCTCAGCGCTAAGGCGTCTCGTTAAGCAGCAGCCAGTAGAGGCCCAACTGGCGCGTGGAATCGAGGAACTCCTCGAATTTCACCGGCTTGCGTACATACGAGTTGCAGCCGAAGCTGTAGCTGTTGACCACGTCCCGGTCCTCCTTAGAGGAAGTGAGGATCACCACCGGCACGAGCTTGGTGCGCGCGTCGCCGCGGATGCATTTGAGCACCTCCAATCCGTTGACCTTGGGCAGTTTCAGGTCCAACAGAACGACGGACGGCAAGTCGGTCACGTCGCGCCCCGCATAGGCGCCGGCGCCGAATAGATAGTCGAGCGCCTCGCTGCCGTCGCGCGCCACGACGACTTCGTTCTTGATGTTGTTCTTCTTGAGTGCCCGCAGCGTGAGTGCCTCGTCGTCGGGGTTGTCCTCGACCAACAGAACGGCCTTGTTTTTCATCTTCGCCTCCCGGATCGGATTAGAGCGTGAAGTAAAACGTGGCCCCTTGATCCACAATCCCCTCGGCCCACACCCGCCCGCCATGTTTGTGGATCACGCGCTGCACGGTGGCCAGCCCGACTCCGGTGCCGGGGAAGTCGCGGGCGTCGTGCAGCCTCTGGAAAACCCCGAAGAGCTTGCCGACGTACGCCATATCGAACCCGGCGCCGTTGTCCCGCACGAAATAGGCCGGCTTGCCGTCCTGCTCGATAGCCCCGAACTCGATGTGCGTGTCGGCCCGGCGGCCGGTGAACTTCCAGGCATTGTCGAGCAGGTTCTCGAAGACGATGCGCAGCAGTCGGAGGTCGGCCCGCGCCTTGAGCCCCGGGACGATCTCGAACTGCACCGACCGCTTCGGATCGTGCTGCCGCAACCCGTCCGCGACCTCCTGCGCAAGCGCGCTGAGGTCCGCGTCCTCCAGGCTCAACTCGGCGCGCGTGATGCGCGAGAGCTTGAGCAGATCGTCGATAAGCTGCCCCATGCGCTGCGCCCCGCCGCGCACGCGCTCAAGATAGTTCCGGCCCTCGGCGTCGAGCCGCTCGTGGTATTCCTCGAGCAGCGCCTGGCTGAAGCCGTCGATGGCGCGCAACGGCGCGCGGAGGTCATGGGAGACCGAGTAGCTGAAAGCCTCGAGCTCTTTGTTGGCGTCCTCGAGCCCCTCTTCCACCCGCTTTCGCTCGGCGATCTCGCTGGCCAACTCGCGGTTAATCTGCTCGACCTTGTTCTTTTCGGCATCGAAGTCCTCGAGGATATTCAGGATCGCCTGCTGGACCTCGGCGAGCTCGGTTTTCTCGTCGCTGAAGTCCGCCAGGATGTTGAGAGTGGCTTTGTGGGTGGACTCGACCCCGACCTTCTCCAGCTGCGCATCCTCGAGGATGTTCAGCATCGCCTCCTGTGTTTCTTCAAGCCAGGCCTTCTCCTCGCCGAAGTCATCAAGGATGTTGAGAATGGCCTTCGCGTAGTTGCCGGGGTCGACAGGCCGGTCTCGCCCGGCATCCATTGCGAGGGCGCCGATCATGGCGGCGTCGTCCCGGGCGGGGTCATCGCTTTCAGCTCTTCGACTTCCTTCTTGAGCTCGATCATCTTCAGCTCCCGCCCGACGGTGAGCTTCTGGAAACGTTCGAGTTCGGCGAGCCGGTCCAGCTCCTTGGTCCGTTGTTCGGCGATCTCCGCCTCGGCCTTCTTCTGCGCCGTCACGTCGCGTGCGGCGGCGAAGACACCGGCCACGTTGCCGGTCTCGTCGCGGTAAAGGCTGGCGTTGTACAGCACGTCCGTGACCCTGCCCGAGGTGTGCCGGATGGCCAGCGGATAGTCGGTGACGAAGCCTTTGGCGAAAACGTCGCGATACCCGGCGCGAGCCTTCTCCGGCTCGGTGAAATAATTCGAGAAATCGCTGCCGATGAGCTTGTCGCGGGGGACGCCCGTGACCCTGATCGTCGCCTCGTTGACGTCGGTGATCTTGCCCTCGGGGCTGATCGTCACCAGCGGGTCGAGGCTCGCCTCGATCAGGCTGCGCGCGTATTGGGAAGCGTGACGCAGCCGCTCTTCCGCCTGCTTCTTCTCGGAGATGTCGTTGCTCATCAGCAGATAACCGATCGGATGGCCCGAAGGGTCATTGCGCCGCGTGACGACGACGCTGGCCGCGAATCGGGAGCCATCCTGCCGGACGCGTTCGAATTCACCCTCCGCCAATCCCTTCTCATAGGCGGTCGCCAGCAGTCTTTCGACGGCCCCCGACTTTATGTCCTCCGGCGCGTGAAGAACGCTCGAGTCCTTGCCCATGATCTCTTCCGCGGCATAGCCGTAGTTCCGCCGCGCTCCTTCGTTCCAAGAGAGAATCCGGCGGTTGAGATCTTTGCCGATGATGGAGTATTTGGTCGAGCTCTGCAGGATGTTATCCAAGAAGTTTTTCGTCTCGGAAAACTCACGCAAGAGACGCTTGGATTCGGTGACGTCCCGCGCGGCGGCGAACACGCCGAGCACGTTGCCGCGCACGTCCTTGTAGACCGAGGCGTTGTAGAGCACGTCGGTCACCGCGCCGTCCTTGTGGCGGATCGTCAGCGGATAGTCGGTGACGAAGCCCTTGGCGAAGACCTGCCGGTAGCCTTCCCGGGCCTTGTCCGGTTCGGTGAAATAATCGGAGAAGTCGGTCCCGATGAGCTTGTCGCGGGGGACGCCCGTGACCTTGATGGCGGCCTCGTTGACGTCGGTGATCTTGCCCTCGGGGCTGATGGTGACCAGCGGGTCGAGGCTGGCCTCGATGAGGCTGCGGGCATAATCCGGCGCGGGGTGATTTGCGCCGGGGCCGGACGGTACGAATTTTCTTAAGGATGGCATGGTCTTGGCCCCTTCATCAGGCGATTTTTCCGTCGTTGCGGGCGCCGCGATTCCACCGCCGGTCGCCGTGCTCCCAGCCGCGCCGGCCGGCACCGGCGATCCCGGATCAGTGTCACCGAACTCGGCGGCGAAGGCATTGAAGTGGATTAACGCACGGGATTTTTTGGCCAAAAGAGCGCCCGCGACGCCGCCTGTGGAGGGACGGCGCGGTCCTGGTGCGAGCTGGGTTGCGGAGCAAGGGGCTTGATAGGCCTGTAGTCACGGCAGCTCGGCAGGCCCTTGAACGCGGCGATGTCAATCGGGTGCTAGTCCGGGTTCGCGCAGAGGACGCTGCTGAAATCCAAGATGCTTTCATGGAGGCAATAGCTGGACGCAGACGCAACCCTCAAGCACCGGCACTTGCCGACCGATTCTTCTTCGAATCGCTGGTGCGGCTTCACCGGGCCGGTCGGGGTGCTCCTGACACAGGACTCAAGCCTGCCGGGCGAGACCTTGGCCGCGCCATTCCGGCGGCCGATAAGGCGATCGAAACCGGATCCGAGGAGGCGCTCATACAGATTCTGACAGACAAGATGCAGGAGGGTTTGCGCGCGCAATTCGAAACGGTAATCGAAAAGAAGGCGTACACTCCGGACGACGTATCGGCAGGACACAAATATGTGGAAACCTGCGTCACGTTTATCCATTATGTGTAGCGCCTCTATGAGGCTGCAGAGCGACCGTCCGAGGGACACTATCCCGAATCGGATTGGTTCGGGTGCGAATGCTGGAGCAAAATCCTGCGCGTGACGCGTCGGCAGAATTCGCCGTGAAGACGCGCCATTTTGGCCCGTCAATCGGTGGGACGCTGTCCGCGGAAAGCGTAATAACGGCACCGGAAGATTCGGCGCCCCACTTTACGGTAAGCTATTGATCTTAATAACTTACAGAAGCCCGCCCCTGGGCACCATTTCATCGCCCCCGCGGCCGCGCTACGCTTTCAACTTGAAGACTGACGGGCTAGGAAAATCCGATGAAATTCCCATGGATCATGCTCTGGGCCGCGGTTCTTTACGGCGTTTCGGCGCTAACCCCGGCGCACGCGGCCGGCACAAATGACGTCACGCCGGGCAAGGAGCATTGCGAGACACGCTGTACCCTGGACCGCGAAACCTGCGAATCCGACGTGCCCGATTCGATCGACGAGTGCGAGGCGAGTTGCGACGAAAGCGCATGCAGCCGGTGCCAGGAGAACATGGAATCGACGGCGCTCGAGCAATGCCACTCGCAATGCGACACATGCAAGAGCCAGTGCGATTCGTCGGCGGAGCCGCGCCGGGAAGCCTGCGACAATAACGAGCGGCAGTGCCTCGGCAAATGCATGGAAGTTCAGTAACGTCGGCTGGCCGCGCGCCGCCTTCCTACAACTGCGCGGCTAGAAACTTCATCGTCCGTTCCCAAGCCAGATTCGCCGACGCCGCGTCATAGGCGCCTTCGTTGCGCTCGTTGCAGAACGCATGCTTGGCGTCATAGCGATGGATCTCGTAAGTGACGCCGCTTTTCTTTAAGGCCGCTTCCAATTCATTCACCGCCGCGGGCGTGCACCAGTCGTCGTGTTTGGCGAAATGAGCCTGGAAGGGAACGCGGATCTTGGCCGGGTCGGCGAAGTCCTTGGGTGGAATGCCGTAGAAACACACCGCGGCGTCGATCTCGCGAACATGCACCGCCGCTGCGAGCGTCAGCGCCCCTCCCATGCAAAACCCCATGACGGCGACCTTGCCGCCGAGATTCTTGAGATGCCGTGCCGCGCCCCGGATGTCCTGGTGCGTCGCCGCCGGGAAATCGAGGCCGTTCATCAAATGGCTCGCCTCGTCGGCCTTGGCCGTCACCCGCCCCGCGAACAGATCGGGGGCTAGCGCCGTGATCCCCGCGCGGGCGAAGCGATCGGCGACGCCGCAGATCTGGTCGTTCAGGCCCCACCATTCCTGGATCACGACGATCCCGGGCTTTCCCGTCCCGGCGCTTGAAAGATAGCCCTTCGTGCGGCCCCCGTCGGGCCGCGCAAACTCGATCATCGAACCCATCTCGTTCTCCGCGGTTGCTGCAGTCAGGAATCAGGGCGCCTATTGTGGCCGAGACAGCGCCATCGCGCATCCGTCTTTCGCTCAAAAAAATACGGCCGCGATCCATGACTTGGACCGCGGCCGCGGTGTTCTCGATTATTCGAAGTTACTCGGTCGGAGACTTGCCCGGGGCATCCGGTTCGCCCTTCGAATCGCCGTCGCCCTTGTGGCAGCGGTCGGGATGCTTCTCGCACCATTCCTCGTGCTTCTTCTTGCACGCGTCGGGATTGTTCTTGCACCATTCCCGGCGGTGTTCACGCCGCTCCTTGCACTTTTCGGGATTGTTCTTGCACCACTCCCCGCGCTCTTTGTGCATTTTTTCGCCGCCCTGGTCCGTGCCCTGCGCCGCCTGGCCGGAGGGCGCGGCGTCGTCGGCGAAGACGGACCAGCCCGAGACCGGCACAAGGGAGAGGCCGAGGACCAGGACGTAAGCGAATCGGGTCATACGCGTCATGCTGTGCTCCTGATTATGATGGGAGTCGTTCGTATGCACTTACACGCCCGCACTGGTGGAATCCTGCGGGGCCCCGGATTTCGAAACTTCGGATAGCCGCGCGGATCGGTTAGTATCGCCGCCGCTGCGTTCGGGGGGACCGCATGGCCTGGGAGCAAAACTACGATCCGCTGGGAAGCGCCTTTGGCTCAACCCTGTTCGCGGCGCTCCCGATACTCGTCCTGTTAACCGGGCTCGGCCTCCTGCGCATGAAGGCGCATCGCGCGGCGCTTCTTGGGCTGGCTTGCGCGCTGCTTGTCGCCGTTTTCGTGTTCCGCATGCCGCCTGGGCTGGCCCTCGAAAGCGCGGCACTGGGCGGCGCCTACGGCTTGTTGCCGATCGGCTGGATCGTTCTCAATGTCCTGTTTCTTTACGAGATTGCCGAGTCGCAAGGTCTGCTGGCCATGCTCAAGGAGCACCTCACCGCGGTCACCGCCGACCGCCGTCTTCAAATTCTTCTCATCGCGTTCTGTTTCGGGGCGTTCTTCGAAGGCGCCGCCGGGTTCGGCGCTCCGGTCGCCATTACCGCCGCAATCCTGATCGGCCTGGGTTTCCCGCCGCTCGCGGCGTCCAGTCTTTCATTGTTGGCCAACACTGCGCCGGTGGCCTTCGGGGCGCTCGGCACGCCCATCGTGGCGTTGCAGGCCGCCACGAACCTCGACCTCTTCGATCTCAGTGCCATGGTCGGCCGGCAGCTTCCCTTCTTCTCGATCCTGATTCCGTTTTGGCTGGTCGCGGCCTTCGCCGGCTGGCGCGGAATGGTCGGCGTCGCGCCCGCGATCTTCGTGGCGGGCGCCACCTTCGCCATCGTCCAGTTCCTGGTCTCGAACCTCCACGGGCCTTGGCTGGTCGATGTCGTGGCCGCCACGGCGTCGGCCGGAGCCCTCGTCCTTTTCCTGCGACTTTGGCATCCGCGCGATTTGTCGCTTGGTACCGGCGCCGGAACGGTCTTTGAAGCGTCCGAGGATCGGCGCGCTTCGCATGGCGCGGCGTGCGCCGGGAACGAACGGCCCGAATGGCAAGTTTTCGCGCCCTGGCTCATCCTTTGCATCGCGGTGTTTCTTTGGGGCCTGCCGCAAATACGCGCGGCGCTCGATGCCGTGTCGGCGTTTCGAATCCCGGTCTCGGGCCTCGATAACATGGCGCTTCGCATGCCGCCCGTGGTCGCGGCGCCGCGGCCCGAGGCGGCAGTGTTCAATTTCAATTGGCTGTCGGCGACCGGAACCGGAATCCTGGTTGCGGCGCTCCTCAGCGGCGCGGTGCTCAAGCTCTCGCCCCAAGCGATGCTGCGCCTCTATGCGCGCGCGCTTTATCGCGTGCGTCACTCTCTCGCCACCATCGCCGCCATGGTCGCGCTCGGCTTCGTCACGCGCTACGCCGGGCTTGATGCCACGATGGGACTGGCCTTCGCCCGCACCGGGGCGTTTTATCCGTTCTTCGGCGCGATGCTGGGCTGGGTCGGCGTCGCGCTCACCGGCTCGGATACGGCCTCCAACGTGTTGTTCGGCGGACTGCAGACGATTTCCGCCGGCCAACTGGGCTTGAGTCCGACATTGATGGCTGCCGCCAACAGCTCCGGCGGCGTCATGGGCAAGATGATCGATGCGCAAAGCATCGTCGTCGCGTCGGCCGCGACCGGATTCATCGGGCACGAAGGTGCGATCCTGCGCCGCGTCTTCCTCCACAGCCTTGTTCTCGCGGCTCTGGTCGGCGTGCTCGTCATGCTTCAGGCCTATGTCTTCCCCTTCGACCTCATGACGGTCGGCCCGCCCCGGTAGCGGGGGACGCCCGCGCAGGAACGGGCGGCTCCCCGCGTGTAATGCTCGGGCGTTGCTGGCAAACCCCGGCATCCGGCCCGGGCGACTTCGCCGTTCCCGGGGCTTACCGGGGGCCGCGATCCGCATTACATTGTGCGCGGCCGGGGCAACGTAACCGTAACCTGGCGCAATTCAGGATTCCGCGACAATGGCGTTGTTTCGAAAGCTCTTGGCCGTGCTCGCCGTGTCGCAATTGCTGACCCTCTATCTCACGCCGGTGATCTACATCTACCTCGACCGGTTCGAGGCTGGCTCGGCGCGGGTCTTTGCAAAGCTGCGCCCGCGCCGCCACGGCGCGGGATCGGCGGCGCGCGAGGCGCGGGCGGCCGGGCCGGTGCGGGGGCCGTCCAGGTAGGTTCCACGATGTCCACCAAACCCAGGATCGAGATCGAATACTGCACCCAATGCCGTTGGCTGCTGCGGGCCGCATGGATGGCACAGGAGCTGCTCGCCACCTTCGAATCCGACTTGGGCGGAATCGCTCTCGTCCCCGGCACGGGCGGCGTGTTCGAGATCCGGGTCGAGGGCGAGACGGTATGGTCGCGCGCGGCCGAGGGCCGGTTCCCCGAAATCGCGGAGCTCAAGCAACGGGTTCGTGACCGCGTGGCGCCGGATCGGGATCTCGGCCATGTGGACAGAAAGGGCGGTTCAAAACCGCGGTAAGCTGTGTCTAATCTGTGTCCGGCCGTGGTCCGATGCTTCACGAACTTGTGAGCGGCGTGTCTCTTGATTACGCTGCTCCTTTGGCGCCGAATCCGCGCAACCGGCGTTTACAACCCGGAAGACGGGTTCGAGACAGGGAGGGGCGAACATGCGGACCGGCACGCACATCGTGGCACCGCTGGTACTGGTATTGGCGCTTGCTGGTTGCGCCGTTGCCAAAGACAGCTTCAGTGATTCGAAGGCAGGTTATGTGTCCGATGCGCGGGCCGCCGCCGCCGATTGGACGCAGGCCTCGATCGTGACGGTAACGGTCCTCGATTATGAGTTCCAGCCGCCCCAGCTCAACTTCGAGGCAGGCAAGGCATATCGCCTGCGCCTCCAGAATAACAGTAAGCATACGCACTTTTTCGCGGCCGAAGAGTTTTTCAAATCCATCGTCGCCGAAAAGTTGATCGAAGACGGCGGCACCATAGATCACCCTCTGCTCAAGGCGATCGCGCTCGGTGGCGGGGAATCGAAGGAACTGCTGTTCGTGCCGGTGAATGAGGGGATCTATAATCTCAAATGCACCGCGCCATTCCATGAGGCGTTTGGGATGACAGGTACGATTACAATTTCATAATCGGGCACGGCCGCGCGGATCGTCGCAATTTCGGCCCCGCGGTCCTGGGCCGCGGCGGCAGTCAAAGATCGACGCCGCTTGTGGCGAGCGCGCGCTTCCACGTTGCCGTGATATCGTCGCCGAACACGATATTCGGATCCGCCGGCGCCACGTACCACGAATCGCGCGCCATCTCGGATTCGAGCTGCCCGGGTCCCCAACCGGCGTAACCGAGCGCGAGCAGGCTCTTGTGCGGACCTTCGCCCCGCGAAATCGCTTCCAGAATTTTCGCGTCTCCGGTCACCGCGACGCCGTCCGCGATATTGCGCGTGTCGGGATTCGAATAATCGGTGGAATGGAGCACGAAAGCCACTTGCGGCTCGACCGGCCCGCCCAGAAATACACGGATTTGTCCCGAGGCGCCGTCGGCCTGGATTCCGAGCCCTTTCAAGACTTCGGCCGCCGGCGCCGCGCCGAGCACGCGGTTGATGACGATCCCAAGGGCTCCGTGCTCGTTATGCTCCACCATGAAAATGACGGACTTGGCGAAGTTCGGATCGTCCATGCTGGGCGCTGCAACCAAAAGTTTTCCGGTCAGATTGCCCGGGTCGACGGCCGGCCGTTCGTCGGAGCCGGCGGATCGGGGCGTTCCGGCGAACACGAGGCAAGCGGCCGCCACGGCGATAAGCCGCGGGCCAAGGCGCGATAGCCGTAATGTCATGGGCTTTTCTCCGCCGCTCCCACACGAAGGGCTTTACCAAATAATAACAAATTAGGCGGCCTTTAGTGTCCGACAAGACTTGGCGAGCGAATAAACCGCGACTTTGCCGGCCGCTATTGAGGGCGGTTAGGCGGTGTCGTAGAGTAAGTCACGGCTTTGCTTCGTCTTATGCCACGCCCGGTTGGGGGAAGGGACTTCAACATGCCTTACGTTTCACGCGACGAGAACGGCAATATCGTCGGCATTTTCCGTTCGCCCATAGGCGGCGCGAGCGAAGAGCTGGCCCCGGAGGACCCGGAGGTCATCCAGTTCCTGTCCGATGCCGGCTCGACCGACCAGCTCAAGTGGGAGCTGTTCGTCTCCGATCTGCTTATGGGCCGTCTGGTCGAGGACTTGATTGACGTTCTCATAGAAAGGAGCGTCATGACCATCACCGATCTTCCGTCTGGCGCCCAGCGCAAGCTGATGCGGCGGCGCCACCTGCGCGAGAAGATGCAGGCTACCGACGGTCTGCTCAGCGACGAGGGCGGCGTCCTCTAGGCCGCCGGCGGGTCGCGGGCCCCAATCTTTCAATCGCCAGATTTTCCGACGGTTGACCCGCGAGAAAAGGAATCCCGTGGGCGCGGTTCCTATGCGGTGACGATCTGACTATTGGCGACCAGCGTGTTCAGGTCGACCGTGCAGTTGTCGAGCACCGCAATTTCAGTCCAGCTTCCGTTTCCGTTGACACTGACATCAATATGGGTGTTGGTGCCGTCGGTCGAGGTGTGAACGAAATTGAATAGATCGTCGCCGCTGTGCATGTTGAGAACGCCGGAAAGGTCAAGGACATCGCCGGTCTTGCCCACGTGGAAATCGGTAATGTGGTCGACGTCTGTCCCCAGGTGATTTTCTGAAAGGGCGAAGGTGTCCTTTCCGTCGCCGCCCGTGAGCGTGTCGGATCCCGGACTTCCGGATAAGTGGTCCTTGCCGGCGCCTCCGGACAGGACATCGTGTCCGGCGCCGCCGAAAAGCTGGTCATCGCCCGCGCCGCCGTCGAGCGTATCGCCTCCCTTGTCACCGAACAGGATATCCCGCCCGGATCCGCCCGAGAGAAGGTCATTTCCCGCGCCGCCGTGCAGCGTGTCATCGCCGTCATTGCCGAGGAGCGTGTCGTTTCCGGCCCCGCCGAAAAGCTGGTCATGGCCGGCGCCGCCGTCGAGGCTATCGTCTCCCTGATCGCCGAACAGAAAATCCTGTCCGGCTCCGCCTGAGAGAAAATCATGGCCCGCGCCGCCGGCGATCGTGTCGTTCCCGGAATCGCCCAGGAGCGTGTCGTTTCCGGCACCGCCGGTGATCGCATCGTCGCCGGAGCCGCCATTGATGCTGTCGTGGCCCGCGTCGCCGGCGATCGTGTCGTTCCCGGAATCGCCCAGGAGCGTGTCGTTGCCGGCGCCGCCATTGATGCTGTCGTGGCCAGCGCCGCCTGAGATCGCGTCGTTCCCGCCGTCGCCCAAAAGCGTGTCGTTGCCGGCACCGCCTGAGACCGTGTCGTTCCCGGCATCGCCCAGGAGCGTGTCGTTGCCGGCGCCGCCGGTGATCGCATCGTCGCCGGATCGTCCCCGGATGCTGTCATCGCCCGCGCCGCCATGGATCGTGTCGTTCCCCGCGCCGCCAAAAAGCGATTGGTTGCTGGGCCCGCCGGAAATTGCCTGCTGGTCGGGTCCGCCATCGCCGCCGTCGCCGCCATTTCCGCCTTCACCGCCTGGACCGCCGGCTCCGTCCGGGCCGCTGTCTTCGGCCTTTGAAGATGCGTTGAGGTCCGCTCCGGCATCGCGGGCGAACAGCATATGCGGCGTGACTTCCGAATGCGCGCCGAATGGCTCGAAAGAAAAAGACGATGTCATCGGGGCCTGAGGCCCCGTATGCGAAATTCTATCCGGCAGATCGCCTAGTGCGAAGGGGGCGAAAGACGCCCCGGTATTGCCGGGCGCGCCGGCGTGACCCGCCGCCGGCTGGATCCCGGCGAGGAGCGCGGCTTCGGCGTCCGGATCGTCGGGATACGGCACATTCAAAAGGGCGAAGAGGTCCTTGGCCCCATCCCCGAGAAGCGTGGCCACGTCGAGCGCCCATGGCGCCCCGGAACCCCCGTCGTCATCCGGCGCTCCGCCCCCGGGGCCCGCGTCCGCCGACGATAGCGCTGCGTCTTCGCCCGGTGCCACGGCGTGGCCTTCGCCGGATTCTGCGTCCGGCGCCAAACCGGTCATCGCCGATGCCGCGGCGTGGTCGCGGGTCTGCTGCGAGTGCAGGTCCGTCTCCGCATGCGCTGCGGGCCCTTGCTCGGACGCGGGCACTGGCGCGGTCGTGTCTTCGGTCATGGCTTCCTCGTTGGCCTCTGTGCGGTCGCCGATGGACGAGGCGTACGCTCCCTTTCGTCTCTTTTCGTAATTTTAGTCTATAATGTAGATTCATTAATTCAAAGATCAAAACTCATAATACAGTGCATATATCAAATAGAATTTTCGTTATTACTTATTTTTATTTTGCGAAAAATTTGGAAGAAATTTAGATAAAATTGTATCTATTTGTTCTACGCCGTGCAGCTGTGGAACGAATCCTTAACCGTTGCCGTGTCATCCTTTTCCCGACGCCCAGGTAGGGCGAGCAGGTGCCCGGGCAGGGCGCCCATTCAGGAGGGACACTGCATGAAGCGAGTCTTGATCGCGGCGGCGCTTATGGCGCTTTCCGGGCCGGCGCTGGCCGAAGGCTGGTATGCCGATTTCGGCGGCTCATACGGATTCTTCGAGGAAGAAACGATCAAGGACGGGATCATCCCCGGCGGCCAGGGCGAGCTCGCCGTGCACGACGGATTCGGGGTCACGACCGCGCTCGGCTATGCGTGGCAAAACGGGTTGCGCACCGAGGCCGAGCTCGGCTACCGCCGCAACAGCCTCGACAAGGTTTCGGGCGGGGCCTTCGGCACGGCCTTCACCGGCGACGTGGACGGCCACGTCTCGGCCTTCTCGGGCATGGCCAATGTCCTTTACGACTATCAGACGCGGGGCGATCTGACGCCCTATATCGGCGCCGGGATCGGCGCTGCCGACGTCACGGTCGTGAGCGACCGTCTCCGGGCGGACGACAGCGACCTCGTGTTCGCCTATCAGTTCATGGGTGGCGTGCGCTACGCCCTCACCAACAATCTTTCGGTGCGGGCGGGCTATCGCTTTTTCGCGACGACGACGCCCGAGATCCAAGGCTCGACCGGCGAGTATTTAACTCACAATGTCGAGCTCGGGCTCACCATCGGCTTCTGAATCGAGGGGCGCGGGTCGGCTCTAGACGCGTTCGGCCAGAACCTGCAGACCGGGCTTGAGCTTGAACATCTTGCGGCGCACCGTGAAGCCGTGGCGCTCCAAGAGCGACGTCAGGCTTTTCGCGTTGAAATAGCGGACATGCCGGGGCGGGTCTACGAGGCTCCAAGACACCAGGTCTTTCGGCACGCGCCAGTGACCGATGTCGGGCGTAGTGACGAAAAGACGCCCGCCGGGGCGGCAAATTCGCGCCAACGCCGCAGCGAAAGCGTCGGCATCGGCAACATGTTCGATCACCTCCGAGCAATAGACGAAGTCGAAGCTCCGCCCCGTTTCCTGGAACTCTTCGAGCACGCCGCGGGCGAACTCGCATGAAGGAAAGCGGCGTCGGGCATAAGCGATCGCGCGCCCGCTGATGTCGAGGCCCGTGGCGCGCCCGCCGACGCGGCGCATGGCCTCGGCCACGAAGCCGCCCCCGCAGCCGACATCAATCACGTCGCGTCCCCGGATATAACCCGCGAATTTGATCGCCTTGATAAAGGCGCGGCGGAAACGCGAATCGGCCTTGGGATAGAAATCGGCGGTGATTCCGGCTTCATCCCGATAAAGATTTGCCAGCTCATCGCGCGTCGGCATCGGATCGAGGAAGACGAAGCCGCAAGACCCGCAGCGCGAAAGCGCATATCCGTTCTTGCGCCCAAAGAAGGCCGCGGCCGGTGTCCGGCACATCGGGCATGATCTGGATTCCGCGTCCGTCACGTCAGGCCGTGCGGAAAGCGGCGGGCCGCCGTCACGCGGTTTTGGGCGGGTTGTCGCCGCGCATGATGAAATAAAGGTTCCGGCCGTAGATCAGGAGCCCCGCCGCCTGGCCGACGATGAACACCGGGTCCTCGCGGTAAATGGCGTAGACGAGAAGAAGCGCGCCGCCGGCCACGCTGAAGTACCAGAACGCGACGGGGATGACGCTGCGGCGATGGCGCTCGCTATGGATCCATTGCACCACGAAGCGCATCGAAAACATGGCTTGGGCCAGGAAGCCGACGGCCAGCCAAATCGTGTTCGCGTTCATATTCGTCATTCCTTGTTGGCGATTTCGGGCGACGTCATGCGCCGTTGCAGCCACATGACGCCGAACAGGTCGACGATCCCCACCCACAGGCGGTTCATGACGCCGTATTTGGATACGCCGCGTGCGCGCGGCCGATGCCCGACGTCCACCATCACGACCTCGAGGCCCTGGCGGCGGAAGAGCGCCGGCAGGAAGCGGTGCATGTGGTCGAAGAAGGGAAGCTCGAGAAAGGTCTCGCGCTCGAACAGCTTGAGCGAGCAGCCGGTGTCGGGCGTCCCGTCCTTCAGCATCCGGCTCCGCAGCGCGTTGGCGATGCGCGACGAGACCCGCCGCAGCCAGTTGTCGCGCCGCTTGCGGCGCAGCCCCGCCACCAGCGGCAGCGGCGAGGCGCCCTGGGGAAGCGCGGCGAGGAGGCGGGGGATATCGGCCGGGTCGTTCTGGCCGTCCCCATCGAGCGTGGCGATGAGGCGCCCGCGGGCCGCCTTGACGCCCTCGCGGATCGCCGTGCTTTGCCCGCAGTTTCGGCGCAGCCGCACGGTGCGCAACCGCGGGAACCGGGTCTGGGCCTCCGCCAGGAGCTTCGGCGTGTCGTCGCGGCTGCCGTCGTCCACATAGACGATCTCGAAGGCCATGCGCGAGGCTGCCAGTGCCGCCTCGATCTCCGCCAAAAGGGGCAGGACGTTCTCGGCTTCATTGAAGACCGGAACGACGACGGAAAGGGTGGGCGGTTCGGATGGCATGAGGCATCAGATAGCAGAACCGCGCCCGCCCATCCATGCCGGGCCTGCGGCAGGGCAGGGGAAAAGTCCCGCGATACCCCTCAAACCGGGAGGAAGATGAAATTGTAAACGAAGGTCTGGGCCGTTGCCTTGCGGTGGTTGCGCACCGGATCGAAGCGGGACAGCCGGAGCAGCCTGTTCTGGAGCAGGAACAGCCCCTCGTAGCCAAGGCCGCAGACGAAGGCGAGGGTCTGTTCGATCGGCTCCTTGGTGTGGGCCTCCTCGATCTCGACGAGAAGGGTGGGGCGCGCCTTTTCCAGGGTCCGGGCGGCGCCCAGCAGCACGTTGCGCTCGAAACCTTCGACGTCGATTTTGATGAATCCCACGTCGCCCACGTCCTCGTCGTCGAGCCGCCGTGTTTCCACCGGCACCTGCAACACCTCGCCCGTGAATTTGTCCTTACGCAGCGTCGCAAGCTGGTTCGAATACCCGGCCTTGCGGCGGGGGACGATGAGCCGGTCCTCGCCCGTCGCATCGGAAAGCGCGATCGGGCGCAGCGTCACATTGGGCCAGCCGACCGAACGCCGGAGCAGGCGGAAGATTTTGGGATTTGGCTCGTAGGCATAGACGTGGCGGCTGAGCTTGGCGAGGAAGTAGGTGTAGACGCCCTTGTTGGCGCCCGCGTCCACGCTTGTCTTGGCGGGGTTCACAAGATACCGTAACAGCCGCAATTCCGGCTCACCGCTCAACAGCCCCTTCACCGCACGATACCGCCACAGCACCGGCGCAGGGACCAGCGTGTTTACGATTTTCTCTTCGAGTGTCATGGGCGGTGCCCATGACACCTCCCGAGCATTATCGACTGACATCGGCAGATCCGTCTCCGATAGCGGCGCAGGGGCGCCCTTATACCACGCCGCCGCAACCCGTGCCGCCCGCGCCGGGATAGGACCGGGCCGCTCATGACGGCGGCCAACAACGGTTCCGCGCGCGGCCTCGCCGAGTGGCTTGTCCGGTGGCCCGGATTCCTGGCGCTGCTCGCCTGCTACATTGCCCTTCATTTCGCCCTGCGCTTGGCGCTTTCACCGACCGTCGGCGTGGACGACGTGGCCGAAGGGCTGTTCGCCCAAAGCCTGCAGTGGACCTACTACCCGCGCCAGCCGCCTCTTTACACCTGGCTGCTGTGGGGAAGCTTCCGTCTGTTCGGCGTGACTGTCGCAGCGCTCGCCTTTCTCAAATATGCGCTCGTGGCGCTCGGCTACCTGTTCTTCTATCTGAGCGCACGGCGCATGTTCGCCGACCGCAGGATTGCGCTGCTGGCGGCGCTTTCGCCTTCGCTCATCTACGCCGTGGGCTACGGCGTCCACTTGGGGTTCACCAACACGGTACTGTTGACCGCGGCCTGCGCCGCGACGTTCTACGTGCTGCTCCGGGTAATCCAGGATGGCCGCACCGGCGACTATGTGGCGCTCGGCGTGGCCATCGGCATCGGGCTCCTGTCGAAATGGGGCTATCCGGCCTTCATCGGCGCGCTATCGGTGGCGGCATTGATGCAGGAGCCCTCGCGCCGCTCCTTGCGCGATCCCCGGATTCTTCTGACGCTCATCGTGACGGCGGCGCTCGTCACGCCCTATTTCCTGTGGGGCTTCCACAGCAGCGCCGTCCACAACGTCTTCAATGGCGTGATGCGTCGCGGCGGGCAAGCGCCCTATTTCGCCGGCGTCGCCACCGGTCTCCAGACGCTCGCGATCGCGATTACGATGTTTCTGGCCCCATTGTGGTTGATTGCGCTTGCCATCTTTCCCAAGGCCCTCGCGGCGCGCCGCCATGCCGCTCGGCCCGGCGGCTTGGATTCGAGGCGGCTGCTCGAGCATTTCTTCCTGGCGATGCTGGTCATCGTGCTTGCGGGCGTGTTCATCGCCGGCATTACCTTTTACAAGAGCCGGTGGATGCACCCGGTCCTGATTCTTTTCCCGCTCTATTTCTTCTGCTTGGTCGAGGACGCGGGATTCTCGCCGCGCCGGCTCCGGGTCTTCGTGGCCGTTCTGGCCGTGGCCGCGGTCGCGGTGATTGCCGCGCGCCTGCTCCAAGACGTGGGCGGGCCGCCATTCTGCGGCAAATGCCGCATGCTCCGGCCGTATCCCGAACTGGCGCGCGAAATCGAATCGCGCGGCTTCTCAGGCGGAACGATCGTGGCCGGCGACGAGCACATCGCCGGCAACTTCCGGGTCGCCTTTTCCGGTTCGCGCGTGGCGACGTCAAAATACGCCTTCTATGTGCCGCCGCCGCCCGCCCCCGGCGCGGCCGGCCAATGCCTCGTCGTCTGGGATGCGCACGACGGAGACGCCGTCCCGCCCGCGCTCGCGCAATTCCTGAAAGAAGCATTCGACGCCGAACCGCCCGACGGTCCCGTCCAGTCCGTCGAAGCGCCTTACCGGCACACTGATCTGCGGACCCTTCGGCTCGATTTCGTGGCGCTGCCCGCAACCGGCACCTGCCGCTGAGGTGCCGGGGCGTGGTACGTTTGTCCGTATGATAAAAGATCGGTTCGAGCGGGCGATCGCCGCCATCGACGCGGCGAACGCCGAAGATCCCAATCCGGCGCCCGGCAGCGGCCGGGCCAAAGAGGTCGTCTATGCCGAGCAGATGACGCGCTGGCTGGAAAAGCTGGAGCCGGGGGCGTCCGAGGCGTTGCGCCTTGGGGTGCGCGCACAGCACATCCGGCGCTGGGAAATCCCGCGCGACGGCTATCCGATGGACCGCATCGGCTACCTGAAGTGGCGCACGGACCTGAAACACCTGCACGCCGAGCTTGCCGGCGATATCCTGCGCAACGCGGGCTACGACGCTGAAACCGTCGCCCGGGTTCAGTCACTGGTGCGCAAGGATCGGCTCAAGCAGGATCCGGAGGCGCAGACGCTGGAAGACGTCGCCTGCCTCGTCTTCCTCGAAAACTACTTCGCCGACTTCGCGCAGCAGCACGACGCCGACAAGGTCGTCTCGATCGTCCAAAAGACCTGGAAGAAAATGTCGCCGAAGGGCCATGCGGCCGCACTCGCTCTCGACATGCCGGCGAACGCCCGCGCCCTAGTCGAAAGGGCGCTTGCGACGCCGGCTGCCTGATCTTTTCCGCGCGCTCTTCGCAGTCCGGTGCTGCGCCCGTTATGGCCTCGACGGCTGCGGTGGTTTGTGTCGTAGACGACGGGACGGCTTAAAGATTATCATTTTGAAATACGGCTTTGCGCGTCACTGCGAGTGATTTTGATTCGGAATTTGGGAGGCAACTGTCATGGCCAAAAAATCCGGCAAAGTTGAGGTTCGCAAGTCTAGCCGGCCGGCCCCGGCAAGCGAATCGCCGTCCGCGATGTTAGCCAACCCGTTCACTGCGCTAAATGCGTTGCAGCACCAGGTCGACCGCCTGTTCGAGGATTTCTCGCGGGGCTTTGGGTTCCGCATGACCATCCCGGAGCGAATCTTCGATATCGAGCCGCTGCGCGGCATGGAGCGCGCGTTCGGAGCCATAGGCGGGCTCGTGCCGAGCGTGGACATCGCCGACAGCGAAAAGGAGCTTGTGGTCACGGCGGAACTTCCGGGAATGAGCGACAAGGATATCGAGGTCGTGGTTTCCGATGATCTGCTGACGATCAAAGGCGAAAAGAAGACGGAGAAAGAGGAAAAGAAAAAGAATTATTACATGTCGGAGCGCAGCTACGGCAAATTCGAGCGCTCCTTCCGTCTGCCCGACAACGTCGATCCAGGCAAGGTTTCGGCCGGTTTCGAAAACGGCATTTTGACGATTCGCGCACCGAAACACGCCGGTGCGGCTAAGCCCAAGGCCAAGAAGATCGCCATCAAGTCGAAATAGGTTCTATCGGTTAAGCCCGCTCGGAAGGCGGGCTTCGCTGTCCCGCGTTCGCGGCAATAGCCGCGGACGCCGCGCGGCCTAGGCCATAAGGGCCCGCACGTAATTGGGCAGCGCGAAAGCCCCGACATGGATGTCGGGGTTGTAGTAGCGGGTCTTGAGCCCCGATTTCGCGAACCGTTCGGCGATGACGGCCGGCGAGAGCCGCCGCGCTTGCGCATTGTCGCTCGCCCAGCCGAAGGCCATGAAACCGCCGGCATAGGTCGGCACCGGGGCCAGGTAGAAGCTGACGTCGGCGAAATGCTGCCCCAGCCGCTGGTAGGAATTGGTGAGCTCGGTCTTCTGCAGGAAAGGCACGCCGCTCTGGGTGACGAGAATGCCGCCCTCGTTCAGGCAGCGCTTGCAGTCGCCGTAGAACGACGCCCGGAACAAGACCTCGCCCGGCCCGATGGGGTCGGTCGAATCGACGATGATGACGTCGTATTTGTCTTCGGTCTCGGCCATGTATTTGGCCCCGTCCGCGATGACCACGCGGGCGCGCGGCGCGTCGAAAACGTCTTCGCCGATTGCGGGCAAAAACTTGCGGCAAAGCTCGATCACGCCGGGATCGATCTCGACCAGCGTGCCCTCCACGCCCGCGTGGCGCAGCACCTGTTTCAGCATGCCGCCGTCGCCGCCGCCCACGATGAGCACCCGGCGCGCCTGGCCATGGGCCAGGATCGGCACGTGCGCCAGCATTTCATGGTAGATGAACTCGTCGCCCTCGGTGGTCTGGATGACGCCGTCCAGGGCGAGAACCCGTCCGAACACCGGGTTCTCGAAGATGATCAAATCCTGGTGGGCGGTCTTTTCCTGGAAGAGGGTCTTATTTACGAGAAGCTGGAGCTGATAGTTGGCGTGGAGCTTTTCCGAGAACCAGGTCACGGCATAAGGCCCCGCCTCTGCTCGTTCAGCTGGATCGAATCCGTGCCCAGCATCCGCCGCAAGACGGGAATCGCCTGATACGGGTCGCAGGTGCCGCACATGAAGATGTCGATCGCCGCGAATTCCCGCTCCGGCCAGGTGTGGATGGAGATGTGAGATTCCGCCAGCACCGCCACGCCCGATATGCCGCCGTTGGGCGAAAAATGGTGCAGGTAGATGTTCAGCAGCGTGGCGCCGCAGGCGGCCACCGCTTCACGCAACGCCCGCTCGACCAACTCGAGATCGTCGAGGCCGCGGGCCCTCCAAAGGTCGATGAGGAGATGCGTGCCCGCGAAGCGAAGCCCGTTCCGCTCGACGAAATAATCCTTGGTCGGAGCATGGCTCTCGGCCAAGGCGGTCGTATGCGACGAGGTCGCTATCGGCCCGTCGAGACGCTTCGCTTCAGTCTTTTTGGATTTAGCCCGGGCAACCGGACCCAAAAAAGAGACGTTTGTCGCCAACTCTCCCTCCCAGGTAAAGCCGCGCGGCAAGCCGCCGGTGCGCCGCGTTATTTCGGGTATCCGCGGCGGGATTGCAAGAAAAAACGTAACCCCCGTTCCAACTTTCAGTGCCGGCCTCGCGCCGGGCACCGAACTCTTCCCCGATGGCGCCGATCTTATACAGATTTTTTTCGCCACTGCGAGAGCAAATGCAGGCGAGCGCCCCGCCCGCTCAGATCACCTTGCCCGGGTTCAGAATGCCGAGCGGGTCGAGCGCCGCCTTGAGCCGCCGCATGAGTTCGATTTCGAGCGGCGCGGCGGTGCGCGCCAGCTCCTCGCGCTTGAGGCGGCCGATGCCGTGCTCGGCGCTGATGGTTCCGCCGAAGCCGACCGCGATGTCGTGGACGATCCGGTTGAAATGCGCCCATTGCGCCAGAAACGCCTCGCGGTCCGCGCCCTCGGGCTGGCTCAGATTGAAGTGGATATTGCCGTCGCCGGCATGGCCAAAGGCGACAACCCGGATGCCTGGAAGCTCGGCCTCGACCGCGCGGCTCGCCTGGGCGATGAACTCCGGCACCGCCGAGACCGGCACCGCCACGTCGTGCTTGATGCTGGCGCCTTCGCGCTTCTGCGCCTCGGGCAGCGATTCCCGAAGCCGCCACAAGCCGGCGCGCTGCGCTTCGCTGGCCGCCACCGCGGCGTCCCGGATCAGCCCCGCCTCGAAGGCTTGGGTCAAGAGCCGCTCGAGCCGCGCGGCTAGCCCGCCATCCGCCTCGGCGCTCGTCATTTCCATCAGAACCAGTTGCTCGAAACGCCCCGAAAGCGGGTTCGTGGCATCCGGGATGTGGCGAAGAACGAGGTCGAGGGCGACGCCGGACATGAGCTCGAAAGCCACGACCGCCTCGCCCGACGCCGCCCGGGCGCGGGCCAAGAGCTCCGGCGCGGCGGCGAGATCGCGGAGCGCCACGAGCGCGGTCGCCGTCTCGCGCGGCCGGGGAAAAAGCTTCAGGACGGCCGCGGTGATGATGCCGAGCGTTCCCTCCGCGCCCAGGAAGAGCTGCTTCAGATCGTAGCCGGTGTTGTCCTTGCGCAAGCCCGAGAGCAAGTCGAGAACGCGGCCGTCGGCCAGCACCACCTCGATGCCCAAAACGAGATCCCGCGCCGTCCCGTAGCGCAGCACGGCGGTGCCCCCGGCATTGGTCGAAAGCACGCCGCCGATCTGGCAGCTTCCTTCCGACGCCATGGTGAGCGGGAAGAGACGATCCGCCTCGGCCGCCGCCTTTTGGACGTCGGCCAGGATGCAGCCGGCCTCCACCGTCATCGTGTCGTTGAGTGGATCGATTTCGCGGACACGGTTAAGACGCCCCAGGTTCAGCACGATCTCGCCGCCGTGCTCGAACGGGACCGAGGCGCCGACAAGCCCGGTATTCCCGCCCTGGGGCACGATCGGGATGCGCGCGCCGGCGCAGAGACGCACCACCTCCGCCACCTCGGCGACGCTGCCCGGGCGCACGATGAGCGCGGCATTTCCCTGGTAAAGGCCACGCTGGTCGGTGAGGTATGGCGCGGCGTCGCTGCCGGCGACGATGCCCTTCGGGCCGACCACCTCGCGGATGCGGCGCAGCGTTTCGCTCGCATCCTGCGTGGCGCGCGTGGGGTTCGAGCCCGCCATTTCTGCTCAGCCTGTCTCTTGCGGTGAATGACGTGCCATGTGGGCGGTGCGCCCCGGCGCTGCAAGCGGGGCCTCGGCGGCGCGTTTGAGCCGGTCATTGATCGCCGCGCCCAAACCTTCGCTGGGTATCGGCATCACCGCGATTCCGCCGAAGCGGCCTGTGTCGAGGGCGCGGAGCATGGCGAACAGATTGGCGGCGGCCTCCGTGAGATCGCCCGCGGGGCTGAGGCTGAGCGTCTGTGCATAGCCCGAAGGTGTCCGAGGCCCGAAGGCCAACAGGGCCTCGTTCGGGCGCTGCGGCGCGCCGCTGGCGTTAAGCCGAAGCGGCAGGGAAGGGGCGTAGTGGCGCAAGGCGAGGCCGGGCGAACGCGGCCTGGCCGCATCGCGGACGTCAGGCCGCGCAAGCGCGCCGATCACGGATTCGATGGCCTCGGCGGGAATGCCGCCCGGCCGCAGCACGTAAGCCTCGGCGCCCGAGAGATCGAGAACCGTCGATTCGATGCCGATGCGGCACGGCCCGCCGTCGAGAATCATCGCCACCTTGCCGGCCATGGAAGCTGCGACATGGGCGGCCGTCGTCGGGCTTACCGTGCCGGAAGGATTGGCGCTGGGCGCCGCGAGCGGGCGCTGGGCGGCATTTAGCAGCGCGAGCGCCACCTCATGGCCCGGCACCCGCACGGCGATGGTGTCGAGCCCGGCGCAGGCGAGAAGCGAGACGGCGCACGCCGGCTGCCGCGGCAAGACGAGCGTGAGCGGGCCCGGCCAAAATTCGCGCGCCAATTCCCGCGCCCGGTCGTCGAACGCCGCCGCCTTGGCGGCTTGCCCGGCGTCGGCGAAGTGGATGATGAGCGGGTTGAAGCGCGGCCGGCCCTTGGCCTCGAACACGGATGCCACGGCCGCGTCGTTGGTCGCATCGGCGCCGAGGCCATAAACGGTCTCGGTCGGAAAGGCGACGAGACGCCCGTCGCGGATCAAGGCGCCGGCGCGCGCGATCGCGTCCGGCGTCGGCGGGGAAATTACGGATCGAGCCTCGCTCATGGCGGCCAGTCTAATGGAAACACGCAAGCCATCGAGCGCCCAATTCGGCCCTTGCCGGCCTGTCGCGGTTCGGAAGGTGCGAAATTCGGATGGGGTTACGAGCCGGCCGAATTAAAAGAGCCGCCCGTTGCGGGCGGCTCTTTCATCGCTTTAGGCTCTGCCAGACGGGCCATCCGCGGTCGTGACCCCTGGCTTTTGTCACCGCATGGAATGCGGCGGCTGATACTTGGCCGTAAGCGCGGCCAATCGCAATTTACGTCTCAATTTTGTCTTCCCTGGCCATACTTGACTTGTTTGGCCATCAAAAAAAGTCTGCGCTATCCCTGATGGCGCCGTCAAGATACCGGCATGCGACGAAACATCGCGTGCGGCCCGGGAATGCGTATCTGCATACCGCCGTTCGGCGTTAGTTGCGCTGGGTTCTGCCCCGGGCGACGAATTCGGGATTTGCGAAATCCTTCTTGCCGTACCGCAGCGGCTGCCCGTCCAAAGTCTCGACACTGCCGCCCGCCGCGAGCAGCACCGCATGTCCGGCCGCCGTGTCCCATTCCATGGTGCGCCCGAACCGCGGGTAGAGATCCGCCTCGCCGCTGGCGATCAGGCCGAACTTGAGGGCGCTTCCGGCCTGCATCGTCCCCGCCACCTTGATGCCGGAGAGAAACCGCTCGAGCGCTTTCGGATCGCCGTGGGAGCGGCTCGCCACCACCACCGCGCCGTCCCGCGGGACGGGCCGCGCCTCGATTTTCTGGAAATTCGAATTTCCCTGTTTGCGCGCCGCGGTGTTCGGGCCTCGCGCGGCAAAGGTAAGCGCGAGCGCCGGCGCGTGGACGACGCCCAGCATGGGCATGCCATTTTCGACGAGCGCGATGTTGACGGTGAACTCGCCGTTGCGGCTCAGGAACTCGCGTGTGCCGTCCAGCGGATCGACGAGCCAGAACCGACCTTGAGAGATATTCGGAGCGGCGCCGCGGGCCATGGCCTCTTCGGCGACGACCGGAACGCCGGGAAGAAGCGATTCGAGCGCCGGCCGAATCACCGCCTCGGCCGCCTCGTCGGCGTCGGTGACCGGCGTCCTGTCCGCTTTGGTCCGGACGGCCGTGCCTTTGGCGTAATAATCGAGGATGACCGCACCGGCCCGCTCGGCAAGCGCAACCACCTCGTTCAGCAAATCTTCGTTGATTGCACCGGTCACGCGCGAGTCCCCGCAATTAACCTGCGCGCTGCTCCTGGGCGCGGCAGGGGGAAGATTAGCGCGCGCTGCGTCAGCCGGAAGGTTAAATCGACAGGGCGGTGAATCGGAAGGCTCGCGTGTTGGGGCCCCAGTGATCGGGCGGAAGTCCCGCCTTGCGTTTCAGTTGGCGCACGAACTCGGCCGGATCGGGGAGCGCCTCCCACACGGCAGGCAGGAAAAGCCCGCGGCGCTGTTCGTCGGCCAGAATGACGCCGTCGATGTTCGGCCGAATCGCGCGAACGAGTTCCGATTCGCAAGTGCAGGGGATCGGGACCGGCGGCGTCAGAACCGAAATCGAGAGATCCACCTGCGGCCATTCCTCGTGGGCCAGCGGCTTGAACCGGCTGTCGGCGAAGGCGGCGCGAAAGGCGTTCTCCGCCACGTCCTCGATCAGCGGTCGCCAGGCCTGAGGCGAGCCCACGCAGCCCCGGAGCTTGCCGCCGATCTTCAGGGTGATGAAGCAAGCCCCGTTCTCGCGAAGCTCCGCGGCGAATTCCTGCGCCGGCACGGATAGCGCGCGTCCGTGCCGCAATCCGTGGGTGATCGAAGCTTTGGAGACTTCGAGGAGTGTCTCGCCGTGCCGCTCGCGAAGCCGTTCCGACGGCCCCGGCTCGAAGAACAGATAGCTGCCGTAGCCTACCACGCGGTCTTTGGTTCCGGCCGTATCGCCCGAGTTTCGTACGTCCATTGTCCTGCAGACGAGCCCGTGGCGTTGCGCCAGCGCAAGAAGCCCGGTGATGGGAATGCGGCCGCAGGCCTGATCGTGGCCGATGTCGGCGGGGCGAAGCCGCTCGATCGCCTGGGTGGTCGCGGCATCGATCCGGCGCGCGCTTCGGTAATCGAGGTAATGGGAGAGATCGGACGAGATCACGATCAAGGTCTCGGGCCCGCCCCAAAGCAGGTCGAGAGCCTGCGCCACCTCCTCCACGCCCGCGGCCCCGGCGACAAACGGCACGATGGAGAAATCGGCGAGAACCGCCTGGAGGAACGGCAAATGCACTTCGAGGCTGTGCTCGTCGGCATGCGCCTCGTCGGAAACCGTCACCTGCGGCAGGGTGAGGAGCTTGGCGATCGCCTCGCGGTTCACGGGCACGGAGCCCAGCGGCGTGACGAAGGCGTCGGCCGAAGGCACGGCCAGGCCGCGAAAGGCCACGCGATGCGCGGGTCCCATCAGGACCACGCGCTTGATGCGCTCCCGCGCCGGGGCCAGCCGCGCATAGGCGGTGGCGGCGACCGGGCCCGAATACACATAACCGGCGTGCGGCGCGATCATCGCTTTGGGCACTTGGTCGTCCGCCGCGCCGGGAACCGCCGCCAGGAGCCTTTTGACCGTCTGATCGAGCTCGCTGGCATTCCCGGGATAGAAGTATCCCGCCACCGCTGCCGGCCGCACCGTTGCCATGACGAAAGCCCGTCCTGCGAAATGCCGTTGAGAAAGCCGAAGTCGTTTTCCTAGTTGGGGCCGCGACCCACGCGTGTAAAGGTATTGAACCTTACTCTTTTTGTGCCTATTTCCCGCATAGCGCGCGGCCGTGTCGTTGCCGGCGCGAGGGAGCGCATAGGCGCCCATGTCCATGACCGAGAAATTCGACGATATCGGCTCCGGCCCGGAAGTTGTGCCGGGGCGGCACTGGCACGCGCTGGAGGACGGGCGGATCCAGTGCGACATCTGTCCGCGCGCCTGCAAGCTGGGCGAGGGCCAGCGCGGGCTTTGCTTCGTGCGGGCCCGAAAAGGCGGCGAGGTCGTGCTCACCACCTACGGCCGCTCCAGCGGCTTCTGCATCGATCCCGTCGAGAAGAAGCCGCTCAATCATTTCCTGCCGGGCACGCCGATCCTCTCCTTCGGCACCGCGGGTTGCAACCTCACCTGCAAGTTCTGCCAAAACTGGGACATCAGCAAATCGCGCGAGGTCGACCGGCTGAACGATCGCGCCACGCCGCGAACGATCGCCGCGGCCGCCGCCCGGCTCGGCTGCCGCTCGGTCGCGTTCACCTATAACGACCCGGTGATCTTCCATGAATATGCGATCGACGTCGCGGATGCGTGCCGGGAGCACGGCATCAAGACGGTGGCGGTGACCGCCGGCTATGTGTCGCCCGAGGCGCGGGCCGAGTTCTACCGCCACATGGACGCGGCGAACGTGGACCTCAAAGCCTTCACCGAGGAATTTTACCGCAAGGTCTGCACCGCCGAACTTGGCGCGGTGCTGGAAACCCTGGTCTATCTCAAGCGCGAAACCGACGTTTGGTTCGAGATCACCACGCTGCTCATCCCCGGCGAAAACGACAGCGAGGCCGAGATCGAGGCCGAGACGCAATGGATCGCCGAGAATCTGGGCCCCGACGTGCCGCTTCACTTCAGCGCCTTCCATCCCGACTGGAAAATGCTGGACAAGACCCCGACGCCGCCCGTGACGCTGACGCGCGCACGGGCCATCGCCCTCAAGAACGGCCTTCGCTACGTCTACACGGGCAACGTGCACGATCCCGCCGGCTCCAGCACCTATTGCCACGGCTGCGGCGCGTTGTTGATCGAACGCGATTGGTACGAGCTCGGGCGCTGGAATCTGAATGCCGACGGCAGCTGCCGCAATTGCGGAACGGCCTGTGCCGGCGTTTTCGAAGAGAAGCCCGGCACCTGGGGAAGGCAGCGCCAGCCGGTTCGGCTTCGCGATTTCGCGGTGGCGTAAGCCGGGCCGGTTTCCGGCAATCGCTAGACGGCGTGATCGGGATCGAGCGCCTGGCGCAGCTTCTGCGCAAGCTCCGCCCTTCGAAACGGCTTCTGCAGCATGATCGCGCCGTTTTCTATCTGCCCGTTGCGGGTGATCGCCTTTTGGGTATAGCCCGACATATAGACGATCTTGATGCCGGGCTGGATCTTGCGCGCCTCGACGGCGAGCATGCTGCCGGAGAAATTCCCGGGAAGGACCATATCGGTCAGCAGCAGGTTGGTGCGCGGGTTTTCGGCCAAAAGATTGAGCGCCCCGCTGCCGTGCCCGGCCTCGAGCACGCAATACCCGAGGTCGGCGAGCAACGTCACGGCGAGCGAGCGGACATCCGGGTCGTCCTCGACCACGAGAACGGTCTCGCCGCGGGCGAGGTAGTCGGGTTGCGGCTTCTGGCCAGGGGCGGTCTCCGCGGCGGCGGCGCGCATCCGCGGCAAATAGAGGCGCACGGTCGTGCCCCGGCCGACTTCGCTGTAAATCGTCACGTGCCCGCCCGACTGCTTGACGAAGCCGTACACCATGCTGAGACCGAGTCCGGTTCCCTTGCCGACTTCCTTGGTCGTAAAGAACGGCTCGAAGGCGTGCCTCAGGGTCTGCGGCGGCATTCCCATGCCGGTATCGGTCATGGTGACCGAGACGTAATGTCCGGGCAGCACGTCCGCCTGGGCCGCGGCATAGTCGTCGTCGAGCCGGGCGTTCGCCGTCTCGATCGTAAGCTTGCCGCCGTCCGGCATGGCGTCGCGGGCATTGAGCGCAAGGTTGAGGATGGCGCTTTCCAATTGCCCCGGGTCCACCTCGCACGGCCATAGCCCGGCTCCGGCGATCGTCTCGATGGCGATGGTTGCGCCGATCGTGCGCCGCAAAAGCTCGACCATTCCGACCGCGAGCTCGTTCAAATTGACGACACGCGGGCGCAGCGCCTGCTTGCGCGAGAACGCGAGCAGGCGCTCGGTCAGCAGCGCGCCGCGCTCGGCCGCGTTGGCCGCGGGCCTCACCAATGCCGCAAGCGAGGGGTCGTGCCGGATGCGCTCTTCGAGCACCTCGAGATTTCCGAGAATCACGGAAAGGAGATTGTTGAAGTCGTGGGCGATGCCGCCCGTGAGCTGGCCGACGGCCTCCATCTTCTGGGCCTGGCGGAGCTGGGCCTCCATGGCGACGCGGTCGGTGATGTCGCGGGAATTGACGATAATGGCGCCAACCGCCGGATCGTTGAGATGATTGCGCACGATCGCATCGATCAGGTGCCATGAGCCGTCGGCGTGGCGGAACCGCAGCTCCACCCGCTCGGCGTAATCGGGGATGGAACTGACGCGCTCATGCACTTCATGCAGGAGCATCGCGTGGTCCGGATGCACGAATTCTGCGGTTTTGTGGCCGACAAGCTCCGACGGTTTGAAGCCCATGACTCGTTCGACCGACGGACTCGCGAATTTGATCGTCGTGTTCTCCGCAACGAGAAGGATCATGTCGAGAGCATTCTCGATCAGGGCCCTGAAGTGCTGTTCGCTCTTGCGCAGTTCATCCGCGGCACGCTTGCGCTCCGTGATGTCCTGGATGGTTCCGCGCATCCGCACGGGCGACCCGCCGCTGTCGAAGACCATGCCGCCTTGCGCGTAAATCGCGCGCAGACTGCCGTCGGGCCGGACGATCCGGAATTCAAAATCGTAAGGCCTGCGTTCGAGTCGCGCGGCCTCGACCTCGCGTTCCACCATGTCCCGGTCGTCGGCATGCACGGAATTCAGAAACAGATCGTAGCTGGGCTGGGCGGACCCAGGCTCGAGGCCGCAGATGCGGTAATGCTCGTCCGACCACCACACCGTGCCGGTGCGGACATTCCATTCCCAGCTGCCGACGTGGGCCACGCGCTGCGCCTCCTCGAGCGTGGCCTCGCTGTCTTCGAGCATTTCCTGCTTGTGCCGCAGAGATATGAAGAAAGGACGGATCGCGGCCACTCCGACCACCATCAACGCCGAGATGGCTAAGGCCACGAGTTCGGCGTCGAGCTTGAAAATTTCAGAATGTCCGAAGAACGCGATGTCGATAAAGGTCAGGGCGCGGCGAGCGCCCATCAGAACCAGCGCGCATGCCAGCGTTCCCCAAGCGAGCCGCTCGCCGGTGGTTCGAATCAGCGATAGCGCCAGGCCCGCAGCGACGAACTGGAGCACAAGCGAAATGCCGAGTACGACGAGTGGTGTCATCGCTACCTGCGGGCGTCGGATTTGCCGGAACTCGGACTCCGCCTAAGACGAAATTAGCCCGATGCGCGTTAAGATTGATTTAGCGCAGCCAAGCGTTCAAGCCCGCGCGCGGCGCACGAATCACCCTCGCCTTTCGGATGGGTATGGTGAATTTCCCGCGCCGCCATGGCATCGGCGGGAAAGCTAAAATGCCATCTATTAACAGTGCCTTATCCAATTTTTTCGACAATGGAAGCATGGCCTCGCGCGTCGTCGTTCGGCGCGCGGCGCGGTTCGGGATCGAAGGTGCCGCACATGAAGCAGGCTGAGTTCAAGGACGTAGAGGACGCCGGCGGCTGGGGCAGCGGTCTGTTGTGGCCGGCCGCGCGTTTTGTCGTGATCTTCGCGCTGCTGGCGGCGGTGGCGCATTGGGCATTTGGCGCGGCCGAAGTCGCGCAGCCGCAGGCAATTGATGTGGCGCAATCCGTGCCGCCGCGATCTGCGGCGTTGCGCGAATCGCCCGAGGCCGACGAGGATGGCGGCCGCGAACTTGCCGTGCGCGCCGAAAGGTCCGGTCATTTTCTGGTCGATGCGGTGGTGAACGGCGCGGACGTGCGATTCGTCGTCGATACCGGCGCCAGCACGCTGGTGTTGTCTCGCGACGATGCGGCGCGGGTGGGGATCGATAGCCACGCGCTCGTCTTCAGCGAGCGGTTCGCGACCGCAAACGGAGTTGCGCTCGGCGCGCCGGTGACGCTCCGCGAATTTCGCGTCGGCTCATTCAGCCTTCACGACGTCCGCGCCACCGTAATGGCCGGACCCATGCCGGTCTCGCTGCTTGGTATGAGCGTGCTCTCGCGCTTCGCCGGCCACGAGGTCCAAGGCGACAAGCTCATCTTGCGTTGGTAAGGCGCGCTCCGTAAACGAAGAGCCCCGCCTGAGGCGGGGCTCATCCGCATTCATGTCGCGGTCGGTGCCAATTCTTATTGGCACGGCGTCGTGGCTGGGCTGCACCCGTGAGGAATGCCCGATTCCGATGCGGGCGTCATGCCCCCCGTTTCGCTCATCGAGCCTTCGCCTTTCATCATCGAGCCGCCGCTTTTCATCTGTTGCATTCCGCTTTTCTTCGATGACGGCATCCCTTGCATCGCGCCCATCGGCATCTGCATGCAACGGTCTTCCGACCGCGACTTGCACGGCGGGTAGTCGGCCGCTGAAGCGACGCTTGACGTTGCGGCGAATATGGCGGCCACAAAAATCAGGCCCATGAACATCTTGGTCATCTTAGCCTCCATTAACTGTTTTTAACCGTCGTCGGCTCTCGTCTATTAGATAATCGGTGACGACCCGGGTAAAGGGTTCGATTTTCCGCGAATCGTGATTATGGGGCGTCAGCCGGATCAAATCGGCGTGAGGATTGGCGGGCCGGCGCGCGGATCGCTGCCGGGCGCGAGCCGGCGCAGCCTCAATGCCATAGTGCAGTGCAAGAAAAACACCGCCAGTCCAGGCCGGCGACGCATTTTGCGCACTTTACCCGAATCGCCAAGGGTTGTTTAATGGTCGGGACGGACGGTGATCGAAGAATGTTAATGGGGGGATGAATGCGCAAAATCGTTGTGAGCCTGATGTGCGCGGCCATTGTCGTTGTGGCGGCGTCCTGCGCACCGACTACGGCGGGCAAGCGGATGTCGGATGACACTCCGCACGGGTGCAGCCCGGCGACGACGCCGTGCCAATGATCAATTGCCGCATGGCCGGGGCAATTCGCGCGTGATGGCCTTCGCGCTGCCTCGCCCGCTCGCCGGCGCAGCGTCATATATCGCCTAACGTGCCGATAAATATGGTGGGCGCTGCAGGGATTGAACCTGCGACCCCTGCCGTGTGAAAGCAGTGCTCTCCCGCTGAGCTAAGCGCCCGTATGCCGGCAAGAAGTCTCGAGATCCGGCGGCGGTGGGAGAATCCGTATAGGACCGCGCCCTTGGCGCTGTCAAGGAAGGGGCTTAGCCCCGTCGCCGAATCTAGGCTCGTTCCAAGCCCGCCAGCGCTTCGCCCAGCTGGTCGAAGCGGTCGATGACGGCATCGGCGGCCAGCGCACTCGCGGCGTGGTTGGAAAAGCCGAACGCGACCAGGACCACCGGGACCGAGAGTGCGCGGGCGGCCATCACGTCGTTCGCGCCGTCGCCCACCATTACCGCCTCCCGCGGTGCCGCGCCCAGTTGGCCCAAAGCGGCTTCGAGATGCCTCGGGTCGGGCTTGCGCGCGGGCGCCGTCTCGCCGCCGACTACCGCGCGGATGAAGGGGGAAAGCCCGAAGGCGTCCAATATCGCCCGGGCCGGCCTGTCCGGCTTGTTGGTGCACAGTGCCATCCGGTAGCCGGCGGCATCGAGCGCCCGCAAGGTCTCGACCACGCCGGGATAAGGCCGCGTCTCGTCGGTGGCGCGCGCCTCGTAAACCGTCCGGAATCGTTCCACCTGCTGCGTTATAAACGCCTTCGCCGGCTCCGCGCCCCCGCTTGCGGCGGCAAAGGCGCGGGTCACCAGCGCCGCGGTGCCGTCGCCGACCATCCCGCGAATATCCGTCACCGAAAGCGTGCGCCGGCCCGCTTCGGCGAGCACGGCGTTCATCGCGGCGGCGATGTCGGGGGCGCTGTCCACCAGCGTGCCGTCGAGGTCGAAAACAACGGCGCTGCGGCGCTGAAATGAAACCTTCGGAAACAATTCGTGACCCTATAAAATCCTGGCTTGGACCCGGCGCATCGGCTATGGCAAGAACCGGGGCGGCGCGCAAGGGCGCATAATGCCGCGCAAGGCCCGAGTGCCCAAGGGCGGCGCGTGCGGATCGGTCGAAACGGGGCCTGGAATCCTTTGGCAGTGATCACCAACCGAAAGACGGCGGCCATCGTGCTCGCGGCCGGCAAGGGCACGCGGATGAAATCGGAGCTGCCCAAGGTGCTCCATCCCTTGGCCGGGCAGCCGATGATCGGCCACGTCCTCGACACGTTGCAGCGCCTGCCGATCGATCGCACCGTCGTGATCGTCGGCCCAGGCATGGCGGCGGTCGCAAGCGCGGCCGCCCCGAATACCTGCGTGGTGCAGGAGGCGCAGCTCGGCACCGGCCACGCGGTCAAGATGGCGCGCGAGGCGCTCGCCGGGTTCATCGGCGACATCCTCATTGTCTACGCCGACACGCCGCTCGTCACCGCCGCGACGCTCGAAAGGCTGCTGGCCGCCCGTGGCCACCCGCCCGGCCCGGCCATCGTCGTGCTCGGCATGCGGTTGCAGGACGGAGGCGGCTACGGCCGGCTGGTCCGCGACCCGCAGGGGCGGCTCGAACGGATTGTCGAGGCGCGCGACGCGACCGAGGCGGAGCGCAAGATAAACTTGTGCCACTCCGGCTTGATGGTGGCGGATGGCGCCCTGCTGTTCCAGCTTCTCGATGGGCTCAACAACGCCAACGCCAAGAAAGAGTATTACCTGACCGATGTCGTGAAGCTGGCCCGCGCCGGCGGATTCGCTTGTGCCGTTGTCGAGGGCCATGCGGCGGAGCTGGTCGGCATCAATTCCCGGGCCGAGCTCGCGGTGGCTGAAAACGTCCTGCAGAACAGACTCCGCATCGTTGCGCTCGAAGCCGGCGCCACCCTCGTCGGGCCCGACACTATCTTCTTCAGCTACGACACCAAGCTCGGCCGCGATGTCCGCGTCGGCCCCTACGTCGTGTTCGGTCCCGGCGTCGCCATCGATGACGGCGCCGAAATCCGCCCGTTCTGCCACATCGAGCAGGCGCATGTGGGCAAGCGCGCCGTGATCGGCCCGTTCGCGCGGCTGCGCCCCGGGGCGCAGATCGGGGAACAGGCTCATGTCGGCAATTTCGTCGAGATCAAGAACGCCGCGCTGATGCCCGGAGCCAAGGCCAATCACCTGAGCTACATCGGCGACGCGACGGTCGGCGCCAACGCCAACATCGGCGCGGGCACCATCACCTGCAATTACGACGGCTTCGAGAAGGCGGTGACCGAGATCGGCGAAGGCGCCTTCATCGGCTCCAATACCGCGTTGGTGGCACCCGTTCGCGTCGGGGCCCGCGCCATCGTCGGGGCGGGGAGCGTGATCACCCAGGATGTCGCCGCCGATGCGCTCGCCGTTGCCCGCGGCGACCAGGCCAATGTTGCGGGCGGCGCGGCCCGCTATCGCGATCGCAAGTCGGCGGGAAAAAGTAGCGCCGGGCGCGCCGCCGCAAAGCCGGCCGCCGGCAAAAAGACCCGCAGCGCCAAGCCCAAGGCCAAAGCGCGGCCCAAAGGGAAGGGGAGGCGTTAGCCTCGATGTGCGGCATCATCGGCATCATCGGCAAGGGCGAGGTCGCGCCGCTGCTGATCGAGGGGCTGCGGCGTCTCGAATACCGCGGCTACGATTCGGCCGGCATCGCCACGCTGGTGAACGGATCGATCGAGCGGCGACGGGCCCAAGGCAAGCTCACGAATCTCGAAGCGCGTCTGAAGGACGAGCCGGTGACCGGCACCATCGGCATCGGCCATACGCGCTGGGCCACCCACGGCGCGCCCAACGAGCGCAACGCCCATCCTCACGCCACCGACAAGGTCGCGGTGGTGCACAACGGCATCATCGAGAACTTCCAGGAATTGCGTGCGGAGCTCGAATCGAAGGGCGCGAAATTCACCACCGAAACCGATTCAGAGGTCATCGCCCATCTCGTCACGCGCTATATCGACGACGGGCTTTCGCCGATTGACGCCACCGGCGCGGCGTTGAAGCGCCTCGAAGGCGCCTTCGCGCTGGGCCTGATCTTCGCCGGCCAGCCGTCGCTCATGATCGGGGCGCGCCACGGCTGCCCGCTCGCCATAGGCTTCGGCGACGGGGAGATGTATCTGGGCTCCGACGCGCTCGCGCTGGCGCCGCTCACGCAAAAAATCTGCTATCTCGAAGAAGGCGATTGGGCCGTCATCACCGGCAAGGGTGCCACCATCCGCGATGCGCAGGACAATGAGGTATCGCGCGACATCAAGCTCACGGCCGCCTCGGGCGCCGCGATCGGCAAGGGCAATTTCCGCCACTTCATGCTGAAGGAAATCTACGAGCAGCCGGCGGTGATCGGCGATACGCTCACGTCCTTCCTCAATCCGCTGACGCGCAGCATCCAGCTCCCCGATCTTCCTTTCGATTGGGCGGCGATCCCGAAGCTCACCATCGTCGCCTGTGGCACGTCCTATTACGCCTCGCTGGTCGCGAAATACTGGTTCGAGCGGATCGCCAAGATCCCGGTCGAGGTGGATATCGCCTCCGAGTTCCGCTACCGCGCCGCCACTTTGCCCGAGGGGGGCGTTGCGTTGTTCGTCTCGCAGTCGGGCGAAACCGCGGACACGCTGGCGGCGCTGCGCTACGCGCGCTCGCAAAAACAATACGTCGTCGCCCTCGTCAACGTGCCCCACAGCACCATGTCGCGCGAGGCCGATGTCGTGCTCACCACCAATGCCGGGCCCGAGATCGGCGTCGCCTCGACCAAGGCGTTCACGACGCAGCTCACGGTGCTGGCGTGCCTGGCGATCGGCGCGGCCCGGGCGCGCGGCGCCATCGACCACGGCCGGGAGGCGGCGCTTTCCGCCGCGCTCACCGAAGTTCCGGCCCGCGCCGCCGAGGTGCTGAACCACGACGAGCGTTTGCAGGAAATCGCCCAAAACGTTCTGGTGGAGGCCCGCGACGTGCTTTATCTCGGGCGCGGCACCGGCTACCCCATCGCGCTGGAAGGCGCGCTCAAGTTGAAGGAAATTTCCTATATCCATGCCGAGGGTTATGCCGCGGGCGAAATGAAGCACGGCCCCATCGCGCTGATCGACGAGCAAGTGCCCGTGATCGTCATCGCGCCGTCGGACGAGCTGTTCGACAAGACCGCCTCCAACATGCAGGAGGTCTTGGCCCGCGGCGGGCGCGTCATATTCCTGAGCGATGACACCGGCATCGCGCGGCTTGGCAAGGCGGCATCCGAAAGCGTCGCGCTCCCGGCCGTCGATCCCTTCGTCGCGCCCATCCTCTATGCCATCCCGGTGCAGCTCTTGGCCTACCACACCGCGGTTGCCAAGGGCACGGACGTCGATCAGCCGCGCAACCTCGCCAAATCCGTAACGGTCGAATAAGCCGCGGCGTTTAACCGCGCCGCGGCGGGCGCTATACTCGCCGCCCCGGAATTGGGAGGAATGATGGATCTCCGCGAACGCGCGCTTTTCCGCCAACACGCCTTCATTGACGGCGCCTGGGTCGATGCCGGCGGCCAGAAGACCTACGCCGTCCATAATCCGGCGACGGGTGAAAAGATCGGCGTTGTTCCCGCCATGGGCGCCGCCGAGACGCGCCGCGCCATCGAGGCGGCGGATGGCGCCTGGGCGGGCTGGCGCGCGAAACCGGCGAAGGAGCGCGCCGGAATCTTGCGCAAATGGTTCGAGTTGATGATGTCGAACCAAGACGACCTCGCGCGCGTCATGACGATCGAGCAAGGCAAGCCCTTGGCGGAATCGCGCGGCGAGATCGCCTATGCCGCCTCGTTCGTCGAATGGTTCGCGGAAGAAGCGAAACGCATCTACGGCGACGTCATCCCCGAGCCTTCACCCGACCGCAAGCTGATCGTCCTGAAGCAGCCGGTGGGCGTGGTCGCCGCGATCACGCCGTGGAATTTCCCCTCCGCCATGATCACGCGCAAATGCGCGCCGGCGCTCGCCGCCGGGTGCACGGTCGTCGTGAAGCCGGCGGAGCAGACGCCCTATTCGGCCCTCGCCTTGGCGTATCTGGCCGAGCTCGCGGGCGTCCCCAAGGGCGTGTTCAATGTGGTGACCGCCGAAGACCCCGTGCCCGTGGGCGAGGAACTGACCGCCAACCCCAAGGTTCGCAAGGTCTCGTTCACGGGCTCGACCGAAGTCGGCAAATGGTTGCTGGCGCGGGCGGCCCAGACGGTCAAGAAAGTCTCGATGGAGCTCGGCGGCAACGCGCCCTTCATCGTCTTCGACGACGCCGATTTGGACGCCGCCGTCGCCGGCGCCATGGCTTCGAAGTACCGCAATTCGGGCCAGGCCTGCGTTTGCGCCAACCGCTTTTTGCTGCAGCGCGGCGTCTATGAGAAATTCGCGTCGCGCTTCGCGCAAGCCGTCCGCTCGCTCAAGCTCGGCAACGGGCTCGAGCAGGGCGTGACGCAAGGGCCGCTCATCGATGCGAACGCGCTCGCCAAGGTCGAGCGGCTGGTGGCCGACGCAAAGGACAAGGGTGCCCGCGCCATATGCGGCGGCGCGCGCGCGGAACTGGGCGGCAATTTCTATCAGCCGACGATTCTCGCCGACGTGACGACCGATATGGCGATCGCCAATGAAGAGATTTTCGGGCCCGTCGCGCCCCTGTTTCGTTTTCATGACGAGGCGGATGCGATCCGCATCGCCAACGCAACTCCGTACGGCCTCGCGTCGTATGTCTTCAGCCGCGACATCGGGCGCGTGTGGCGCGTGGCGGACGCGCTCGAATACGGCATCGTCGGCATCAACGTCGGGATCATCTCCGTCGAATCCGCGCCCTTCGGCGGCATGAAGGAATCGGGCATCGGCCGCGAGGGCTCCAAATACGGGATCGAGGAATTCTTGGAAATCAAATATCTCGCGATGGGCGGGCTGGATCGCTGAGCCGGCCGCTGGCCCCGCAGCCCACGAAAGGACACGGCAATGCCGGACTTCGACTTTGACCTCATCGTCATCGGTGCCGGCTCCGGCGGCGTGCGCGCGAGCCGCATGGCGGCAAAATACGGCGCCAAGGTGGCGATTATCGAGGACAACGGGGTGGGGGGCACCTGCGTGCTGCGTGGCTGTATCCCGAAGAAGCTCCTGGTCTATGCCTCGCGCTATTCCGAGGAGTTTCAGGATGCGCGCGCCTTCGGCTGGGACGAAGCCCGGGTTAATTTCGACTGGCCCCGCCTCATCGCCAACAAGGACAAGGAGATTTCGCGCCTCAACGGCGTCTATATCAAATTGTTGAAGGATTCCGGCGTCACGCTGATCGAAGGCCGCGCGCGCGTCGCCGGGCCCAACAGCATCGATGTCGGCGGCAAGCCGCTGCGCGCGAAAACGCTTTTGGTCGCGACCGGTTCGAAACCGGTGCTCCCGGACGTTCCGGGCGTGGGGCTCGCCATCACCTCGAACGAAGCCTTCCATCTCGGGTCGCTGCCCGAGCGCATCGTCATCGTCGGCGGCGGATACATCGCCGTCGAGTTCGCCGGAATTTTCCACGGCCTCGGCAGCGAGGTCGCGCTCCTGCTGCGGGGCGATCGGTTGCTTCGCGGCTTCGACGACGATCTCCGCGCGGCGCTCGGCGAGGCGATGCGCATAAACGGCATCGAGATCCACGCGGCCAAGCACGTCCGTAGCATCCGGCGCCACGGCGGCGCGCTTGCGGTCGAAACGATGGAGGGCGACGAATTCGCCGCCGATGCCGTGATGTTCGCCATCGGCCGGGCGCCGAACACGGAAGGGCTGGGGCTCGCCGAGATCGGCGTCAAGCTGGACGCCAACGGCGCCATCGTCGTGGACGAATATTCCCGGACGTTTCTGGCAAGCATCTACGCGGTGGGCGACGTCACCGCCCGGAAGATGCTCACCCCCGTTGCCATCGCCGAAGGCGCGGCATTTGCCGAAACGGTATTCAACGAGAACCCGAAGCCGATGGACCACAGCCTGGTGCCGGCCGCGGTCTTCAGCCAGCCGCCCGTCGCAACCGTGGGCTTGACCGAATCTCACGCCCGCAAGGTCCACCGGCACGTCAATGTTTACCGCTCGCAGTTCCGCCCCCTCAAACACACGCTGAGCGGGCGCAACGTTCGCTCCCTCATGAAGCTCGTCGTCGACGGCGCCTCGGACCGCGTGCTGGGCTGCCATATGATCGGCGAGGACGCCCCCGAGATCATCCAAGGGCTGGCGGTGGCGCTCACCTGCGGGGCGACCAAGGCGCAGTTCGACGCCACCATCGGCATCCACCCGACGGCGGCGGAAGAGTTCGTGACCATGCGCGAAAAGGCGCCCGAGCCCGTCGAAGCGGCGTAAAACGGGGCCGGATCGCGGGCCGTCGGAGTCCGGGACCCAAGGATTTCCTTTGAAAATCGGCGGATTCCGGCAAATATTCGTAACCGCGAGGGATAAGGACACCGTCAATGGTCTCGAAATGGGCACCCGATAGCTGGCGCGGCCGGCCGATCAGCCAGGTTCCGGAATATCCGGACCAGGCTGCGCTGAGCGGCGTCGAAGCGCGGCTTCGCCGCTACCCGCCGCTGGTCTTCGCCGGCGAGGCGCGCCGCCTCAAGGCGCTCTTGGCCGAGGTGTGCGGGGGCCGCGCGTTCCTGCTCCAGGGCGGCGACTGCGCGGAAT
>DATDPM010000083.1:0-10034 GCA_035292745.1 Alphaproteobacteria bacterium | reverse complement strand
GCGGCGTCGGGCGCCGCGGCATTGGCATCCGGCGCGGGCGCCTCGGCCGCGGGCGCGGCCGTTTCGGGCGCCGCGGCTTCATTGGCGCAGGCTGCGGTCCCGAAGCCAAGCGCGACAATAGCGGCAAAAGTCAAAGCGGTTCTGTTCATCCGATCACTCCCCGAGGCGGCGGGCGTTTCGCCAATCCCCTGTCCTTGGAACCCCATCGCGGTTTTCCGCGAAGCCTGCTTCAGTATGACGAAGCGGCGCTTTTTTTCCAATAGCGGCAACTGCCGCAAAAAGCGGCATTTTCCGCCGGTCATGACGGCCGGGCGGGCGGGAAACGGCGGGCAACCGGCGGGCGCGGACCGGCTTCACGGACTGCGGATCCTTGGGTTGACGCCGGATTGATCGAGCGGGGCCGATGCGGGCAGACTGCAAGACCCGCGCCAGCCAATGAGAGGAAACGGACATGTTTGCCGCAAGGACGACGGCGGTATCTGCGTTTGCCGCATTCTTGATTGTATTGGCCGCCGGCGCGGGCCGGGCCGAGGAGTACGGCACCAAAGTTTCGCTGCTGGATACGACGACGACCAACATGGGCCAGGCGATCGCATACCCGCGCAAGCCGGCCCGCGTGGTTTCCGCGATCGTGACCCTGGCGCCGGGGGAAGAAACCGGACGGCACCTTCATCCGGTTCCGACATTCGGATATGTGCTGGAAGGCGAAGTCACCGTCGGTTACGCCGCGGCCGGCGAAAAAATCTACCATGCCGGCGAGGCCTTCATGGAAGCGCAGGGTATCTGGCACAACGGCCGCAATTCGGGGCGGGTGCCGACGCGCATCCTGGTCGTCTTCATGGGCGCGGACGGCGTGGCGAACGTCGAGCGCCCGCGTTAGGGCGGGGACGGATCGGCGCCGCCCCTGCGTCATGCCATCGCCCGGCACGGGTGCCGGGACAACGCCGGCCCGCCGCCGCGGCAAGATCACGCTCTAACCCCCGACACACATTTGACACGAAGAACGAACGGGCGAACCGGTCCCGGAACCCGAGATATCGCTTAGACTTAGGCCCGTCAGGAGCCGGGAGACGGCGGCGGCCCGATGCCGGACCGCGCCGCGAAACGCCGGGGTTCTCGCCCGGGTCGCCACCGGGCCGGAAAATATGCTAGGGACCTTGCCGGACGCCACCCCCTGCAACCATATGCTGTCAAGCGCGGCGAACGGCGCCAGGCGGCGACTTTTTCGGAAAAACCGGGGCCCAGCGATGGTAAGGTCGGCGGCTTTTAAGATCGGGCAAGGCTAAGGCGAGGCATCCCACATGGCACTACGCAATACGTTACGGGGCATGCTTCCGGCATTCGCCCTGGTGATACTTTCCTTCGGCGGCGCGCCGGCACAGGCCGGCGAGATGCAGGATGCCGTCGCCTTCATCGACGATTTCGGCCATCGCGCGCTCAAGCAGCTGACCGAGCCGAACCTGCCCGATGCGGAACTCTACAAGCGCTTCCGCGCCTTGTTCGAGGACGGCTTCGACGTTCCGTTCATCGCCAAAAGCGCATTGGGCCGCTTCTGGCCGCGGGCGACCGACCAGGAGAAATCGGAATACATGGCGGCGTTCGAGGACTACATGGTCCAGGTCTACGCCCAGAAGTTCCGCCAATACGCCGGACAGACCTTCCAGGCCGACGGCAGCCGCCCGGGGCCCGAAGACATGGCCACCGTCACCTCCACCGTCGTGGAACCGGACGGGCCGGCGACCAAGATCGACTGGGTGGTCGGCGACGCGGGCGGCAAACAGAAAATCCGCGACATCAAGATCGAGGGGGTGAGCATGATCACGAGCTATCGCGATCAGTTCGCCAACGAGATTCTGCAGCACGAGGGCAAGGTGGCGGGGCTGATCGAGGCGCTGCGGCAGAAGACCGCCCATATCGGCACGACCGACAACGGCTGAGCCCCCTCCCGGTAATTTCCTCAGTTGAGCGCGGCGATAAAACGCGCGCGCCGGCGCGTCTGCGCGCTGCCTGCGGCGCAGTTTATGGCCGTGATCTTTCCGATGCTTGCGGCCGGCGGCCCTTATCGCTCCGCGCCGGCCGCGCGCCCCGCCTTTACATTCCGTTCCAGCAGCGCCAGAAGGCCTTCCAAAAGCTGGGCCGGGCTCGGCGGGCAGCCGCGGATATGCAAATCCACCGGCACGACCTCGCTGACCGCGCCGACGCAGGCGTAGCTTCCGGCGAATAGGCCGCCGCCGGCCGCGCAATCGCCGACCGCCACCACCCATTTGGGGCCGGGCGTCGCCGCATAGGTGCGCTCCAGGGCCTCGCGCATGTTTTTCGTGACCGGACCCGTCACCAGCAGCACATCGGCGTGACGCGGCGAGGCGACGAAATGAAATCCGAACCGCTCGAGGTCGTAGAAGGCGTTGCTGAGGGCATGCATCTCGAGCTCGCAGCCGTTGCACGAACCGGCGTCGACCGCGCGAATCGCCAGACTGCGCCCGAGCCGCCGGCGGGCCGCGGTTTCGACGCTGCGGGCGAGCTCGGCCAGCGCGGGCTCGCCGGGTTTGGGCGCGGCTTCGGTCAGCGGACCTTGAACCAGGCTTTTGAGGAGCAGCTTGCGCATGATTCCGGCCTAAATATCGGCGCCCGAATAGGAGCAGTTGAACGACTTGTTGCACAACGGGAAGTCCGCGACGATGTTGCCGTCGATGGCGACCTCCAGGAGCGGCCATTGGAACCAGGAGGGATCGCGCAGGTGGCAACGTTCGATCTTTCCGTTCGCGCCGATCCGCAGCCACACGAGGACATCGCCGCGAAACCCTTCGACCAGCGCCATGCCCTCGCAAGCGCCCGGCGAATTCGATCCGGCATATCCGGCCGATAGCGGCCCGGCGGGAAGCCGGTCAAGAACCTGCTCGATAATGAGCAGGCTTTGCTCGACTTCGGCGATGCGGACCCAGACCCGGGCGTTGACGTCGCCCTTGTGCTGCACCGGTACCTCGAAGCGGAGATCGTCATAGGGCGGATAACCGGGATTTCGCCGCGCGTCGAAGGATCGATTCGAGGCCCGGCCGACGAAACCGCCGCAGCCGAATTGCCGCGCCAGCGCCGGCGACAGGATTCCGGCGCCGATGGTGCGGTCTTCGAGCGACGCCGTGTTGTCGTAAAGCTCGACCAGCTCGGGAAAGTGCCGCCGGATCTCCGCGACCAGCGCGCGTAATCCGGCCATGGCCGCGCCGCCCAAATCCGCCGCGACGCCGCCCGGCACCACGCGGTCCATCATGAGCCGGTGGCCGAAGCACGCGTCCGACGCGCGCAGCACCCGCTCCCGCAGCACGCCGAAATGGGCATGCAGCAGGGCAAAGGCGGCATCGTTGCAGACCGCACCGATATCGCCAAAATGGTTGGCAAGCCGCTCCAGCTCCGCCATCAGGGCGCGCAGGTAAACGGCGCGCGCCGGAACCGCGATGCCCATCGCCGCCTCGACGGCGCGGGCGAAGGCGATTCCATAAGCAACGGTGCTGTCGCCCGAGACGCGGCCGGCGAGCCGCGCGGCGCGATCGAGTTCCGCGCCCGCCATCAGCGATTCCAGCCCCTTGTGCGCATAGCCGAGCCGCTGTTCGAGGCGCACGATCGTCTCGCCGCTCGCGGTGAATCTGAAATGCCCCGGCTCGATGATTCCGGCATGCACCGGCCCGACCGGAATCTGATGCAGGCTTTCACCCTCGGCCGGGAGGAAGCGGTAGGCGTCGCCCCCGGGCGGCGACGGCGCCGGTTTCGCGCCCAGCGGCTGCCGCACGCCCCAGCGGCCGTGGTCGAGCCAGGGGCGCGGGTCGGGCGCGCCTTCGGGCTCGAGACCGAACAGATCGCGGATGGTCCGCTCCAATCGACCGGCCGGCGCCGCCTCCCGCGCCACCGACGGGAACTTGCCGTCGGGACAATCGAGGCTGATCACGCCGATTCCGGCCGGCTCGTCGTCGAGCAGCGCCATGTGCACGGCGTTGGCCTCGCCCCACAGGCCGAGCAGCGTCAAACGGCCCTGCCCCAACTGGCCGGCGACGGAGCGCCAGGTCTCCTTCGAAACCACGGCCCGCGGCCAGGGCCGGTGCGGCTCCATGCGGCGTCCGTCGCGGATGATGTCGGCAAGCGTCCGCATGCTCATCGCCCTGTCATTGGCCGAGCAACCCCGCCACGTGCTGGAACCACGCGACCAGCGGCGGCGGCAGATACAGGCCGGCAATCAAAACCAGCCCGAGATGCACGAACATCGGCACATGCGACGCCTGGACCGGGGCGGTGCTGCCTTGCGGCGCGCCGAAGGCGAGCCCGTTGAGGCGCAGGAACAGGGCGCCCAGGCCGACCAGAAGACCCAGGACCAGCACGACGGCGAGCCAGGGCTGGCGGGCGAAGGTGGAGGTCACCAACAGGAACTCGCTCATGAAGATGCCGAACGGCGGCATGCCGACGATCGCCACGACGCCCACGACCAAGCCCCAGCCGAGAACGGGATGGGATTCCGTCAGGCCGCGGATGTCGGCGATTTTCTGGGTTCCCTTGACCTGCGCGATGTGACCGACCGAAAAGAAGATCGCCGATTTGGTCAGGCTGTGCATGGTCATGTGCAGGAGCCCGGCGAAGTTGGCGAGCGGCCCGCCCATGCCGAACGCAAATGCGATGATGCCCATGTGCTCGATCGAGGAGTAGGCGAACAGGCGTTTGATGTCGCGGCGCCGGTACAGCATGAACGCGGCAAAAACCACCGAAGCCAGCCCCATGGAGACCAGCAGCGGGCCGGGCGCCACGGCGTGGGCATTCGCGGCGATCACCATCTTGAAGCGCAGCAGCGCGAACAGCGCGACGTTGAGCAACAACCCGGACAGCACCGCCGAGATCGGCGTCGGGCCCTCCGCGTGGGCATCGGGCAGCCACGCATGCAGCGGCGCCAGCCCCACCTTGGTGCCGTAGCCGAGCAGCAGAAAGACGAAGGCGAGATTGAGCAGCGCCGGATCGAAACCGCCGGCTTCCCGCACCAGGACGTTCCACGCCATCGCCTGGAGGCCTTCGCCGACGACCGAGCGCGCCGCCAGATAGATCAGAATGGTCCCGAACAGGGCGAGTGCGATGCCCACGCTCCCGAGGATGAAATATTTCCACGCCGCCTCCAGCGCCTCGGGCGTGCGGTAGATCCCCACCATGAGCACCGTCGTGAGCGTGGCGATTTCCACCGCCACCCACATCAGCCCCACGTTGTTCGCGATCAGGGCCAGGTTCATGGCGAACATCAAGATCTGATACATGGCGTGGTAGAAACGGAGAAAGGTCGGGGTGAGACGCCCGGTTTCCAGCTCGTGGGCGATGTAGCTCGCGCTGAACATGGCGGTGGTGAACGCGACCAGCGTGTTGAGCACGATGAAGATCACGTTGACGTCGTCCACGATCAGATACAGGCCCGGTTCGGGCCGCGCGAACAACAGGGTCAGCGCGGCGGCGAACGTCAGCAGGGACGCGAATACGTTCAGCCGGGCCGATACCCGGTAGCCGGGAAGCAATGCCAGCACCGCGGCCGCCGCCGCCGGCACCGCCAGGACCGAATCGGAGGCGAAGGTTCCCAGATCGATCATGGCCGGTCGCCGCGGAACATCTCGAGCGCGTGAACGTCGACGGTGTCGAACCGCTCGCGGATGCGGAACAGGAAAATGCCGATCACGATGAAAGCGATGAGGATCGAGAAGGCGACGCTGATCTCGACCACCAGCGGCATGCCCTTCGCGCCGGTCGCGGCCAGGACCAGCCCGTTTTCGAGCGACATGAATCCGATGACCTGGCTCACCGCATTGCGCCGCGACACCATCGTCAGCAGGCCGAGCAGCACGACGGACAGGGCGAAGGCCAGGTCCTCGCGCGCGAGAACGTCGGTTCCGGACGTCACCGGCAGCATCACCAAAATCGACAACGCCACCAGGCCCATCCCTAAGAGCATCGTCGGGCCGATGCCGACCACGGTCTCGATCATATGATGGATGCGAAGACGCAGGACGATGCGGCGCAGTGCGACCGGGATGACGATGGCCTTGAACACGAGCGCAATCGCCGCCGTGACGTAAAGATGCGGCGCATCCTGAATGAAGGCCTGCCAGCCCACCGAAAGCGAAAGCACGAACGCATGAAGCGCGAAGACATTGAGCAGGGCGAACATCCGGTCCTGGTAAAGCAGCATGAAGCTCAGCAGCACCAGGGTGCCGGCAAGAAGGTGGGCGACGTCGAACAACAATCCGTTCATTACGTCCCCCGCGACACGAACAGGAGCAGCGTTGCGAGCAACCCGAGCATGAGCGCGGCACCGAGGAATTCCGGCACACGGAACACGCGCATCTTGGCGATCGCGGTCTCGAACATCGCCAGCAGGAAACCGCCGACGGCGAGCTTCGCCATATATGTCGCCGCGCCGACGGCATAGGCGGCGGCACCCGCCCCGGACGCGGCCATGCCCCAGGGAACGAACACGCAGCCGAGGAGCGAGAGGTAGACCAGGAGCTGGAGGTATGAGGCGATCTCGATCATGGCGAGGTGCCGCCCCGAGTATTCCAGAACCATGGCCTCGTGGACCATGGTCAACTCGAGATGGGTGGCCGGGTTATCGACCGGGATTCGCGCATTCTCGGCGAGCGCCACGATCATCAAGGCGACGAGCGCGAGGCCGAGCGAGACACGCAGCCCGACGCTCGGACTGAGCATGAACTGCGCGATCGTGGACAACTCGGTCGAACGGGCCAGCAGCGATACCGTGAAAACGATCATGATCATCGCCGGCTCGGCGAGCGAGGCGATCATCATCTCGCGGCTCGACCCGATGCCGCCGAAGCTGGTCCCCACGTCCAGGCCGGCAAGCGCCAGAAAGAATCGCGCGCTGCCGAGAAGGGCGACGATGGCGATGAGGTCCGCCGATCCGCTGAAGATCAATCCGGTGGCGAACATGGGAACCAGCGCCGCGGCGACCCAAATTCCTGCGAAGATCAGATAGGGCGCGGCGCGAAACAGCCACGACGCGTTTTCCGCCAATACCGATTCTTTTCGAACAAGCCGCAACAGATCGCGGTACGGCTGAAACACGGAAGGGCCTTGCTTTCGCAACAGCCGCGCCTTGATCTTGCGGACAAAGCCGGTGAGCAGCGGCGCCAGCAGCAGAACGAGCGACATCTGCACACCTTGGACCAAGAGGTCGAGGATTACCGCCATAGCACAAGCACCAGCAACAAGGTGATCAGCGCCGCGAACACCAGGCTCAGGTAGCGGCGGATGGTCAGGAACTGGAGATAGTTCAAGCGGTCCGCGACCGCTTCCACGGCGTTGGCGACGGGCTCGTATCCGTATTCCCAGATCAGGTCGCGCAACACGACCTCGAAGCGCGCCGGCGCCACGCCCAGCGGCGGCGGGGTCGCGACTTCTTCCCGTGCCCGGAAGATCAGGGTGCCGAACACCCGGCGGATCGGCTGCGCGAAACTTCCGGCGGTGTACTGGGTGCGCGGGGACGGGTCGGGAAAGCCGCAGTCCCAGGCGGGCGCCCGACGAATCGCCCGCGAGGCCCAGAGACGGACGACCCAGGCCGAAAGCAAGGTTGAGATGGCGATGAAGACGAAGATGATGAGCCCGTTGTACGAGCTCCGGCTCGCGGCGACGGGAACGATCGAAAGCCAAGACATATCGAGCTGGGCCGGCATGCGGGCGCCGACAAGCTCCTGCGCCACGGGCGAGAGCCCGTCGATCACGAAGCCCGGCAAAATTCCGGCAAGAACGCAGAGCGCCGCGAAGATGCACATCGCCGAGAGCGAGGCGCCGTCGGCCTCCCGCGCGCGCGCCGCGGCCGCGCTTCGCGCGCGCCCCAGAAACGACACCCCGAACGCCTTGACGAAACAGGCGGCGGCGAGCGCGGCCGAGAGCGCGAGCAGAGCGCCGACCGCCGGGACCAGGAACTTCAGCCACCATTGGGGCAGGTCCGGACTGACCAGGATGGCCTGGAACGTCAGCCATTCCGACACGAAGCCGTTGAGCGGCGGCAAGGCCGAGATGGCCGCCGAGCCGACCAGGAACGTCAAGGCGGTGAGCGGCATGCGATGAATGAGCCCGCCCAAGCGTTCCATGTCGCGCTCGCCGGTCGCCACCAGCACCGCGCCGGAGCCGAAGAACAGCAGGCTCTTGAACAGACAATGGTTGAGGACGTGGAACAGGGCCGCCGTCAGCGCCAGCGCCGCGGCCCAGCCCATGGCGTTCGCGCGGAAGGCGAGCGCGAGCCCCAAACCGATGAAGATGATGCCGATGTTCTCGACCGTGTGATAGGCGAGCAGCCGCTTCAGGTCATGCTCCATCAGGGCATAGAGCACGCCCAGCGTGGCGGTGATGCCGCCCAACGCCAGCACCGGCGCGGACCACCACCACGCCGGTTCGCCCAAGAGGTCGAAGACGATGCGCACGAACCCGTAGATCGCGACCTTGGTCATGACCCCGCTCATCAGCGCCGAAACATGGCTGGGCGCGGCCGGATGGGCGAGCGGCAGCCAGGCGTGCAGCGGTACCAGACCCGCTTTCGATCCCGCGCCGATCAGGACCAGGGCGAGGACGAAGGCGGCAACCGCGGGTGCCGCGCGGTCCACGCGAATCTGAGCGAAGGCATAGCCCCCGTCCGGGCCGGCGAGCAGGCCGAAGGCGAGCAACAACGCGAGCGTCCCGAAGCTCGCCATGATGAGATAGACATAACCGGCGCGGACGGTCCCGGGCGTGCGGTGGTGCGCCATCACCAGCGCCCATGACGACAACGACATGAATTCCCAGGACACGAGGAAGGTGAAGGCGTCGTCGGCGATGACCACCAGATTCATCGCCGCCAGGAATACCGGGAAGAAGGGGAGCACGCGCCGCGGGTCCCGCTCGTGCCGGCCATAGCCGAGGCCGTAAAGGCTCGCGCCGCCGCCGCCGAGATTGACGAGGATGAGAAAAGCCGCCGACAAGGCGTCGAGGCGGAAATGGGCGCCAAGCCAAGGCAGGCCGAGCGGCAGCACCGCCGTCCATTCGCCGCCCGCATCATGTCCGAGGAGACGGCCAAGCGCCGAGGCCAGAAGCAGCGCCGAGGCCAGGAAAGCGGCGCCGTAGACGAATGTCGTGCCGAAATTCCGCCGCGCCGCCACGGGGGCGAGCGCCCCGAGCACGAAAAGCCCCAGAATGGGACCAAGGATCACGTCCATGCGCTCTCAATCTCTGGACGAAAAACCCAAACCCGGCGCACCGCCCAAGCGCCACTCACACCATCAGCGACCCGCGTGCTTCGCCGCGGCACCGACCCCGCCGGCCCGCGGCGTCACTTCTTCAGCCGCACCCCGCGCCCTTTGCCCTGGCTCGCCGCACCGTCCGCGATCAGCTCGACACCGGCACCCTCGAGCGCGGCGATGACCTTGGTCAGCGAATCGACGACCCCGCGAATCGTCCCCTCGCTTGCTTCCATGCGCTGAACGGTGGGCAGCGACAAGCCGGAGGCCTCGGCCAGCGCCCGCTGGCTTAACCCCACGAGCGCACGCGCCGCTTTCATCTGCGGTCCGGTGATCACGATGCAATCCGGGAAACCATGTCTCAGCCGGATTAATACTAAAAACACCTATTTAAATATGTCAACGCTTAATCATGATATTTTTTGTATCGACTTTGCAGCCCCCGGCGCGAGGCGCCGGCGGCGCAGCGGCGGCGTGCGGATGCGCCGCGCGCGCGACGATGCGGCGGCTGAACCCGAGGCCATTGAGATCGGCGACCGGGCATCTTGCCGTTGAGGCGGCCGCAGCCGCAGGATTTGCGCCCGCGTCCGGCTGTTACGACTTGGCCGCGAAGGGGCGGATGGAAGAAGCCGCGGCGGCTTGGTCGCGGGGATGCGTCACCGAACCGTCATCGAGCCGTAACGGTCAGCGACATCTTGGGGTGGATGTGGCAGCGGATCTCATAAGTTCCGGGACTCGGGAATTTGATGGCGATGATCTCGCCGGGCGGTTGCTCGGCCGAATCGAATTTGAGGC
>DATDPM010000082.1:0-19840 GCA_035292745.1 Alphaproteobacteria bacterium | reverse complement strand
TCAAAATCCGGAACGCCATAGCCCTTGGCCAAAAGGCTTCTATTTTGACGCCGTCCTTTGAAGACATGACGGCTCGAGCCCATTCCGGCGTCGACGCCTTCCCGTCGCCGGCCGATCTCTGGGCGCGCACAATCAATCGACGGACTGTGCTCATTTTTGGAGGGGGTTTACGGGCCCAGGCAAGAGTCCGGATTTTCAGGTTTTGCGTCAGCCTAGAACTGTCTTATTTTTTGAGACAGGAGTCTCATTTTTTACGACACGATTCTCATTATCTTCGAGAACGACCATTCGCGCCGCCGCCGCTAGACGTCGAGATTCGCGACTTTCAGCGCGTTCGACTGGATGAAGTCGCGGCGCGGCTCGACGACGTCGCCCATGAGGGTGGAAAACACCGATTCCGCCTCGTCGGCGTGGTCGATCTTCACTTGCAGAAGCGCGCGCACGTCGGGGTCGAGCGTGGTTTCCCACAGCTGGCCGGGGTTCATTTCGCCGAGGCCTTTATATCGCTGGATCGTCATGCCCCGGCGCCCGAGATCCATGATCGTATCCACCAGCACCGTGGGCGAGGTGATGACGATCTCCTTGTCGCCGGCCTTGAGCGTGGACGGGTGCGCGTAGAATTGCTGAAGCTCGCCCGCCATTTCGTCGAGGCGCCGGGCCTCGGGGCTGCGCATCAGATTCTCGTCGATCACATGGCGCTCGGTTACGCCGCGGAGCGTGCGCGAGAATATCAGCCCCGTCTTCGCGTCGGCCAGGCCGGTCCAGCCGCGCTCGTGTTCGCCGGCCAGCGCATCGAGTCTTTTGGCGATATAGGCGGCCGCCCCGCCGGCCCGGGCCGGGTCGGCCAAAATATCGGCATTGAGCACGCCCGCCACGGCCGCCTGCTCGACGACCCCGGCATGGCCCACCCGCCGCGCCAGGGGCATCAGCGCGGCCCTGGCCAGGCGCGCCCGGGCGATGAGCTGCCGCAGTTCTTCGCCGCGGCTCTCGGGCCCGCCATGGGCCGACAGCGTCACGTCCTCGATCGCGGCGGAGATGAGAAACTCTTCGAGCGCCCGGTCGTCCTTGAGGTACCGCTCCGACTTGCCGCGCTTGACGCGGTAAAGCGGCGGCTGGGCGATGTAGAGGTAGCCCTTCTCGATGATCGGCGCCATGTGGCGGTAGAAGAAGGTCAGCAGCAGCGTGCGGATGTGGCTTCCATCCACGTCGGCGTCGGTCATGATGATGATGCGGTGGTAGCGAGCCTTCTCGACGTCGAAATCCTCGCGGCCGATGCCGGTGCCGAGCGCGGCGATCAAGGTTCCGATTTCGGCCGACGCCAGCATTTTATCGAATCGCGCGCGCTCGACGTTCAGGATCTTGCCGCGCAGCGGCAGGATCGCCTGGAAGCGGCGGTTGCGCCCCTGCTTGGCGGAGCCGCCTGCCGAATCGCCCTCGACGATGAAAAGCTCGGACTTGGCCGGGTCGCGCTCCTGGCAATCGGCGAGCTTGCCCGGAAGGTTGGCGATATCGAGCGCGCCCTTGCGCCGCGTCAGCTCCCGGGCGCGGCGCGCGGCCTCGCGGGCGGCGGCGGCCTCCACCACCTTGCCGACGACGCGCTTGCCGTCAGCCGGGTGCTCCTCGAACCATTGCCCGAGCTTGTCGTTGATGATTCCCTCGACGATCGGCTTCACTTCGGAAGAGACGAGCTTGTCCTTGGTCTGCGACGAGAATTTCGGGTCCGGCACCTTGACGGAGAGCACGCAGGTCAATCCCTCGCGGGCATCGTCGCCGGTCAGCGCGACCTTCTCCTTTTTCGCGATCCCCGATTCGACCGCGTAGTTGTTGATCGTGCGCGTGAGGGCGGCGCGGAAGCCGGCCAGATGCGTGCCGCCGTCGCGCTGCGGGATGTTGTTGGTGAAACACAGCATCGTCTCGTGGTAGCTGTCGGTCCACTGCATCGCGGCTTCGACCGTGGTCCCGTCGCGCTCGCCGCGCACGGCAATGACGGCCTTGTGCAGCGGCGTCTTGCTGCGGTCGAGATATTGGACGAAGGCTTCGATGCCGCCGTCGTAGTGCATCTCGACCTTGTTCGGCTCGACTCCGCGCGCGTCTTCGAGCGTCAGCGTCAGCCCCGAATTGAGGAAGGCGAGCTCGCGCAGCCGATGTTCGATCGTGGCGAAATCGAACTCGGTCATCGTGAAAATCTTCGGCGAGGGCAGGAAAGTGATCTCGGCGCCGGTGCGGTCGCCCGCCTCGCCCGCGACCTTGAGCGGCGCTTCCGCGTTGCCGCCCAAGAAGCGCATCCGGTGCTCTTTGCCGCCGCGCCAGATCGTGAGATCGAGCCGTTCCGAGAGCGCATTCACCACCGAAACGCCGACGCCATGGAGTCCGCCCGAGACCTTGTAGGCGTTCTGGTCGAATTTTCCGCCGGCGTGGAGCTGGGTCATGATGACCTCGGCGGCCGACACGCCCTCTTCCGAGTGGATGTCGACGGGTATGCCGCGGCCGTTGTCGGTGACCGTCACCGAGCCGTCGGGATTGAGGCGCACGTCCACCCGGTCGCAATAACCGGCCAAGGCCTCGTCCACGGAATTGTCCACCACCTCGTAGATCATGTGGTGGAGGCCGGAGCCGTCTTCGGTGTCGCCGATGTACATGCCCGGGCGCTTGCGCACGGCATCGAGCCCGCGCAGCACCTTGATCGATTCGGCGTCGTATACCGAATCAACCGCCTTGGTCTGGGCTTCGTTGGCCATTTTTGCCGTCATCGTTCTCCCGCACTCATGCCGCAATCGCGCAGCCGTCGCCCACCCGGAACGCTTGCGCGCGGCCCTCAAGGCCGGCGAAAGCGGCGGGCCCGGTTCCCGTCATCCAGGTCTGCGCGCCGAGATCGAGAATCCGCTCGAACAGGGCGCCCCGCCGCGCCGAATCGAGATGGGCCGCCACCTCATCCAAAAGCAGGATCGGCGCGGCGCCCTGCTCGCGCGCCTGAAGCACCGCGATGGCCAGCACCATGGCGATCATCAAGGCCTTCTGCTCGCCGGTCGAGCAGCGCTCGGCCGGCCGGTTCGTGGCGCGGTGGCGCACGCGAAGGTCGCTGCGGTGCGGGCCCACCGCGGCCCCGCCCGTCATCGCATCCTCGGCGCGGCTCCGGGTGAGCGCGTCATGCAGCCTGGTTTCGGCTTCAAGCGCCGGGACCTCCGCCAAGGAATCCTCGACCGCGCCTTCCATCTTCATCATCGCGCCGGGAAACGGGCCGAATCCTTCGGACGCCACCGCCGAGATACGCTCGGCCGCGTGAATCCTCGCGGCGGCGATCGCCACCCCATCGCAAGCCATCCGGTCTTCCAGCACATCGAGCCACAAGGGGTCCGCGCGCATGCCGCGCAACAGCTTCGACCGCTCGCGCAGCGTCCGCTGATAGGCGTTGAGCCGCGCCGCATGGCCGCGGTCGAGACCCTGGATGGCGCGATCGAGAAAGCGGCGGCGCGCCGACGCGCCATCGATAAACAAACGATCCATCTCCGGCGTCAGCCAGACCGCGCGCATCACTTCGCCCAGCGCCGCGGGTCCGCGCGGTTCGCCGTCGATTCGCACCAGCCGCCGTTCCGGCGCGCTCGTCTCGTCATCGCCGTTGACATCCTCTTCATCGCGCGCGGCCGCACGAGGGTCGCGCCCGGTTCCGATCCGGACCTCGCCCTCTTGCGTCGCGACACTTGCCGCCACCGCCCAGCACGCTTCGGTCCCCGCGTCTTCGCGCAACACGTCGGCTTGCCTCGCCCGCCGCAGGCCCCGGCCCGGGACCAGCAGCGAGAGCGCCTCGAGCAGATTGGTTTTCCCCGCCCCGTTGGGCCCATAAAGGACCACGGGACCGCACGCGGCCGACAACCGCAGACTCGCGTAGCAGCGGAAGTCGGTGAGCGCGAGTTGCGTCACCGCGAGGGGGGCGGGCGCTTGATAAGCGCGGACCTCGCCCTGGATGAGGACCGCTTCTCTCACACCCGCATCGGCATCAGGACGTAGAGGGCGCTTGCGTCCGCCACGTCCCGGACCACGGTGGGAGAGGCCGCGTCCGCCATGGCGAAGCGGGCCACTTCGCCCCCGATCTGGCGGGCGATGTCCAAAAGATAACGGGAATTGAAGCCGATCTCGATGGCGCTTCCCGAGTAGCTTACTTCCATCTCCTCGACCGCCGTGCCGTTTTCGGGGCTGGTCGCGGACAAGCGCAGCGCGCCGTCCTTGAGCTCGACCTTCACCGCGCGCGATTTCTCGGTCGAGATGGTGGAAACGCGATCCACCGCCTCGGCGAAGGCCCGGCAATTCACGTCCATGATCTTGTCGTTGGCCTCGGGGATCACCCGCTGATAATCGGGAAATGTGCCGTCGATAAGCTTCGAGGTCAGCTCGACGTCGTCGAAGGCGAAGCGAATCTTGGTATCCGACAAGGCCACCGCCACCTCGGCGTCGCTGTCCTCGAGAAGGCGGCGCAATTCCTGGACCGTCTTGCGCGGAACGATGACGCCCGGCATTCCGGCCGCGCCGTCGGGCCGCGCCATCTCGACGCGCGCCAACCGGTGACCGTCGGTCGCAACCGCCCGCAGCATGGGAACGCCGTCGCTGTCCGCCGTGTGCAGATAGATGCCGTTCAGGTAATAGCGCGTCTCCTCGGTGGAGATGGCGAAGCTCGAACGGTCGATGAGGGTGCGCAATTCCGCGGCCGGAAGCGCGAATTTGTGCGGCAGATCGCCCCCGGTCATCATCGGGAAATCGTCGGTGGGCAGGGCCGCGAGCGTGAACCGGGAACGCCCCGATTTGACCGCGACCTTGCCGCCGTCGTCGGTGAGCGAGAGCTCGATCTCGGCGCCCTCGGGGAGCTTGCGGACGATTTCATAAAGCGTGTGGGCGGGCGCCGTCGTCGCCCCCGCCTGTTTGACCCCAGCCGGCGCCTTCTCGACGATGGCGATGTCCATGTCGGTGGCGGTGAGCGAAAGCCCGTCGCCTTTCGCCCCCAGCAACACATTGGCGAGGATCGGGATGGTCGTGCGGCGCTCGACGACGCTTTGCGCATGGGCGAGCGACTTCAACAGGGCGGCGCGTTCGATGGTGATTTTCATATGGTCCCGTTGGGTCAGCGAAACGGCCCGGAATCGACGCCTTTGGATCCCCTTTTGGCCGCCCTCGGGCGGGGTCCGGAGGCATTGTTAAAGGGCCCCGTCGGGCCCCGTTAATCAGCCTTCGGCATTATAGCAGAAGCGTTTGAAATCCGAAGTTTTTTCGGCTGAAAAACGGGGCGGGAATCAGCCGTTTTTCGGGTCCCCAAACGGGGGTCCGGCAAACCCCGCCGGCCGGGCGAAAAAAGCACGTTCAAGAGGCGCCGCCGCGGGGGTCGCAAGCGGGCTTCGGGCGGGCGTTCAGCCCTCCAGCATGCGGCGCAAAAGATCGACGTCCTCGGCCAAGCTGCTGTCGGTTGCCCTCAGTTCCTCGATCTTCTGGACGGCGTACATGACGGTGGTGTGGTCGCGGCCGCCGAATTTGCGCCCGATTTCGGGAAGTGAGCGCGAGGTCAGCTGCTTGGAAAGATACATGGCGACCTGGCGCGGCCGCGCCACGGCACGCGCGCGCCGGGCCGAATGCATGTCGGAGGTGCGGATGCGGTAATGCTCCGCCACCCGTTTCTGGATTTCCTCGATGGTCACCCGCCGGTCGGAGGCCCGAAGCAGGTCGTGGAGCAGCTCCTGGGTGGTCTCGAGCGTCACCGGGCGCCCCACAAGGGTGGCATGGGCGACGATGCGGTTCAGCGCCCCTTCCAGCTCGCGCACGTTGGAGGTGATCTTGTGGGCCAGGAATTCGAGGACCTTGGGCGGTATCTCGACCTTCATCTGCTCGGCCTTGGACTGGAGGATGCCCAGGCGAAGCTCATAGGTGGTGGGATGGATATCGGCCACCAGCCCCCAGCCCAGCCGCGAGCGCAGCCGTTCTTCGAGCTGTTCGAGGTCCACCGGCGACTTGTCCGCGGAAATGATGATCTGGTGGTTCTGATCCACCAGGGCGTTGAAGGTATGGAAGAATTCTTCCTGGGTGGTGTCCTTGCCGCTGATGAACTGGATATCGTCGATCATCAGCACGTCGACCGAGCGGAACTGCTCCTTGAAGGCCATGGTGTCCTTGAACCGCAGCGCCCGGATGAACCGGTACATGAACTTCTCGGCCGACATGTAGAACACCCGGCGCATGGGATCGCGCTCGCGGATGTGCCAGGCGATGGCGTGCATGAGATGGGTCTTGCCCAGGCCCGTCGCCCCATAGAGGAACAGCGGGTTGAACGAGACCGCGTCGGAATCCGCCACGCGCCTTGCCGCGGCAAAGGCCAGCTCGTTCGGCTTTCCCACGACGAAATTGGAGAAGGTGAAGCGGGGGTCGAGCTGAGCGGTCAGGTCGTCGCGCTCTTCCGTCCCGTCGCCGTTGCCGGCCGGCCGGCGCAGCAGGGTCGACTGCGGCGCCGAAGGCTTGGCCGCCTCGCCCACGCGCACGCGCACCGGATCGACCTGGATGACGATGGCGCGGATTCCGGGATTTTCCTCGCGCCAAAGCTCATGGATTCGCTCGACGTAATGATCGACGATCCAGTCGCGGACGAACCGAGTGGGTGCGGTGATCCGGATTTCGCCGCCGACGGCGCCGGTCAGCGTCAGCGGCTTGAGCCAGCTCTTGAACGCGTCCTCGCCGAACTCCTGCCGGAGCTGGCCGCGAACGCGCGCCCACGCCGCCTCCAGCCCTCCGTTTTTGTCCGGTGTCGCCATCCCCTATTCCTGGGTCCACGGCAGGGCGGCGTGTTTCCACCCGCCCGCGGCGCCGCGATGCCCGTTTTCGTCGATGGCCCCCTCGAAGCCTTCGGCGACGTTGTAACAACGGGAAAATCCGAGGGACGCCATCGCCATCGCCGCCGCCTTCGAACGATTTCCCGAGCGGCAAATGAACAACAGCGGCATATCCTCGCGCGCGCCCCCCGCGCGCACCTGCTCGGCAAAGGCGGGGTTGGGCTGCATCGCCGGAAATATCTGCCAAGCCGCGAAAATAGGCTTTTTCCCCAGCGGCCTCAGGTCCGGCACGCCGACGAACATCCATTCCGGCAAAGTCCGGCAATCGACCAGCATCGCTTTCGGATCGCCGGCGAGCAGCTCCCACGCTTCTTTGGGAACGAGATCGCCTGCGTATTGTCCCCCCGTCACGCCCCGGTTCTCCCGTCAGGTGGCGGACCGGCGACTTGAGCGCAAAACCGAATCGTGTTCAAAGAAGAACGCAACATGTTTTGCATCGCACGACGCCCGAACCCAACCCGACTTCGTGCGAGAGGACGAAAGACTTTGTCGGTTGTCTACGCCCGAACCCGGTGATTCGAAAATCCGCAGACTTTCGAAAAACTATTTTCGATTTTTATGTAGACCTTCGCCGCCTCGCCCGTCGACTCTACCTACGGGACCCCTTCCTGGCAACATGATTGAATCGCCCGCGCGGAAAAATCGCGGACCTCGTGCGCGCGCAAAAAGAATCGCCGTGCGTACGGAAAAAATTCTTGTGCGTCGAAGCCGGCGACCTACCACGCGCTGCGTCACCCGGACGCGCGGGTTCGGGGAGCCGCAACCGGCATAAAATTGCGCCGCCGCAATGCGGCGGCGCACGCGCGGGATTTTTAGAGTTTTTTGATGCGCGCGGAGAGGCGCGAAAGTTTCCGCGCGACCGCGTTGCGATGAATGATTTTGTTCTGTGCGCCGCGCATCAGCTCCGGCTGAGCGTCGCGGAATGCGGCTTGGGCCGCCTTCTTGTCGCCGGAAGCGATCGCCTCCTCGACGTTGCGCAATGACGTGCGCAGACGCGAGCTCCGGACACGGTTGACCGCCGTGCGCCGCACGCTTTGACGAGCCCGCTTTTTCGCGGAAGGGATATTCGCCATGCTTAGGAACCCCGATGCCGGTATGCCGCAGGTGGGGCCGGGTTTATAGCCTTGGGACCCTGCGGCGTCAAGCCACGGCTGGCCCCCTTACCCGATCAATCGGGGGCGAGATAGAAGCGCACCGTGGTCCGTGCCTTGTCGCCGCCTTGGCGCGCCGTAATCTCGAGATCGAGGAGTTCGCCCTCGCGGCGGTAACGGTGCGCGGAGAGCCGCCGCCAGCCCAAATGCGGCAGGGTTTCGGCGTAGAACGCGTCCACCTCCTCAACCGCCACGGGACCGTCGGCAAAGGCCTCGACGACCCGGCCCGAAGGCGTATCGAACACCGTGCCGGCGTCCGCGACCTGGATCAGCCCCGGCATGAGCGGCAGGTCCTCGAACCCGGAAACGAAGCCGCTGTGCGCGGTGCTTCCGGCATCGCCGGCCGTGGCCGTTGCCGGCAGGGCCCAGCCCGCCGCCGCGGCCAGGGCCACCAGCGCCATCGCGTGCCGGCGCATCGAAGAAAAAATCGTCATGGCGCGAGCCTATCACAACGCGCCAACGCCATCACATGCGGTGCGGCATATTCACCGCTGGCGATGCGGACAGAAGAACGTCGAACGTGCGCCTTGAACGATGCGCCGGATACCGCCGCCATGGCCGCAGTCGCAGCCGGGACAGGGCAGGCCCTCGCGGCCATACACGGTAAAATCGTGCTGGAAATAGCCAAGCTCGCCGTCGGGCTGGCGATGATCGCGGAGCGTCGCCCCGCCCGCGGCAATCGCGCGGCCGAGCACGTCCTTGATCGCGTCGGCGAGCCGCCCATAGCGCGCGGCGCCCAGCGCGCCCGCTTGGCGGCGCGGGGAGATGCCCGCCTTGAACAGCGCTTCGCAGGCATAGATGTTGCCGATCCCGGCGATGCGGCGCTGATCGAGGAGCGCCGTCTTGATCGACGCCGTGCGTCCGGAAAGTATCGCCTCGAGCGCCGCGCCGTTGAATCCCTCGCCCAGCGGCTCGAGCCCCAGGTCCTTGAGCAGCGGATGGCGCGACAGCTTTTTCGAGTTGGTGAGCGTCAACAGGCCGAAGCGGCGCGCGTCGTTGAAATAAACATGCGTGCCGTCGTCCGCACCCAGGATCACATGGTCGTGCGGCCCGGGCGGCGGCGGGCGGCGGTACAAAAGCATCCGCCCCGACATGCCGAGATGCGCGATCACCGTCACGCCGTCGTCGAGGCCGATCAGCAGATATTTGGCCCGGCGCCCTATTCCCGTGATGGTCCGCCCGAGAAGCCGCGCCTTGAGATCGCGGGGCATGGCCGCCCGCAGGTCCGGGCGGCGGGCCTCGACCGAGGTCAGGCGCCGGCCGACCAGCCTCGCCGCGAGGGCGCGGCGCACCGTCTCCACTTCGGGCAATTCGGGCATGGCGGGCACGGTAGCGCACCTCTTGGGGCTGCGCTATCTTCGCGCGATGGAACCGGGTGCTCCCGAGAAGCAGGCGAACGGGGCCGAGGACACCACCGATTTCGGCTTCCGCCGGATCCGCGCCAGCGAAAAATCCTCGCTCGTCCGCGCCGTCTTCGATGGCGTGGCCGGACGCTACGACCTCATGAACGACCTCATGTCGTTCGGAATCCACCGTCTGTGGAAGCAGGCCTTGATCGACTGGCTGGCGCCGCGCCCGGGCATGCGTCTCCTGGACATTGCCGGCGGCACCGGCGATGTCGCGCTGCGCTTCCTCGCGCGCGCCTCGGCACGGTCGCGCGGCGAGCCGTCGCAGGCCATCGTCTGCGACGTGAACGAGGCGATGATGCGCGTGGGACGCGAACGCGCCATCGACCGCGGCGTGGTGCGGAATTTGAGCTGGGTGTGCGGCTCGGCCGAGAATCTTCCCGTGGCCGCGCGCTCGATCGATGCCTGCACCGTCGCCTTTGGCCTGCGCAACGTCACCGATTTGCCGCGCGCGCTTGGCGAGGCGCATCGCGTGCTCGCGCCATGCGGGCGATTCATATGCCTCGAATTCAGCCGGGTGGATACGCCGATCCTGGCCGACCTCTACGAGCGCTATTCGTTTTCGGTCGTACCCGCATTGGGCCGCATCGTCGCCGGCCAGGAAGACGCGTACCGCTACCTGGTCGAAAGCATCCGCCGCTTTCCCGATGCGCCGACACTGGCGGCCCGGATGCGCGAGGCGGGATTCGCCCGTGTCGGCTACCGCCTGCTTTCCGGGGGCATCGCGGCGCTTCATTCGGCCTGGCGGATTTGATGGGCCCAGTCCGAGGCTTCCGCAATCTCGCGCGCCTGGTCGGCATCGCCCGCACGCTGGCGCGCAACGATGCGTTATTCGCGCTCGAAACGCTGAAGGCGACGCCGCGCGTGGCCGCCGTGGCCGGCGTGATGTGGCGCCCGAAGCGCGCCGCGGCCGGGGTTCGTCCCGGCCAAAGGCTGGCCCGCGCGCTGCAGGAGCTGGGCCCGAGCTTCATCAAATTCGGTCAGACGCTGGCGACCCGCTCCGATCTTCTGGGCGAAGAGATCGCGGCCGACCTTTCCGAGCTTCAGGACCGCTTGCCGCCGTTTTCGGGCGCCGCAGCCAAGGAAACCGTCGCGGCCGAGCTCGGCCAGCCGCTCGAAGCCCTCTTTTCCAGTTTCGACGACCAGGCCGTCGCCGCCGCTTCCATCGCCCAGGTGCATTACGCCGTGACCGCGCAAGGGCGCGAGGTGGCGGTCAAGGTGCTCCGCCCCGGGATCGAGAAGGCCTTTGCCCGCGATCTCGACCTCTTCTTTTGGGTGGCGGAGACCATCGAGCGGCTGCAGCCGGCGATGCGGCGGCTGCGCCCGACGGACGTGGTCAAGACTTTCGCCGACACGGTGCGCGCCGAGATGGATCTGCGGCTCGAAGCGGCGGCGGCATCCGAGCTCGCGCAAAATTTCGCCGGCGATCCCGGCTTCGTGATCCCCAAGGTGGACTGGACGCGCGTCAGCAAGCGGGTGCTGACGCTCGAAAGAGTGACCGGCATCCGCATCGACGATCGCGCGGCGCTGATCGCGGCGGGTCACGATCCGGACCTCATTCTCGCCAAATCCGCCAACATCATCTTTACCCAGGTGTTCCGCGACGGATTCTTCCATGCGGATCTCCACCCCGGAAATCTTTCGGTGGATGCGCAAGGGCGGATCGTCGCGGTCGATTTCGGCATCATGGGCCGGCTCGACCGCAAGACGCGCGAATATCTGGCGGACATGCTGCTCGGGTTCCTCAACGGCGATTACGCGCGGGTGGCGGACGTTCATTTCCGCGCCGGATATGTCCCCGCCCATCAGTCGCGCGACGCATTCACCCAGGCCTGCCGCGCCATCGGCGAGCCGATTTTGGGGCTGCCGCTCCAGGAGATTTCCATCGCGCGGCTGCTCGCCCAGCTTTTTCAGGTCACGGAAACCTTCGAGATGGAAACGCAGCCGCAGCTCCTGCTCCTGCAGAAAACATTGCTGATGGCGGAAGGCGTCGGGCGGCGGCTGAACGACCGAGTCAACATGTGGACGCTGGCCCGGCCCTTGATCGAGGAATGGATGCGCGACAACCGCAGCCCCGAGGCGCGGCTGCGCAACCTGCTCGCCGACCTGCTCGCCGGGCTCGAGCGTTTGCCCGCCTTGGCGCGGAACCTCGAGGCCATGGCCGGGATGGCGGCGGAAGGGGGCGTGAAGCTCCATCCCGAGACACTGCGCCAGCTTGCCGCCGCGCACGGCCGCCAGACACCCATCTGGCCGCTGTGGCTCGCCGTGACGGCATTGGCCGCCGCGCTCGCCCTGGCGCTTGCAGGCGCGATCTAAAGCTGTTCCAGAGTGAAGCCGCTTGCGCCGCTTGCGCCGGCCCGGTAGATTAATACAATCCAATTGCGTATATAATTGACATTTTACGGTGCCGACCAACATGCTTGCCGGCAAGCGCATCCTTCTCGTCATCTCGGGCGGCATCGCCGCCTATAAGAGCCTCGACCTCATCCGCCGCTTGCGCGAGCGCGGCGCTTGCGTGCGCTGCGTGCTCACCAAAGGCGGGGCCGAGTTCGTCACGCCGCTTTCGGTCGCGGCGCTCTCCGAGGAAAAAGTGTACGGCGAGCTGTTCTCGCTCACCGATGAAAGCGAGATGGGCCATATCCGCCTTTCGCGCGAGGCCGATCTGATCGTGGTCGCGCCCTTGAGCGCCGATCTATTGGCGAAGATCGCCATGGGCCGGGCCGACGACTTGGCCAGCGCCGTGTTGCTTGCGACCGACAAGAAGATTCTGGTCGCGCCCGCCATGAACCACCGCATGTGGCTCAACCCCGCGACGCAGGAAAACATCGCGCTGGCCGAGAAGCGCGGCGTGATGCGCGTCGGCCCGAACGAGGGCGCCATGGCCTGCGGCGAGGAAGGGCCGGGCCGCATGGCCGAGGTTCCCGAGATCGTCGCGGCAATCGAAAGCTATTTCGCGACGGGCGCGCCGCTCTCGGGGCGGCGTGCGCTGGTGACCAGCGGCCCGACCCAGGAGCCGATCGACCCCGTCCGCTATATCGCCAACCGCTCGTCGGGCAAGCAGGGACATGCCGTTGCCGCCGCCTTGGCGCGCCTCGGCGCCGACACGACGCTGGTGGCGGGCCCGACGGCTCTTGCCGATCCGCCGGGGGTTTCGGTCGTCCGCGTCGCCACGGCCCAAGAGATGCTGGACGCCTGCCAGGCGGCGCTGCCGGTCGATGTCGCGGTGTGCGCGGCGGCGGTCGCCGATTGGCGGCCGGTGGCCGCCCAGCCGCGCAAGATCAAGAAGAACGGCCCGCCGCCCGCAATCGAGCTTGCGCCCAATCCGGACATCCTCGTCGCGCTGTCGTCCGCCGGCAATATGCGCCCGCGGCTGGTCATCGGTTTCGCCGCCGAAACCGAACCGGACGAGAGGGCCATGATCGCCGCCGCCAAATCCAAACTTGCGGCCAAGGGCTGCGATTGGATCGTCGCCAATGACGTGGCGGCCGGAACCGGCACCTTCGGCGGCGACCAGAACACCGTCCATGTGATCGATGAGGCCGGCGCCGAATCCTGGCCCCGGCTTGCCAAATCCGAGGTGGCCGAGCGGTTGGCCCGACGCATTTCCGCCTATTTTTCCGGCCAGTCATGAACGCGGGCGACGCGACACTCGGCGTGGCGGTGCGCCGGCTTGCGAACGGCGCGGACTTGCCGCTTCCCGCCTATGGCACCGACGCCGCGGCCGGCATGGATTTGCTGGCCGCGGTCCAAACCGATGTGACCCTCGATCCGGGCGCGCGCGCGCTCATCCCGACCGGCATCGAAATCGCGTTGCCCGAGGGTTACGACGGCCAGATTCGGCCGCGGTCGGGTTTGGCGCTGCGCCACGGCGTCACGGTGTTGAACGCGCCGGGCACGATCGACGCCGATTACCGCGGCGAGGTCGGCGTCATTCTCGTGAACCTGGGCGAATCCGCCTTCACCGTCACGCGCGGCATGCGCATCGCCCAGCTGGTGGTCGCACCCGTGGCAAAAGTGGGCTGGCGCGAGATGCCGGCCCTGCCGGAAAGCGAGCGCGGCGCCGGCGGCTTCGGTTCGACCGGCGGAATCGGCGGCGCGGCGGGCTAGTTGCGTCCATGCTGAAGCTCTCGAAAAAATTTCTGTTCGCGATCGAGGCGGTGCTCGACATCGCCTACAACGCCGGAAGCCAGCCGGTGCAAAGCCGCGAGATCACCGAGCGCCAGGGCATTCCGCGGCGCTATCTGGAACAGGTGCTTCAACAGCTGGTGCGCGCCGAAATTTTGACCGGCGTGCGCGGCCCAAAGGGCGGCTATAGGCTGGCGCGGGAGCGCCGCCGCATATCGGTCGGCGACATCAGCCGCGTCGTGCGCGCCATGGAAACGGCGGCGAACCCGATCGAAGACCCGGCGGGCTCCGAGCTCGGCCATAAGGTGGTTCGGCCGTTGTGGCTCGAGCTGGAGAACGAGGTCATGGACCGGCTGGATTCGATCAGCATCGAGGAACTGTGCCTGCGCGCTCATCAACAGAGCGTTGAAAGCGAAGCCAATCGCAAGCTCGACTTCTCGATCTGAAACCCCGCTTCGCGTACGGCGGCGCGAAGCCGGCAACATCGAAAAAATCGCCGGCGGGAGACAGCATCATGAAGGCGTCCCAAGACAAGGCGGAGCGGGCCGAATTCCGCGGCCGCATCTACGACAGCGTCATCGAAACCATCGGCGCCACGCCTCTCGTCCGCCTGCGGCGCATGGCGGAAGATGCGGGGTGCAAGGCCGACCTCGTGGCCAAGCTCGAATTCTTCAATCCGCTCGCGTCCGTCAAGGACCGCATCGGCGTTGCCATGATCGAGGCCGCGGAGCGGGCGGGAAAGATCGGGCCCAAGACGGTCTTGGTCGAGCCGACCAGCGGCAACACCGGCATCGCGCTGGCGTTTGTCTGCGCCGCCAAGGGCTACCGGCTCATCCTCACCATGCCGGAGAGCATGTCGTTGGAGCGCCGCAAGATGCTGATGCTTTTGGGCGCGGAGATCGAGCTCACCCCGGCCTCGCAAGGCATGAAAGGCGCGATCGCGCGCGCCGAGGCTTTGGTGAAGGAGCTGCCGAACGCCTTCATGCCGCAGCAATTCACGAACCCCGCCAATCCGGAGATTCACCGCCGCACCACCGCCGAGGAGATCTGGCGCGACACGGGCGGGCGCGTGGATGCGGTGATCTCGGGGGTGGGAACCGGGGGCACCATCACCGGCGTCGGCGCGGTGCTGAAATCGCGGAAGCCAGCCGTCAAGATGATCGCGGTCGAACCCGAGGACAGCCCGGTGCTTTCGGGCGGCCTGCCGGGCCCGCACAAGATCCAGGGCATCGGCGCCGGCTTCGTTCCCGAGATCCTCGACATGAAACTGGTGGACGAGGTGATCCGCATCGGCAACGAGACCGCGTTCGCGACCGCCCGCAAGGCGGCGCGATTGGAGGGCCTCCCCGTCGGCATCTCGTCGGGCGCCGCGATTGCGGCCGGGCTGGAGGTCGGCGCCCGCGCCGAGATGAAGGACAAGCTCATCGTCGTCATCATTCCTTCCTTCGCCGAGCGCTATCTCTCGACCGCGCTTTTCGAGAACCTGTAGGGAATGGATTTCAGCGACAGCCAGCTTCGGCGCTACGCCCGCCACATCACATTGCGCGAAGTGGGGGGCGCCGGCCAGGCGAAGCTGCTGGCGTCAAAGGTTCTGGTGGTGGGCGCAGGCGGCCTGGGCTCGCCGCTTCTGCTCTATCTCGCGGCCGCGGGCGTGGGCACGATCGGCGTGGCCGATCACGACACCGTCGATCTCACCAATCTCCAGCGCCAAATCGTGCACGGCACCTCGCGCATCGGCATGGCGAAGGTGGAAAGCGCCCGGCAAACCGTCGCCGACATCAACCCGGACGTGAAAGTCGTTCCCTATCGGGCCAAGGTGGAGGCGGGAAACGCCATGGAGCTTATTTCCGGCTACGATCTCGTGGCCGACGGCTCGGATAATTTCGCGACGCGGTTCCTGCTCAACGACGCCTGCTATTTCGCGAAGAAGCCGCTGGTTTCCGCCGCCATCCTGCGCTTCGACGCGCAGCTTTCGACCTTTCGCGCCTATGAAGATGGCGACAAGCCCTGCTACCGCTGCCTGTTCCGCGAGCCGCCGCCGGCGGGCCTCATCCCGACTTGCTCCGAGGGCGGCGTGCTGGGCGCGCTCGCGGGCGCCGTCGGCTCGATCCAGGCGACCGAAGTGATCAAGGAACTGCTGGGGATCGGCGAAAGTCTCTCGGGCCACATCCTCATCTACGACGCGCTGTCCACCAGTTTCCGGAAGATCCGGGTGCACCGCGATCCCGACTGCCCGCTGTGCGGCACGAAGCCGACCATCACGAGGCTGGCCGAACATGGCTGAAACGGGAGCGCGCGACCGTCTTGCCGTCATCGTCTATTCCGGCGACGTCGAGCGCGTGCATTACGCGCTGGCGCTCGCCAGCGCGGCGGCCGCGGTCAACATTCCCGCCACGCTGTTCTTCACCATGGGCGGGATTCGCGCGCTGCTGGCCGACAAACCGGACGGCGCGCCGGGCTGGCACGCCTTGGCCCCGGGCGAATCGGGGCTTGCGCCGGGGGCACGCGAAAAATCGCTGAACGAGCGGGGCGCGGCCAGCTTCGGGGAATTGCTATCCGCCTGCAGGGAGTTGGGCGTCAGCTTCATGGTCTGCGAGATGGGTCTGCGCGCGGTCGGGATCGACGCGTCCGAACTTCGCCGCGACATCGAAATCGCCGAGGGCGGGATCGTGACGCTTCTGCGTGCGGCGGAAGACGGGAAGATCGTTTTCGTTTGACGGGCAGGTGTGCCCGCCGGCGGGCTTTAGAACATCGTCTCGATCACGCGGTCGGGCGGGTTGTGGCCGTCGGCGAAGGTCTTGATGTTGATGATGACCTTCTCGCCCATGTCGATGCGCCCTTCCAGAGTCGCGGACCCCATATGCGGCAGCAGCACCGCATTATCGAGCTCCAGGAGCTTGGGATTGATCGCGGGTTCGTGCTCGAACACGTCCAATCCGGCGCCGGCGATCTCGCCCGCGCGCAGCATCCGGGCGAGCGCGTTTTCGTCCACCACTTCGCCGCGCGAGGTGTTGACGATATAGGCATGGGACTTCAGGAGCTTGAGCCGGCGCGAGGACAGCAAATGGAAGGTCGCCGGCGTGTGCGGACAGTTGATCGAGATGATGTCCATATTGGCCAGCATCTGATCGAGGCTCTCCCAATAGGTCGCCTCCAGCGCCTTCTCGATCGCGGGATCGGCGCGCCGGCGGTTGTGATAGTGGATGGGGATGCCGAAGCCCTTGGCGCGCCGCGCCACCGCCGAGCCGATGCGGCCCATGCCGATGATCCCGAGCTTCTTACCCCAGATACGGTGGCCGAGCATGGAAACCGGGCTCCACCCCTTCCATTCGCCGGAGCGCACCAGCCGCTCGCCCTCGACCAGGCGCCGCGGCACGGCGAGGATGAGGGCCATGGTCATGTCCGCCGTGTCCTCGGTGAGCACGCCCGGCGTGTTGGTGACGATGATCCCGCGGCTCCGGGCGGAGGCGAGGTCGATGTGATCGACGCCGGTGCCAAAATTGGCGATGAGCTTGAGGCGCGGCCCGGCCTGGGAAAGGATCGAGGAATCGACGCGGTCGGTGACGGTCGGAACGAGAACGTCGGCCTCCTTTGCCGCCGCGATCATCTCCGCCTGGTTGAAAGGCTTGTCCTCGGGGTTGAGGCGCGTATCGAAGAGTTCCGCCATCCGGGCCTCGATCACATCCGGGATTTTCCGGGTGACGATCACCACGGGCTTCTTGCGCGCCATTTTCCTTATCTCCAGCCGTTTCGCCGAGCGCGGGCCCCCGTTTCCGCTCGCCACGCCCATAACAAGACGCCGGGGCATTGTCCAGTGAATGTGCCGCCAAACCAAGGCTGGCTCGGCTTGACCCGCCGTTTCCGGGGGCCGCTATAATGCGCGCCATCCATGCCTGAAGCGCGCGAGCCCTGCCGTCCCGCATCCCGCGGACCGATCCTGCGATTGCTCGCCCTGGCGGCGGCTGGCTGGCTGGTGGCGATCTCCGCCTTCGCCCAGACCGGGCTGCCGCTGCCGCGGTTCGTCTCCCTTCACGCCCCGAAGGTCAACGTGCGCACGGGGCCGGGCGTGCGCTATCCGGTGGATTGGGTTCTGGTGCGCCGGGCCATGCCGGTCGAAATCGTCGCCGAATTCGAGCACTGGCGCAAAATCCGCGACTGGCAGGGCACCGAGGGCTGGGTCCACCAGAGCATGCTTTCCGGGACCCGCACCGCCGTCATCATGACCGAGGTCCGGCCGCTGCGCCGTCAGGCCGATCCGGCCTCCCCCGTGGTGGCCCGCGTCGAGCCGGGCGCGATCGGCCGGGTGCTGTCCTGCGCGGGGGTTTGGTGCCGGCTCGACGTCGCCGGCTTCAAGGGCTGGATCGAGCGCAGCGCGATCTGGGGCGTGGGCGACGGCGAGGAGATCGATTGACCGCCGCGCCTGCCGCCGCTCTAGGCGAAATCGGCGGCAAGCGCCGCCCGCACCGCCTCGGGCATCACCGCCATATGGGAATACTCGGGATGCTCGATCGCGACCGTCACGCGCGTTCCCGCCGTCTTGAACCGCCCGGCCTGTTCCGCCGTGAAGGGGAAATGGACGAACTGAACCGATGAGGCCTTGCCCGCCGCATTCGTGCGGTCCACGTCCTCTTCGGGCACGCCCACGATCCGCTGGCCGCCCACGGTCAGCGACATCGTCTCCTCGACCCCGCCCAGCTTGGCCAGCACCTGCCTGCGCCGGACCTCATCCTCGATCTCGAACATGACGGTCGCGACGAGCTCGCGCCCCTTGGGGATGAGCGGGTTGTAGGCGGCGAGTTCGTCCTCGATCTGGGCCTCGCCGCCCTTCTCGATGAACAGCATCTCGTGGACCTGATGCCACATCGTCTCGAAATTTTCGAAATAGAAGGTGGCGAACGGCCCGACGGCGACGCGGCGGTTGCGCTTCACTTCCGTCATTTGCCTGCGGCGCGCGGCGCGCTCCTTTTCGTACTCTGCGACGGGAAGAATGTCGGCGCGCGTGATCTCGAATTTCCCGGCCATCGCAACTTGCTCCACCTCAGTCCGTCTCCGTTCCGCATTCGATTCCATAGGCATTGGCGAAAAGCTCGATCGGGTGCGGCGAAGAATTTCCCGGCGCTTCCACGCCTTGGCGCTCCATCCCTTGGAGGATATGGACGCCCGCGAGCGGGCATTCCGAGGCGACATAGGGGGCGCCGTCCTGGCTTTCCGTCTCGAGACGCGCCGCCTGCTTGGCGACCGGCGCCCCGATTTTGAGGGCGGTCTCGAAATTCCCCTTCAAGACGCCCCAGGAGCCGCCGTGGCCCGAGCAGCGCTCGATCACGGTGATCGGCGTAGCGGGGATGAGGCGCAGCATCTCGGCCGCCTTCTGGCCCATGTTCTGCGCCCGCGCGTGGCAGGCGATATGGACCGTGACACCGCGATCGAGCGCGCCCAGGCCCGGCGCCAAGCCCTCCTTGCGGGCGATGTCGATGACGTATTCGCTGGCGTCGTAGGTCGCGTCGGCGAGGCGCTTGATATCGGCGTCGCCGGGGACGATCAACGGCCACTCGAATTTCAGCATCAGCGCGCAGGACGGAACCAGCGCCACCACGTCGTAGCCCTTGTCCACGAAGGCGCACAATTCCCGCGAGATCGTCGTGGCGCGCTCGGCCACCGTCGCGAGATCTCCGTGTTCGAGCTGCGGCATGCCGCAGCAGGCGGGATACGCGACCTCGGTTTCGACGCCGTTTCGCGCCAATATCGCGCGCATCGCCAGGCCGATCGCCGGATTGTTGTAATTGGCGAAACAGGTGGCGTAGATCACCGCCTTGCGGCCGAAGCCCGGGGCCTCGCGGTTGATCTCGGGTCTTTGCGATTCGGCCAGCGCGACGAAGCTCTTGCGATGGTATCGGGGAAGCTCGGCGTCGCGGTCGATACCGGCCACCTTCTCCATCGCCACGCGCGCGAATTTGTTTTTGCGCGCGGTCGCCCAGTTGGCGAGCGGGGCGACGGGCGAGGCCAATCGCGCGTTGCGGTCGGTCTTGGTGAGCTGCCGCTCGGCGAATTTCACCTCGCCGCGCTTCAGCTCCGCCGCGCGGTAGCGCAGCATCAGATGCGGAAAATCGATGTTGAATTCATGAGGCGGCACGTAGGGGCACTTCGTCATGAAGCACATGTCGCACAACGTGCACGCATCGACGACCGGCTTGAAACCCTTGCTGTCGACCGACTCGAGCTCGCCGGTCTTCGACCGATCGATCAGATCGAACAGGCGGGGGAAACTGTCGCACAGATTGAAGCAGCGCCGGCAGGTGTG
>DATDPM010000081.1:0-30315 GCA_035292745.1 Alphaproteobacteria bacterium | reverse complement strand
GTCGCCGAGCCGGGCGCGGAGCGGCTTCTCGATCTCATGGCCGAGGATCTGCGCCGCGCGATCGCCGCCGGCATCGCCGACCATCCCCATGTCGCTTGTCTCGACGGGATGCTGCTCGAGGAGCAAGGCGCGATCTATCTCGAAGGCGTGCGCCGCGTGATCGACTACGTGCTCGCGGGCGATGTGTTCCAGGTCAATCTGTCGCGGCTGTGGACCGGCAAGCTCAAGCCGGGCTTGTCGCACGCGGCCATCTACGACCGGCTGCGCAAGCGCAACCCGAGTCCGTTTGCCGGGCTGGCGACGCTCGGCGAGCGGGCCATCATCTGTTCGTCGCCGGAACGGCTGGTGGAAGTCGAGGGGCGCGTCGTCCAGACCCGCCCCATCGCCGGCACGCGCCCGCGCGGCACGAGCGGTTTGACGGATGTGGCGCTGTCGGAAGAGCTGATCGCGCACCCGAAGGAGCGCGCCGAGCACATCATGCTCGTCGATCTCGAGCGCAACGACCTCTCGCGCGTGTGCGTTCCCGGCAGCGTCAAGGTGAACGAGAGCATGGTGATCGAGTCCTACGCCCAGGTTCACCATATCGTCTCCAACATCCGCGGCCAGCTTTACGACGATGTGCCGCCGGGCGACGTGATCCGCGCGGTATTTCCCGGCGGCACCATCACCGGATGTCCCAAGGTCCGCTGCATGGAGATCATCGCCGAGCTGGAGCGCGTCGGGCGCGGGCCTTACACCGGCTCCATGGGCTATGTGAACCGCGACGGCGGCATGGACCTGAACATTTTGATCCGGACCCTCGTGCGTGAAGGCGATTCGATCAGTTTGCGCGCCGGCGCCGGGATCGTCGCCGATTCGATTCCCGAGCGGGAGCTCGAAGAGACGCGGGCAAAAGCGGGCGCGATCGTGCTCGCCCTCGTCACCGAAGACTGAGACGGCGCATGGCCGAGATCCCGATCCTCGTCGACGGCGAGGCAACCAGCCAAGTGGCCGTTCTCGACCGCGGATTTCAATACGGCGACGGGCTTTTCGAAACCATCAAGGTGACGCAAGGAACGGCGGAATTCTGGGACCGGCACATGGCGCGGCTCGCCTTCGGCTGCGCGCGGCTCGGCATGCCCGCGCCGGACGCCGCGGCCTTGCGGCACGATGCCGAGCGGCTCCACAAGGGCGCGGAAAACGGCGTACTCAAGATCATCGTGACAAGGGGCGAGGGCGGGCGCGGCTACAATCCGCCGGTTCCGGCGCTGCCGCGGCGGGTCGTTGCGCTTTTCCCGCCGCCCGGCCATCCCGAATCCTGGCGGCGCGAGGGTGTGCGTCTGCGGCTGTGCGAGACCACGCTCGGCGATCAGCCGCGCCTTGCCGGGCTCAAGCATCTGAACCGCCTCGAGCAGATTCTCGCGCGCTCGGAATGGAGCGACGCGGAAACGGCCGAAGGGCTGATGTGCGACGGCTCGGGCGCGGTGATCGAGGGCACGATGTCGAATCTGTTCCTGGTTCGCGGCGGCGAGCTGCACACGCCGGATCTGTCGCGCTGCGGCGTCGCCGGAATCATCCGCGCCGCCATTCTGGAGATGGCCCGCGGCCTTGGATTTCATATCGAGGTGCGGCGCATCGAACGTGCCGAGCTGGATGCGGCCGACGAGGTCTTCGTCACCAACAGCGTCATCGGCATCTGGCCGGTGCAGGCGATCGAGAAGCGCAAGTTCCGCCCGGGTCCGATCACGGCGGATTTGATCGCAACCCTCGCGCAGGTGACGAAGGATCGCTCGGAAAAAGCGCCCTAGGGCGCGTCGGTTTTCGGCGCGTCGGTCTCGGGCGCTTCTTTTTCGGATGTTTCCGGCCGGGATTTCTCCGGCAGCGCATCCCTGGGCGCGGCTTCCAGCGCTTCCCTCAGCTTCGCGATCTGACGGTTGAGCTCGGGCAGCCAGGGCGCGTCCTTGGGGCCTTCCGCCGCCAACGCCTCCCAGGCCGCCAGAGCCGATTTTGGTTCGCCCGCCTGCATGCTGGCCAGCCCGAGATAGAAGCGCGCGCGCGGCTCCTTGGGATCGAGGGCAAGCGCCGCCTCGAAAGAATCGCGCGCCTTGGGCGTGACGATTCCGCCGCCCGCGTAAACCAGCGCCTCGCCCTCGCTCGCGGGCAGGTCCACGTCCTTGGCATTCAGAGCCGCGGCATGGGCGTAGGCGGCGGCCGCTTCGTCGTAGCGCTGCAGCATCATGTAAGAGCGCGCCAGCATCGACCAGCCTTTGAGATTGTTCGGCTCGCCCTCCATGCGTTTCGCCAGCTTGTCGACCATCCCGCTGATCCGGGTCATGTCCGCGGAGGTTTCGCCCGGAGATTTCGCAGCGGCAGCGCCGCGCTCGGCGAACGGATGGCCGGGCATGCTGGGCACGCCGTTGTCGAGATACAGCGCGATGGCGGCAACGGGCCCCAGTATCGCCGCCGCGATCAGCGCCGCGCGGGCGGCGCGCGAGCGCTGGCCGGAGGATGCGGGCGCCGCCGCCACATCCACGCCGAGAACGCGCCGCTCGATCTCGAGGCGGGCGGCGGCGGCCTCGGCGGCGCCCAGCGTGCCGCGGGATTCGTCCCGCGCCACCTCGTCCAACTGGTCGCGGTAGACGGCCATGTCGTAACGCCCGCGCGCCGCGGCTCCGCGCCCTTTCCGGACGAAGGGCAGCAACAGGATCGCGGCCGCGGCCGCCGCCATCGCCGCGATGACGATCCACAGATTCATCGGTCCCCGGAGCGGAGCAATTCGTCGAGGCGCTTGCGCTCGTCCGCCGTCAAGGGCTGCGGCGCGCGTTGCCGCCTGCGGGCGAAATAGATGGCGATTCCGCCCAGCCCCAGGATGGCGAGCACGAGCGGGCCGAACCAGAGGCCCAGCGTCTGCTCGTTGACGGGGGGCTTCAACAACACGAAATCGCCGTAGCGCGCGACGATGAAGTCGATGACTTGCCGGTCGGTGTCGCCCGCCTGCAACCGCTCGCGCACGAGGATGCGGAGATCGCGGGCGAGCTGCGCCTGGGAATCGTCGATCGACTGGTTCTGGCAGACGAGGCAGCGCAGATGCTGGCTGATGTCCCGCGCGCGGTGCTCGAGAACCGGGTCGCTCAGCATCTCGTCCGGCTCGACCGCCGCGGCGATGCCGGGCAGGCAGACGAGCGACAGAGCGAAAAGGATCGCGGCGGCGCGCCTCATGGCGCGGACTTCTTGAGCAAGGGGAGAATGGTTTCTTCCAAATCGCGCGACGTGAGCGGCCCGGCGTAGCGGTAAAGAATCTTTCCCGACGCATCCACCACATAGGTTTCCGGCACGCCGTAGACGCCCCAGTCGATCCCGACCCTTCCGTCGCGGTCGGCGCCGATGCGCTGGTAGGGATCGCCCAGCTCGCTCAGCCATTGCCGCGCGTCTTCCGGCTTGTCCTTGTAGTTGATGCCGTAGATGGGGGCGACGCCGCTTTCCTTGAGGCGCAGCAGCAGCGGGTGCTCCGCCTTGCAGGGGATGCACCAGGACGCGAACACGTTGACCAGGCTGGCCTTGCCTTTGAGGTCGGCGGTCTTGAGGCCGGGCTTTTTTTCCTCCAACCCCGGCAACGGCGGAAGATCGAACTCCGGCGCGGGCTTGCCCACCATGGCGGAGGGAAGCTCTTGGGGATTGCGCCACAGCCCGGAGTACAGGATCGCAACCGTGCCAATGAAGAGCGCGATGGGAAGGAAGTATCTGTACTGCATCGGGACGAGCGGCGTTACGCGCGGGCGGCGGGCGAATTGGCCGCGGTGCCGGTTGCGGCCTGCTTGCGCGCGGGCGCGCCGACGCGGTAACGGCGGTCGGTGAGCGACACCAGCCCGCCCAGGAACATGATCACGGCGCCGCCGAAAATCCACGGCACGAGCGGGTTGTAGTAAATGCGCGTGGTCCACCCGTCCTCGCCGGCCTTGTCTCCGAGCGTGGCGTAGAGATCGTAAAACCCGTTGGTGCGGATCGCGGCCGCGGTAATCGGCATGCCCTGCACCGGATAGAGGCGCTTTTCCGGCAGCATGACGGCGACTTCTCTGCCGTCATGGGTCACGGTCATGCGGCCCTGGTCGGCGGTATAGTTGGGGCCCTCGGTCTCGGTCACGCCGTCGAAGGTGAAGGTGTATCCGGCGACGTCGATGGATTGGCCGGGGCGCATCACCTGGACGCTTTCGATGCGCCACGCGCTCGAAACGGTGATGCCGGCGATCACCACCGCGATGCCGGCGTGGGCGATGGTCATGCCGTAGGCGGCGCGGGGCAGCGCGGCCGCGCGGCGCAGGGAATCGCGCCACGGCGCCTTGAAGAGTTGGACGCGCTCGGCGAATTCCACAAGCGTTGCGGCGAACAGCCAGGTGGCGAGCGCAATGCCGCCATAGGCCAGCACCGAGCCGCCGGTGGCGACGATGAAAGCGGCGAAGGCGACAATGACGCTGATAAACGCGGCGACCTTAAGCCGCGCGAGCGCGCCCGCGAGATCGGCGCGCTTCCACGACAGCAGCGGCCCGATCCCCATGACCAGGATCATCGGCACCATCAACGGCACGAAGGTGGCGTTGAAATAGGGCGGGCCGACGGAAACCTTGTCGCCGCCGATCGAATCGAGGAACAGCGGATAGAGCGTGCCGATGAAGACCGTGGCCGCGCCCACCGACAGCAGGAAATTGTTGAGGACCAGCGACCCTTCGCGGCTGATCGCCGAAAACAATCCGCCCGCCTTGAGCTTCGGCGCGCGCAGCGCGTAAAGGAAAAGCGAGCCGCCGATGGCGATCGCCAGCAGCAGCAGGATGAACAGCCCGCGCGCCGGATCGCTGGCGAAGGAATGAACCGAGGTGATCACGCCGGAGCGCACCAGGAAGGTGCCGATCAGGCTGAGGGAGAAGGTGAGGATCGCGAGCAGGATGGTCCAGGATTTGAGCGCATCGCGTTTTTCCGTGACGATCGCGGAGTGAAGCAGCGCCGTTCCCGCCAGCCACGGCATGAAGGACGCGTTCTCGACCGGGTCCCACGCCCACCAGCCGCCCCAGCCCAGCGTGTAGTACGACCACCAGCTTCCCATGGCGATGCCCAGCGTCAGGAAGCACCAGGCGGCAAGCGTCCACGGCCGCACCCAGCGCGCCCAGGCCGCGTCCACCCGGCCCTCGATCAGCGCGGCGATGGCGAAGGAAAACGCCATCGAAAATCCGACATAGCCGAGATAGAGGAACGGCGGGTGAAAGGCGAGGCCCGGGTCCTGCAGCAGCGGATTGAGGTCGCGGCCGTCTTCCGGGACGGGAAACACGCGAAAGAACGGATTCGAGGTGAGGATGATGAACAGGAGGAACCCGGCGGCGATCATGCCCTGGACGGAAAGCACGCGGGCGCGAAGCGGGGGCGGCAGATTGCCGCCGAACAGCGCGACCGACATCCCGAACACCGAGAGGATCAGGACCCACAGCACCATCGAGCCCTCGTGATTGCCCCAGGTGCCGCTGATCTTGTAGAGGAGCGGCAGCGCCGAATTGGAATTGGCGGCCACCGTCGCAACCGAGAAGTCGGAGACCACATAAAGATAGGTGAGGCAGGCGAACGCCACCGCGATGAACGCGAACTGTCCGACCGCCGCCGGCTCGGCGACGTTCATCCACAGCGCGTTGTTGCGCGCCGCCCCGGCCAGCGGAAAGAACGCCTGCGCGCAGGCCAGGATCAGCGCGAGCCCCAGGGCGAAATGGCCGATCTCGGCGATCATGACGGCGGTTTCATGGGCGCCGTTTCCCCGTCCTGCCAGCGTCCCGATTTCTTCAACGCCTTGACGACCTCGGGCGGCATGTATTTCTCGTCGTGCTTGGCCAGCACTTCGGTGGCCTGAAACGTGCCGTCGCCGCGCAAATTCCCTTCCGCCACCACGCCCTGGCCCTCGCGGAACAGGTCCGGGAGCGCGCCCGTGTAGGTGACGGGAATTTCACGGGCGAGGTCGGTGATGCGGAAGGTGACGGTGAGACCGTCCGGCTGTTTTTCGACGCTTCCCTTCTCCACCAGCCCGCCGATGCGCACGCGCCGGTCCGGGGCGACGTGTTTGGTGAGAATCTCGCTGGGCGAATAGAAGAACACGAGATTGTCGCGGAAGGCGGAAAGCACCAGCGCCGCCGCGACGCCCAAGGCCGCCATGCCGATCAGAAGAAAATAGAGGCGGCGGCGCTTGCGGGTCATCGCTCCGCCGGGCCGGTTTTGTCCCGCGCTTCCCCCAGCGCGGAAAGATCGTTCTCGCGCGCGCGCAACGCAGAGAGACTTTGCGCGAGCAGGCCGATCATCACGGCCGCGGCGATGCCGTAGGCCGGCCACACGAAACCGGCGTAGCCCCCCATCGCGAGATATTGCGAAACCGTATCCATCGGAATCTTAAGCGGTGCCGCCGGGTGCCGCGCGCAGCACATCCGGCGCGGCGTGCACGCGCGCCATGCGCGCGATGCGGACCTTGCGCGCCACGAGTTCGGCGCGCATGCGAAGAATGAGCACGGGAACGAAATAAACCGTGAAGCCGATGGCCATCAAGAAGAGCGGCACGAGCATGTGCTGATCGATGGTCGGCCCGCCGAGGCGCAGGATGCTCGCCGGCTGGTGCAGCGTGTTCCACCAATCCACGGAAAATTTGATGATCGGCACGTTGACGAAGCCGACCAGGGCAAGGATCGCCGCCGCGCGCTCGCCGCGCGATGAATCCTCGAACGCGTTCATCAGCGCCATATGGCCGAGATAGAGAAAGAACAGAATGAGGACGGAGGTGAGGCGCGCGTCCCACACCCACCAGGTGCCCCACATGGGCTTGCCCCACAGCGAGCCGGTTACCAGCGCGATGAAGGTAAAGCCGGCGCCGATCGGCGCGGCGGCCTTGGCCGCGATATGGGCGAGCGGATGCTTCCACACCAGCGCGATGCCGCTTGCGGCCGCGATCATGGTGTAGACGGAAAGCGCCATCCAGGCCGCCGGCACGTGGACATACATGATGCGCACCGTTTCGCCCTGCTGGTAATCCGGCGGCGAGGCGAACAGGGAGAAGTAGAGCCCGGCGGCGATGAACAGCGCGGCCGATACCGCGCTCCACGGCAGGATCACGGCGCTCATGCGCAGGAAACGGGCGGGATTGGCGAAGCGGTGCATGACGGGGTTGATCTAGGCTATTCAAGGGCCTGGCGCAAGGCGCCCGCGGCGGCCCAGGGGGCCAGCGCGAGCGCGGCCAGAAGCAGGCCGGAGAGCGCCAGCAACTGCGGCTGCGCGGTGAAATCCTGAAGCACGGCGTCGACCGCGCCCACGGCGAAGATCAAGACCGGCACGTAAAGCGGCAGCACCAAAAGCGAAAGCAGCACGCCGCCCCGGCGCGCGCCCACCGTGAGCGCGGCGCCGATGCTCCCGACCAGGGACAGGGTGGGCGTCGCCAGCAGCATGGCGGCGATCAGCGCCGGCAGCCCTTCCGTATTCATATGAAAGAGAATTGCCAGCATGGGTGCGGCAATTAGTAGCGGCAACCCGGCGAGCAGCCAGTTGGCGACGCATTTGCCGAGCACCACGAACTCGAGCGGCAAGGGCGAGAGCGCCAGCAGATCGAGGCTCCCGTCCTCGAAATCGGCCTGAAACAGTCGCTCGAGCGAAAGCATGGTGGCGAGCAGCGCGGTGACGAAGACGACGCCGCCGGCGATGCGTGACAGCATGTTGGGCTCCGGCCCGACGCCGAGCGGAAAGAGCACGGCCGCGAGCACGAAAAAGGCCAGCGCCAGGCCGGCGCCGCCGCCCTGGCGGAAGGCGAGCCTGATCTCGCGCGCGACGATCAGAAGAAAGCGGCTCATTGCAGCACCTCGGCGAAATCGAGCGCCGCCGCGCGGTCGAGATCGAGATCAATGGTTCCGGGAAGCGTCAATTCGCCATGGGTCGCGATGACGGCCAACCCGCCGTCGCGCAGATGCTGCGTGAGCGTTTCCGCCAGTACGGCGGTCGATTCCGTATCCAGCGAAACCGTCGGCTCATCCAGCAACCACAGCGCCGCGGGCGCGGCCAACAGGCGGGCGAGCGCCAGACGCCGCCGCTGCCCGGCCGAAAGCATCCGCGCCGGAATGTCGCCGAGCCGGTCCAGCCCGAACCGCGCCAGCGCGTCGCGCACCGGCGCCGCCCTGGCCTGGCCGCGCGACAGCGCGCTCCAGAACGCGAGATTCTCGCAAACCGTCAAGGCCGGCTTCACCGCGTCCAAATGGCCGAGGTAGTGGATGCGGTAATGATGGGCTTCGGGATCAAGGGCGACGGGCTGGCCGTCCCAATCGATCGAACCGGCCGCCGGGCGCAGCAGCCCGGCCATGAGGCGCAGCAGGCTCGACTTGCCGCTGCCGTTGCTTCCGCGCAGCACCAGCGCCTGGCCGTCGTCGAGCGCGAAGCCGATCCTCCGGAACACCGTGCGCTCGCCGCGGACGCAAACGAGATCCCTTCCTTCAAACAGGCTCATGCGGCGTCGCGATGTCGGCTTTCGAGATTGTTTCGACCAATTGCCGCCGGGGTGCCCCCGGCCGGAAGCCAGGGAGCCTAGCACGGCGGCGTCGCGCCCCGACAGTCAAAGGCTGCAAAATTCGCGCCCCATTGGCTTCTTCTCCGCGGCCCAAAGAAAACGGCCACCGGCAAGGCCGGTGGCCGTTCAGCTATCCAGTCGGGGGAGGACCGGATTAGGGGATCCAGCCAGGGGAGGCTGGATGTTCGGGGTGTCCGGCCCGGGGAAGGCCGGACTTATTTAAACGGCGCTGCTAGGGAGCAACCTGCCGTTTCATGGTGTGCAGTTAACCGTCCAAATTTGACGGCAATGGGCCCGGAATATGGCAACAATGTGATTTTTCGCTAATGGCGCGTCCGGCGCGCGAAGGGCTTGGTTTCACTCCCGGCCAGGGGCGGGGCCGCGTCAAATCTGGTATAAGCAACGCTTCGCGCCCAAGCATTGGGGCGGCCGCGAGGGGAACGCGGCAACAACGGGGAATGGCCCTTGCCGCAACCGGTGCACGACAGCTTGAACACCCGCCGCACGCTCAAAGTGGCGGGGCGCGAGTACGCCTATTACAGCCTCGAGGCGGCGGCCGGGAAAATCGGCGACATCTCGCGCCTCCCCGTTTCGCTCAAGGTCTTGCTCGAAAACCTGCTGCGCTTCGAGGACGGGCGCAGCGTCAACGTCGACGACATCGTGGCGATGGAGGCGTGGTTTGCGAAACGCGCCTCGGACCGCGAGATCGCCTTCCGCCCGGCCCGGGTGTTGATGCAGGATTTCACCGGGGTTCCCGCCGTCGTCGATCTGGCGGCGATGCGCGACGCGATCGTGAAGGCCAAGGGCGACCCCCGGCGCATCAATCCGCTGAACGCGGTCGATCTCGTGATCGACCATTCGGTGATGGTGGACAAGTTCGGCGCGGCCGACGCCTTTCGCGCCAATGTCGCGCTGGAATACCAGCGCAACCGCGAGCGCTACGAATTCCTGCGCTGGGGCCAGGGCGCGTTCGACAATTTCCGGGTCGTGCCGCCGGGGACCGGCATCTGCCATCAGGTCAATCTCGAATACCTGGCGCAAACCGTGTGGACCAAGGAGCAGGACGGCGAAACCGTCGCCTTCCCCGACACGCTGGTCGGCACCGACAGCCACACCACGATGGTCAACGGGCTTGCCGTGCTGGGCTGGGGCGTGGGCGGCATCGAGGCGGAAGCGGCGATGCTCGGCCAGCCGATCTCGATGCTGATCCCCGAGGTGGTCGGGTTCCGCTTCGACGGCAAGCTCGCCGAAGGGGCGACCGCGACCGATCTCGTGCTGACCGTCACCGCCATGCTGCGCAAGCACGGGGTGGTGGGCAAATTCGTGGAATTCTTCGGCCCCGGCCTGGCGCATCTCACGCTTCCCGACCGTGCCACCATCGCCAACATGGCGCCCGAATACGGCGCGACCTGCGGATTCTTCCCGGTCGACAAGGAGACGCTGCGCTACCTCGCCTTTACCGGCCGCGACGCGGAGCGCGTGGCCCTGGTCGAGGCTTACGCCAAGGCGCAAGGGCTTTGGGGCGGGGCGGACGCGCCCGAACCGGTGTTCACCGGCACGCTCGAACTCGATCTCGCGGCCGTCGAGCCTTCGCTCGCGGGTCCGCGGCGCCCGCAGGACCGGGTGCCGCTTTCGCAGGCCGCCTCGTCCTTCGCGCAGACGCTGGCCGGCGCCTTGGGCGGCAATGGCACGGGCGGGCCCGGCGCCATGGCGGAAGAAGGCGGGCCCGCGCCGCCGCCCGAGCGTTCGGTTCCGGTCGAAGGCGCCAATTACGAGCTCAAGGACGGGGCGGTGGTCATCGCCGCCATCACCAGCTGCACCAATACCTCGAACCCGAGCGTGCTCATGGCGGCCGGGCTCTTGGCCCGCAACGCGGTGAAGCGGGGCCTGCGCGTCAAGCCGTGGGTCAAGACCTCGCTCGCGCCCGGCTCGCAGGTGGTGACCGATTACCTGGCGGCGGCGGGATTGACCGAATACCTCGACCTGCTGGGTTTCAACCTGGTGGGCTACGGCTGCACCACCTGCATCGGCAACTCGGGGCCGCTGGACCCGGCGATCGCGGCGGCGGTGGAGCACGGCAAGCTCGTGGTCTCGGCCGTGCTTTCGGGAAACCGGAACTTCGAGGGGCGCATCAATCCGCATGTGCGCGCCAATTACCTGGCCTCGCCGCCGCTGGTCGTGGCCTATGCGCTGGCCGGAACCATGGCCTGCAATCTCACGCGCGATGCGCTGGGCGAGGACGACAAGGGCAAGCCGGTCTATTTGCGCGACATCTGGCCTTCGAACGTGGAAATCCAGAAGGCGATCGACTCGACGCTGAGCCCCGAGATGTTCCGCAAGCGTTATGCAGACGTGTTTCGCGGCGACGAGATGTGGCAGGCGGTCGCTGCCACCACGGGCGTGGCCTACGCCTGGGATGCGGACAGCACCTATGTGAAGCGCCCGCCCTTCTTCGAGGGTCTGAAGCCGCAACCGGCGGCGACCGCGGACATCGTCGGCGCGCGGCTGCTGGCGTTGCTGGGCGATTCGGTGACGACCGACCACATTTCGCCCGCCGGAGCCATCAAGAAGGACAGCCCGGCCGGGCGTTACCTCATCGAGCACGGGGTGCCGGCGGCCGAATTCAATTCCTACGGCGCGCGGCGCGGCAATCACGAGGTGATGATGCGCGGCACCTTCGCCAACATCCGCCTGCGCAACGAAATGGCGCCGGGCACCGAGGGCGGCATGACGCGCCACATGCCCGACGGCGAGACCATGACCATTTTCGACGCGGCCATGAGGTATGAAAAAGAGAACGTGCCGCTGGTGGTCGTCGCCGGCATGGAATACGGCACCGGTTCCTCGCGCGACTGGGCGGCGAAGGGAACCACGCTGTTGGGCGTGCGCGCCGTGATCGCCGAAAGCTTCGAGCGCATCCACCGCTCCAACCTGATCGGCATGGGCGTGCTGCCGCTCGAATTCGGGACCGGCGTCACGCGCAAGACGCTGGGCCTCGATGGTTCCGAAACCTTCGACGTCAAGGGCCTCGCCGCGGGGGTTGCGCCCGGCGTGACGATCGCCTGCCGCATCGCGCGGCCCGACGGGTCGTCGCGCAACGTGGATCTTCGCTGCCGCATCGACACGCTGGACGAGGCGGAATATTTTCGTCACGGCGGCATCCTCCACTACGTGCTCCGCAACCTGATGGCGGCCTGAGCGGTTCCCCGCCAAGGGAAACCGCTCTTGGCCGCGACTGCGGCCCGGCGCTCCTGCGCCGCGCCCGCGCACCCCTAGGCCGAAGGCCCGCGAGGCGAGCGATAAAAGCAGCAAGAGCGGTTCCAAGTGACCGGGAACCGCTCTAAATCGTCTCACCGACAAGTGATTGGTTCGTGACTGACGGACACGCCATTCTTATGTCCATGCGATCGGCGTATTCATGGGCGGCAATGTTGGCGGGCGGAGCGATGATCGCGGCGCTCGGCACGCGTGCCTTCGCCGACGACGCGGCCGGCTCACCCGCGGCCCGAACCGTCGTCGAGCTGTTCACCTCCCAGGGCTGTTCGTCCTGCCCGCCCGCGGACGCGCTCCTGCGGGAGCTCGCGAAGCGCCCCGACATCATCGCGCTTTCGATCCACGTCAATTATTGGGACTACATCGGCTGGAAGGATCCGTTTGCGTCGGACGAGACCACCGCGCGCCAGCATCTTTACGCATCGGCATTGCGTCAGCGTTACGTCTACACGCCCGAGATGGTGATCGACGGCGCGGCCGGCGCCACCGGCTCGCACGAATCCGAAGTCCGAAGCCTGATCGAGAAAGCCGCGCAACACGACCGGCCGCGTCTGCAGGTGACGGCGAAAACCAGCGGCGACGACAAGATCGTCGTTTCCATCCCCGGCGCCGAGAGCCGCGAAAAGGCGACGGTGTGGATGCTCACCATCGACCGCGAGCACGTGACGAAAGTGGACCGCGGCGAGAACAGCGGGCGGACCCTCACCGACGCCAATGTCGTGCGCGACGTCCGCAAGCTGGGAGTTTGGAACGGCGAGCCGGTCGAGCTTACGGCCGATCTCCCGTCCGCGGCCGGACGCGGGCGCGATGGCTGCGCCATCCTGGTTCAGACCGGCGAGGTCGGCCCGGTCCTCGGCGCAACCCTGGTGATGATGCCGTGAGCGCGCGAGCTCAGCGCGCGAAGGTTCCCATCAACACCGCTTCTTCCAGCATGTGGCGCCTTGCCGCCGTCTTCACCTGCTCGCAGTCGGCGTCGAGCGGCAGATTGAGATGCGGCACGTCGAGGGCCATCAGCCGGAAATAGTAGTGATGGGTGCCGTGGCCGCGCGGCGGGCACGGGCCGCCGTAGCCGGGCCGGCCGAAATCGGTGACGGCCTGGCGGATGCCGCCGACCTCGGCATCGGGCGAGACTCCCTCGGCCAAGCCGGTGTGACCGGCCGGGATGTTGTAGATTCCCCAATGGTGCCAGGTTCCCATCGGCGCATCCGGATCTTCGCAAACCAGCGCGAAGCTTTTCGTGCCCGGCGGCTGGCCCGACCAGGAGAGCGGCGGAGAAAGGTCGTCGCCCTCGCAGGACTGCCGCTTGGGAATCGGCTGTCCTTGCGCAAAGGTCGAACTCTTAAGCGTCATCGGCATTGCCGGGCACGCCGCTCTGCGTCGAAGCGAAAATAGTCTAGCATGGAACCCTGGTCCGGGGGACGGCCCAGGGGATGACATGGGGAAGAACGGCGAAACGCAGGACCACGGCGAGGAGCGCAAGGAGCTTGTGCAGCGGATCGCCGAGGAATACCGGGAAACGGCCCAATGGACCGGAAAGGCGGAGATGGACGAGCGCCTCAAGGCGGCGCTCCTCGAGGTTCCCCGGGAGGAGTTCGTGCCGCCGTCGGCCGGCTATTCCGCCTACGCCAACATCCCGCTTTCCATCGGCTTCGGCCAGACGATCTCCCAGCCTTATATCGTCGCCATCATGACCGAGTTGTTGGAGCTTGGCCCGGACGCCGTCGTGCTGGAGGCCGGAACCGGCTCCGGCTATCAGGCGGCGGTCTTGGCGAAGATCGCCAAGCAGGTCTACAGCATCGAGTTCATCCCCGAGCTTGCCGAACAGGCGAGCGAACGCCTGCGGCGCTTAGGGTTCGCCAATGTCGAGGTCAAGGTCGGCGATGCCTCCGCCGGCTGGCCCGAGAAGGCGCCGTTCGATGCCATCATCGTCACCGCCGCGGCCGCCGAGATTCCGCCGCGGCTGATCGAACAGCTGAAGCCGGGCGGGCACATGGTGATCCCCGTGGGGCTCCCCTTCCAGTCCCAGGACCTTATGGTCGTCACCAAGGATGCGGAAGGGCACGTCACGGAGCGCTCCGTGCTCCCGGTCGCCTTCGTGCCGCTGGTTCACGGCAAGGGGAAGGATTGAGGGGTAAGTCTCCGGACCGCTTCCCGCGCGGACTATGCTCGTGATTCTCCCGTCCTTGACTCGCCTCACGACCTCGAGCTTGAACTCCCTGCTGAACGTTCATCATCCCGTCATATGCCTCCGGTTCCATCATCAAACATATAAACCCGATGTCTTTGCAACCGACAGCAGGCCAAAATGGACAATACGGAGGGACGTCGTGCTCAACTTTTCAGCCCAGAAGAAACCGCATAATCTTCCGCCACTGGATCAGAAATTCGTCAATTTCTTTCCTGTGAAGCGATAGGAATATCGCACCTTTCCGGTTTACTAGATCAGTGAAATGTGGATTTAACGGATGCGTTTTTGGGTCTTCTAAGTGAAGACCGTATTGATACGCCTCATATGCAATGGTATCCGCTGCCTGCAAGCCAGTGAGTGCGATAACCGATGAAAAGCTGATCGAAATTCGGTCGCGATGTTCAGGGTGCATGAACTGATACGCCGCTAGCACTGAATTCAGTGGTATACCAGCCTGCCCCTGGTCGAAGTGACAAGAAACGCTATCGCCCGTCGCTCCGGCAATTTTCCCGGTCGCATCCAGACAGCCGAAGAAGGCCAGGTTCTGGGCGTCTCCCAGGAGCATACGATCGACAGGGGTCGATGCAGCGTTCCAGTCCCTTACCGAAACGGTGAACGCAATGGGAGCCACATCATGCTCAATAATTAAGTTCCGAAAGGTCCGCCGCACCAGGTCTCGTTCGGCCGGCTTGTAATCCGCGAATTCATCCCAAGCGTTGGCGCAGTGGGAAAGGCTAAATTTTTCGAGGGGCGGCTTGCCCTCAATAGATAACGACAGCGCTCGCCGCCATGCGGTATCCAATTTCTCGAACGCATCGACGTTCCCTACTAGGCCGCCCCATGCGACGACCTTGGCGTTGTCATGCGTGCCGCTGTCATCGAAGTAGCATTGAAGCATCAGAACTATCTCCGCCCGACCAGTTGCGCGAAGCAATGGCTCTGTGATTTCCCGAGCAGGCAAATAATTTATTTTACTTCGTCCGCTCACGGTGCGGGGAAGTACATGTCGCCAAACATTAGGCTCAGGGAGCTGTGGGTCATAACTTGGGCGGAGCTACCGCGAGGCGCCGCTTCCTCACGCAGGGTTGGCAAACTGCCTATATAGGTGTATAGTCCTATCACGGTCTTTGGCATCGTGAACGAAGAATGCGCGCGCTTTCGCCGCGCCCCGCCACGCGGGCCGATGTTGACATTTGTCAACATCGCCGGGGAAAACCGGCCGCGGGCGGGCTTGGGGCAACGAAAATCGAGGCCGCAAGCGGCTTTGCCGCGAGGCCCGTCGGCGCAACATGTCAACGCGCTGTCGGCAAAAGCGATGCAAAGGCGGTGCAATCTGTCGCAAAAGCGCGCATTTCGTCGCGCCCCGGCCGCTCGATTCGAACGGGTGGGGCGCGCGAAACCCGCCCTTGCATCACGGGGCCGGAAGCCCGATTCTTCCGCCATGGCTTATCTCGCGGCCGCGCCCCGGCTGACCGCGGTTCTTGGCCCTACCAACACCGGCAAGACCTATCTTGCCATCGAGCGGATGCTCGGCCATGCGAGCGGAATGATCGGATTCCCGCTGCGCCTGCTGGCGCGCGAGAATTACGACCGGGTGGTGCGGCTCGTGGGCGCCCGGAATGCGGCGCTCGTGACCGGCGAAGAGAAGATCGTCCCGCCCACCGCGAAATACTTCCTGTGCACCGTCGAATCGATGCCGCTCGGCCGGCCGGTGGCGTTTCTCGGCCTCGATGAAGTTCAATTGGCCGCCGACCCCGACCGCGGCCATGTCTTCACCGACCGGCTGCTGCGTGCCCGCGGATTCGAGGAGACGATGCTGCTGGGCGCCGACACGATCCGGCCCCTGATCCGCCGCCTGCTGCCGGATGCCGAGTTCATCGCGCGGCCGCGTTTCTCGACCCTTGCCTATGCCGGGCCGAAGAAGATCACGCGGCTTCCCAAACGCAGCGCGGTCATCGCCTTTTCGGCGGCCGACGTCTATGAGCTGGCGGAGCTGGTGCGCCGGCATCGCGGCGGTGCGGCGGTGGTGCTGGGGGCCTTGAGCCCGCGCGCGCGCAACGCCCAGGTCGCGATGTTCCAGTCGGGCGAGGTGGATCACATCGTGGCGACCGACGCGATCGGCATGGGCCTAAACATGGACATCGATCATGTCGCCTTCGCCCGGTTCAACAAATTCGACGGGCGCGGGCCGCGGCGGCTCGCCGCCGCCGAGATCGCGCAGATCGCGGGGCGCGCCGGCCGCCACATGAGCGACGGCACGTTCGGCACCACCACCGAGATCGGGCCGCTCGATGCCGAAATCGTCGCGGCGGTGGAGGAGCATCGCTTCGATCCCTTGTCGGGAATCTTCTGGCGCAACACCGAGCTCGACTTCGGCTCGCTGCGCGGCCTGCTCGCGAGTCTGGAGCGCGCGCCGGCAAGCCCGCATCTCATTCGCGCGCCCATGGCCGACGACCACATGGCGCTCGCAACGCTGTCCCGCGACGCGGAGGTGATGGGGCGCGCGGCCAGCCGCGATTCGGTGCGCCTGTTGTGGGAGGTGTGCCAGGTTCCCGATTACCGGAAGACATTGAGCGACGTCCATACCGGCCTCATCAAACGCATCTATCTGCATTTGACCGGGCCGTCCGCGTGCCTGCCCGAGGCATGGGTCGCGGGCAACATCGCGCGGCTCGACCGCGCCGACGGCGACATCGACACCTTGGCCTCGCGCATCGCCCACATCCGCACCTGGACCTACATCTCTTATCGCGGCGATTGGATCGCCGATTCGCAGCATTGGCAGGAGATGACGCGCGCGATCGAGGACAAGCTTTCGGACGCGCTTCACCGCGGGTTGACGCAGCGCTTCGTCGACCGGCGCAGCGCCTTGCTCATGGGCCGGCTCAAGGACAAGGTCGATCTGGTCGCGGCGGTGAATCCCGCGGGCGAGGTGGTGGTCGAGGGCGCGCCGGTCGGCAGGCTCGAAGGCTTCCGTTTCATCCCCGACCCCGACACCAAGGGCGAGGACTTGAAGGCGCTGGTCAGCGCCGCGCGCCTTGCCTTGCGCGGCGAGGTCGCGGCGCGGGTTGCGGCCCTCGACGGCGACGGCGAGGCGGCGTTCGCGCTGCTCGACGACGGGCGCGTGGCATGGCGCGGCGCGCCCGTGGCCAGGCTGCGGCCGGACAAGAGCGTGCTGGCGCCGCGGGTCGAGGTGCTGGCGAGCGATCTTCTCGAGACGCCGCAGCGCGAACGCATCCGCCGCAGCCTCGCGGCGTGGCTTGCGGGATTCGCGGCGTCGCGGCTGGGGCCGCTGTTCCGGGCCAGAGACGCGGAATTGAGCGCGCCCGCGCGCGGTCTCGTGTTCCAGATGTGCGAACAACTCGGCGCGCTCGTGAACAAGCCGCCGAGGCACCGGGCGGCGCTTTCCGAATCCGACCGCAGACGGCTGAAAGGCCTCGGCCTTCACCTCGGCGAAACCGGGGTCTATTTCCCCGCGCTGCTGAAACCGCCGGCGGTCGAGGCCCGCGCCCAGCTGTGGGCCGCGCATCACGGCGTTGCGCCGCCGCTTTATCCCAAGGACGGAACCATCTCGATTCTGATTGCGCCGGGCGTGACGCCGGAATTCTACCAGGCGATCGGTTACCGGCCGTTCCGCGACCGGCGCGGATTCGGCCTCGCCATCCGGTTCGATGCGGTGGAGCGGTTGCTGCGCGAAGCGTTGCGCCTGGCCCGCCAAGGCCCGTTCGTCGCGACGCCCGCGCTGTGCGCGATCGCCAAATGCAACGCGGACGATCTCGTTCCGGTGCTGACCGACTTGGGCTTCGTCGCGGCGGCGGATCCGTCCGGCGTCAGCTTCCGCCTCCGCCCGCGGCGCGAAAAATCGCGGAAGGGCAAGTCCCGCGTGCGGCGCCCGACGGAACCGGCGCGCGCCGACGGTCCCTTTGCCAAACTGCGCGATCTCGACCTTGGCGGCCGGAAGCGGCGATAAGACCCAGGGCGCGCTCGCGCCGGCCGGGGCGGCCGGGTCGCCGTCGCTGCGCCTGGACAAGTGGCTGTGGTTCGCGCGCTTTTTCACAAGCCGCAGCTTGGCCTCGGAATTCTGCGCCGGCGGGCGGATTCGCATCGGCCATCGGATCATCGCCAAGGCGCATCACCCCGTCCGCCCGGGCGACGTGCTGACTTTCCCGCTGTCGGGGCGGGTGCGCATCGTCAAGGTGAAGGCGCTGGCCGCCCGCCGCGGCCCCGCCGCGGTGGCGCGCGAGCTTTACGAAGATCTGTCGCCGCCGGCGAAGACCCGCGCGGGCGAACCGGAGCCCGTCGCCAAGCGCGAGAAAGGTGCGGGGCGTCCCACCAAGACGGAGCGCCGCGCCATCGCCCGGCTGATGGGCCGCTCGTAACACGCGGTTACCGGCCGTTCCACGATGCGCGAAAGCCCCACATTCCGCGGGGTTGCAAGCCGAGCGGGCGGCGTGTTAGGCACTCCCCCTAGCCATCGGCGCGCTTCCGGCGGGGCGGATGCAAGCGCCAAGCGAGGACAAAATGACCTACGTCGTCACCGAAGCGTGCATCAAATGCAAATACATGGATTGCGTGGAGGTATGTCCCGTCGATTGCTTCTACGAAGGCGACAACATGCTCGTCATCCACCCCGATGAATGCATCGATTGCGGGGTGTGCGAGCCGGAATGCCCGGTCGAGGCCATCATTCCCGACAACGATCCCAACGCGGAAAAATGGGTGCCGGTGAACCGCACGTTCTCGGAGTCCTGGCCCAATATCACCCGCAAGGGCACGCCGCCGGCCGACGCCGACCAGTGGAAGGACGTGCCGGACAAGTTCGCGAAGTACTTCAGCCCCGAATCGCCCAAACGCTAGGCACCGCAAGGCCCGCAGGGGCTCTCCCCAGGCGCCGCCTGGGACAGTTTGCCGCACCCGGCGGGGGGCCTGTTATTGCACTGCAAAATGTGGTATAAACACAAAATCTGATTTTGTTATTCGAGGCTTGGAATAGGTTTCGAAGTGGCCGCGTTCGGAGCGTTCCGCAACTTGCTGAATGCCCGCGCTTTATTGTACCCAAAAGGCATGCCGACCAAAAAAGCGACACATCCGGCTGAGAAGCCCGGCTTTTCCTCGGGCGATTTCGTGGTCTATCCCACCCACGGGGTGGGGCGGATCATCGCCATCGAGGAGCAGGAGATCTCGGGTTGCAGCCTCCACCTGTTCGTGATCCGCTTCGACAAGGAGCGGATGACGCTGCGCGTGCCGGTGGACAAGGCGAAGTCCTCGGGTTTGCGCCGCCTCTCTTCGCGCGACCGCATGGACGTGGCGATGACCACGTTGCGCAGCCCGGCCAAGGTCAACCGCGCCATGTGGAGCCGCCGCGCCCAGGAATACGAGGCCAAGATCAATTCCGGCGATCCGGTCTCGATCGCCGAGGTGGTGCGCGATCTGTTCCGCAGCTCCGAGCAGCCCGAGCAGTCGTACAGCGAGCGGCAGATTTATCAGTCGGCGCTGAACCGCCTCGCCCGCGAACTCGCCGCCGTCGAGAAGATTGATGACAAGGTCGCGGCCGAGCGTCTAGAACAGGTCCTCAAGGCCGCTTGATTCTGTCTCCTTCCCCCGCCGCACGAACCTCACGGTAGTGGGGAAGGCGCGAGCGCGCCGCAAACCGGGGGTTCCGCGCGCAGGCGCATATGTCCGACGACCAGATCTTCGCCACCCTGCGGCGGGCGCAGCGAATCTGGGCGGTCGCCTCGATCCACGGCGAGGCGTCACGGCTCTCCGCTCTTCATCGCCTGATCGAACCGCGCTTTGAAGCCGGCGATCGTCTGGTCTATCTCGGCAACATGCTGGGCCGGGGCGCCGAAGTGCGCGCCACCGTGGACGCTGTTCTCGATTTCCGCCGCAGACTTCTCTCGCGTCCCGGCATGTTTGCCTGCGACATCGCCTATCTGCGCGGCAGCCAGGAGGAGATGTGGCAGAAGCTGCTGCAGCTGCAAATGGCGCCGAACCCGTCCGAGGTGCTGCGATGGATGCTGGACCAGGGCGTGGCGGCGACGATCGCGGCCTACAGCGGGGACGCGCGCCATGCGCTCGATTTCGCCCGCCAGGGGCCGATGGCCATCACCCGCTGGACGAATGCGCTGCGTGCCGCGATTCACGAAGCGCCGGGGCATGGCGCCCTGTTTTCGGCGTTGCGGCGCGCCGCCTTCACCGCGCCCGATGAGGACGCGGGGGCGATCCTGTTCGTCAACGCCGGGATCGACCCGAGCCGCCCGCTTTCCGCCCAGACCGACAGCTTCTGGTGGGGGCTCGCCGGATTCTCCAGGATTGCCGAGCCTTACGCCGGCTTCCGCATGGTGGTGCGCGGCTTCGACCCGCAGCATCGCGGCGTTCTCGCCACCCGGTTCACCACCGGGATCGATGCCGGATGCGGTTTCGGCGGGCCGCTCGTCGCCGCCTGCTTCGACCGCAGCGGCACGATCGTCGAGACGCTGGAGGTCTAGCGCCCATTCTCCCGCGTTAATTCGCGGTCACGATCTTGACCAGCGCGCCGGGCGCCAGCGCGTCGCCGGGCCCCAGCCCGTTCAACACCCGCAACCGCTCCTCCGAGAAATCGCTGAAAGGCTGACGCGCCGCCAGCGATTCGACCGTATCGCCGCTCGCGGCCTGGATGACGTGGAGGCGGTACGGCTTCACTTGCTCCGCCTCTCCGGCGCTGATTCTCCGGAAGCTGTAGGTAGTCGCCTTGAATCCTTCGGCGAGCCGGTCGGTCGCCGCGGGCGGCGTCACGAAAACGAATCGCGCGGCGGTGTTCGCGTCGAAGGCGATGGCCACGGGGCGTATGTCCGCCGTCCCCTGCTGGGTCGAAAGCCGCGCCGAACCGGTCGCCGCCTCCATGCCGTTGACGGTGATCGTCTCGACGCCGCGCAGCGACACCCCCTTGGCCCAGACCGAGGTGAGATAGCCCGCCATCCCCATGTTCGGCGGGCGCGCGGCGAAGTCGAATTCGATGCGCGCATCCTGGGCGCCCAGCGCCAGGACCGCGTCCGCGCTGTTGATGAGGCGGAAGCCCTCCGGCACCTCGAAGGCGAAGCGCAGCTTGGGGTGGACGAAGCGCCGCCCGCGGATGAGGCCCTGATCGGGATTGTCGCCGTAAACGACGCCCTCGAGCTTGCGCAGGTAGATGTCGCGGGCGACCACGGGATTCTGCACGGTCACCGCCCCGGCCTGTTCGATGGCGCGCTCCACCCGGTCTGCGGTGCGCGGGTGCGTGGCCAGCAACCCGAACGGATCGCCGCCGTCGCTCTGGCCCGTGATCTGCGCCTGCAGCTGGTCATGGGCCTGGAGCGTGGACAGGAACTGCGCCATGGCGTGCGGGTCGAAGCCGACGCGGCTCATGTAGCGCACGCCGCGCGTGTCGGACTCGAACTCCTGCTCGCGCGAATAGCTGCGCAGCACCAGCTGCGCCGCCACCCCGCCCACCTGGCTCGCGATGTTGCTCTTGGTCACGGCGCCCAGTATCCCGAGGCCGAGCTGGGCGATCAGGCTTTGGCTGTAACGTTGCGCCGCGTGGTGGGCGTTGATATGCCCGATCTCGTGGGCCATGACGCCGGCCAGCTCCGCCTCGTCGTTGGCCAGCGCCATCAGCCCGCGCGTGACATAGACATAGCCGCCGGGCAGCGAGAAGGCGTTGACGATGGGGCTGTCGAGCACGGTGAAGGTATAATTGACGTTGGGTTCCTCCGACGTGCTGGCGAGAAGCTTGCCGATGCTGGTCACGTAATTCGCCAGCGCGGGGTCGTTGTAGACGCCGCCGAACTCCTTGATGACTTGCGGGTTCTGCTCGGCGCCGAGCTTTGCTTCTTGCGCCGGCGACAACAGGGTCGGGAACCAATCGGCCGCGGCCGGCGTGGGGCAAACCAGCGCGCCGGACAGCGCCAGCGCCGCGGCAACAAGCATGTGCAGACGATGCCCTTTCATCACTCCAGCACCTCGATCTGTTCGGGATGCGTCGCCTCGATCATCGGGCCATGATACGTCTCGACCCAGCCCCGCACGCGAATCCGTTTGCCCGACAACCCGGCGATATCCAGCTTCGCGCGGCGGAACAGGGTCAGCCCCGGGGGCGGGATAGTGACCGTGAAATCCGTTTTCCAATCCGCGCCGAAATTGAGATAGGCGCGGGAGTGCACGATAGCGGCGTTTTTCACGCGTCCCTCGACCAGCTGGAAGGTGCCGACCAGGGGCGCGAGCTGCTCCGGCGTGCGCACGGCATAGAACGCATTGCCCCAGATGCCGCGCCTGGCCTCCCTGGCCGCGCGCTCCAGCGCGTACATTTCGGCGGCGAGCTCGCGGTTGTCGGCGAAGGTGTAGACGCGCGCCATCCCCGCGCGGAGCATCTCGCCCTGAATCCAGGTGCCGTCCTCGGCATGGAGATGCGCGAGAAGCCGTCCATGGCGGTCGCGCCTTTGGCCGCCGAAGGAAAGCGTCAGCCGTTTGCCCAGCGCCAGTTCGGACAACGCCGCCTTGGATTCCTCCGCCCGCGGCCAGGCCCGGAAGTCGGGGCGGCCGAGCGGCAGCTTGGGCGCCTGAATGCCCACCAGCCGCACCGGGATCTTCGACCCCACCGCCGCCTCCGGCGGGGTCGTTGGCGTCGCCTCCACCATCTCGATGACGAGCGTGTCGCCGTCCGTGATCTCGCGCACCATTCCGGTTCCGCCCGGCTCCGGCTTGGGGGCGGCGGCGAAGGCGGGCAGGCACGCGAACCACGCCAGAACGATGGCGAGGCGCAAGGCTGAGCGCGGAACGGCTTTCATCCCCACCATTATAACGGCATCCATGGCCATAATTAGGCATCGCCGCCGTGTGCTTCACGGCTTTTCCAGGGCGCCGAGCCCGCCTAAACTCGCTCTCCCTGCCATTCGAGCGCCGATGACCGCAACCACACTGTTTCCCGAGATCGAGCCTTTCGATCACGGCCGGTTAGAGGTCGGCCATGGCCATGTCCTCTATTACGAGCAATGCGGAAACGCGAACGGCGCGCCCGCGCTCTTTCTTCACGGCGGGCCCGGCGCGGGGGCGATGCCGGCGCACCGGCGGTTCTTCGATCCCGCCTTCTACCACATCGTCGTCTTCGACCAGCGGGGCGCGGGGCGCTCGACGCCGCTCGGCGCGCTCGACCACAACACGACGCCGGAGCTGGTTGCCGATATCGAGAAATTGCGCCGCCACCTTGGGCTGGAGAAGTGGCTGGTGTTCGGCGGCTCCTGGGGCAGCACGCTGGCGCTCGCCTACGGCGCGGCGCATCCCGGCCAGTGCCTCGGTTTCGTGCTGCGCGGCATCTTCCTGTGCCGCCCGCAGGAGATCGACTGGTTCCTCTACGGCATGCGGCGCTTCTTCCCCGAGCATTGGGAAGCCTTCGCCGGGTTTTTGCCGGAGCGCGAGCGCGCCGATCTTCTGAGCAGTTACCACAAGCGCCTGACCGATCCCGACCCTTCGGTGCACATGCCGGCGGCGCGCGCCTGGAGCATCTATGAAGGCGCGTGCTCGACGCTTCGCCCCAGCCCGGAGACGGTCGCGGCGTTCTCCGACAACCGCATGGCGCTGGGCCTCGCGCGCATCGAGGCGCATTATTTCGTGAACCGCATCTTCATGGCCGAAAACGCGCTGCTCGAAGGGGTCGCGCGCATCCGCGGCCTTCCGGCCGCGATCGTGCAGGGGCGCTACGACATGGTGTGCCCCATCGCCACCGCCGACGAGCTGGTGCGCCGCTGGCCAGGCGCGGATTATGTCGTGGTCCAGGACGCCGGCCATTCGGCCATGGAGCCGGGGATCAAATCGGCCCTGGTTTCCGCGACCGAAGCCTTCAAGAAAAGGCTGCGCTGAGCCGGCCGGGGCCGGGCGGCGGGCCGGTAAGTCCTTGGCAATACGAGGCTCCTTCCCTAAGATGCGCGCTTGCGGCGAAAGCGCCGCGCATTCGCGCGGAACGCAGGGGAGCCGATCTTGGCCGTGCGACATCTGATGGCTGCCGCCCTCGGCGCGGCGCTGGTCTTCACCGCCGCGACGGCGCGGGCGGAGGATCCCGCCTATCTCACCCCCGGGATCGGCATCTACGACGTCTTCCACGACGACACCGCCGGCGATTTCTCCCTCGAATACCGGGCGGACCGGCTCTGGTTCCTCCATCCCAAGGCGGGGATGGAAGCGACCACCGACGGCGCCTTTTACGTCTACGGCGGGTTCAACTTCGACATCCCCGTCGGCGAGCGCATCGTGCTGACGCTGGGCACCGCGGTCGGCCACTACTCGAACGGCGGCGGCAAGGACCTGGGCGACCCCATCGAATTCAAATCCGGCGCCGAGATCGCGCTCAGGCTCAAGAATCGCGTGCGGATCGGGCTTGGGCTCCATCACATCTCGAACGCCGGGATCGGCGACGACAATCCCGGAACCGAGGTCCTGGGGCTCACCTATTCGATTCCGATGGGCCGCCTGTTCCAGACGCAAAGCGCGTCCAGGCGCTGACGCGCCGCTTTTCCGTCCCAACCCACGATTGTGATATTATTCACGGCACGTCCCCGTAGCTCAGTCGGATAGAGCACAGGTTTCCTAAACCTGGGGTCGCGCGTTCGAATCGCGCCGGGGACGCCATCTTTTTCAGGGTGCGGCCGATATGAATGTCATGTCGCCGAAGTGGCATAAGCCGTGTGTCGGCCTGCTTGCCGCGTTGCTGCTCGTGGCCTGCGCGAAAAGCAATTCGGGCGCGCTTTCCGCGGCGAATGCCGCGCCGGCCGTCCCCGTCGCTCCGGGAACGGCGACGCTCTATGTCCTCAATTCCGCCGAGCCGACGTTCGTCATTTCGTCGAACACCATCTACGACGGCCAGCAACAACTCGTGACCGTAAGCGAAGGCCGCTATGCGATCGTCGCCATCTACCCCGGGCGTCATGTCTTGAGTTGCGCGGGGATGCCGGCGGTTGCGCCTGCGGTTCTCGACGCCGTTCCGGGCCAAACCTATTACCTGCAAACATATCTCGGCTCGGCGACGAAGCAGATTTGCGGCCTGCTGCCCGCCGACGTGGGGCGGAAGGCCCTGGCGCAAATGAAGGGCCGCCGATAGCTTTTTGTCGCTCGCGCCAGCGGGCCTTCGGCCCGCGGCTGCGCGGGCGCGGCGCAGGGGCGCCGGGCCGCGGTCGCGGCCAAGAGCGGTTTTCGCTCGCGGGGAACCGCTCCAATCAACCGCCAGTCCGGCCCCGCTTCGCCAAGCCGCAGCACAGCGCGGGAATGCAGAACGCGGCGAGCCCGACGGCGACGAGCAGCCCCAGATACAGGAGCCGCCCGGCGGCGGCGGTTTGATCGAACCAGCCCTCGGCAAAATACCGGCAGGCGATAAGGCTTGCGGTCATGATCGCGGCGGCACCGATGATGCGCGGGCCCCGGCGCGCGAGCCGCGCGTCGAGCGAGAACAGCCCGCGCTTGCGCAAGATCCAGAACAGCAAGGCGACGTTGATCCAGCCGGCGGCGGAGGTCGCGCCGGCAAGCCCGACCTGGGCGAAGGGAAAGACCAGCGCGATCTTCATGGCGATATTGGAGGCGACCGTCGCCGCCGCGACCTTTACCGGCGTGGCCGTGTCGCCCCGGGCGTAGAAGCCGGGGATCAAAGACTTTTGTAAGACGAAAGCCGGCAATCCGAACGCGTAAGCCATGAGCGTCGTGGCGCAGGCGTCGGTATCCGCCGGGCCGAAGGCGCCGCGCTGGAACAGCGCCGCGATGATGGGCTGCGCGATCGTGATGAAGGCGAGCGCCGCGGGGAGCGTCAGCAACAGCGACAACTCGATGGCGCGGTTCTGGCTCCACAGCGCGGCGCCCTCGTTGTTGCGGCTGACATGCCGCGAAAGCTCCGGCAGCAAGACGGTCCCGACGGCGATGCCGATGACGCCCAAGGGGAGCTGGTTGATGCGGTCGGCGTAATAGAGATACGAAACCGAGCCGGTGGGAAGGAACGAGGCGATCAGCGTGTCGAAGAACAGGCTGATCTGAACGATGCCGGCGCCGATCGCCGCGGTGCCGAGCAGGCGCAAAAAGCTCCACACCTGGGGCGTCAATTTCGGCCGGGCGAAGCGCAAAAAGAATCCGGCGCGCCACGCCTCGAAGGCGAGCAGCAAGAATTGGGCGATGCCCGCCGCGAACACGCCCCAGGCGAGCGCGTGTCCCGCCGTGGGAAGCAGGCGGGTGAGGAAGACCAGCGCGGCGATGAGGCAGAGGTTGAGCAGGATGGGCGCCGCGGCCGCCGCCCAGAATCGCCCCAGACTGTTCAGCACGCCGCCCAGCAGCGAAACCAGCGCGATGAACAGCAGATAGGGGAACGTGATGCGCGTGAACAGCACGGCCATGTCGAACTTCGCCGGCTCGTCGGCGAAGCCGGGGGCGAACACGTACATGAACCACGGCATGCCGATCACGAAAACGACCAGCAGCACGACCTGCGAGACCAGCAGGATGGCGTTGACCTTCTCGGCGAATTCCCGCGCCGCCTCCTTGCCCTCGCGCACCAGCAGCCCCGAGAACATCGGCACGAAAGCCGCGTTGAACGCGCCTTCGGCGAAAAGCGCGCGGAAATGATTGGGCAGGCGGAAGGCGACGAAGAAGGCGTCCGCCACCGGCCCGGCGCCCAACAGCGCCGCGGTCATGATGTCGCGCACGAAGCCGAGGACTCGGCTTATGAGGGTGAGGCCTCCGACGGACGCAACCTTGCGCAACATGGCGCTTATATCCTGATGCGCGGCGGGCGCGCGGGCGGGATGCCGGCCGGGTGCAGCCGGCCGCCGGCCCTCATGCCGGCCCCGGACGGCTCACGAACACCCGCGCCTTGCGCGCGGCGACGAACACGGCTTGGCCGGGATGCAGGTTTAGCTCGCGCTGGCGCTCGCGGCTCACTTCCGCCTCGATCGGCTGCGGCTCGCCCTCGACCGAAAGCTCGATAAAGGCGGCGGCGCCGGAGCTTGAAACGTGCCGCACCAGGGCCGGCTGGGCGAGGCGGTCGCGGCCGGTGAAGATCTCGATATCGTGGGGTCGGACATACGCGACGCCCGCCATTTCGCCGTTCGCGCAATTCTCCGCCACTTCGAAGTTCGCCGCCCAGATTTCGGCCTTGCAGTTGCGCACGGTGCAGGAGAGGCGATTGACGTTGCCGAGGAACTCGTAAACGAAGGGGCTACAGGGCTGATCGTAAACTTCGTCGGGCGTTCCGGTCTGCTCGATCGTGCCGCGATTCATGACGACGACGCGATCCGCCAATTCGAGCGCTTCCTCCTGGTCGTGGGTGACGAAGATGGTGGAGAGCTTCATGCGATTGTGAAGCTGGCGCAACCAGCGGCGCAGTTCCTTGCGTACCTTGGCATCGAGCGCGCCGAAGGGCTCGTCCAGCAGCAGCACGCGCGGCTCGATCGCGAGCGCGCGGGCGAGCGCCACGCGCTGGCGCTGGCCGCCCGAAAGCTGGCTCGGGTAACGATCGGCAAAACCATCCATCTGCACGAGCTCCAGCAATTCGCCGACGCGCTCCGCGATCTCGGATTTGGAGGGCCGCGCGCGCCGCGGCTTGACGCGAAAGCCGAAAGCGACGTTCTCGAACACCGTCATGTGGCGGAATAGAGCGTAATGCTGGAACACGAAGCCGACGCTGCGCTCGCGCACGTGGCGCGCGGATGCATCCTCGTTGTCGAAGAACACGGCCCCTTGGTTGGGAAAGTCGAGCCCGGCGATGATGCGAAGCAGCGTCGTCTTGCCCGAGCCCGAGGGGCCCAAGAGGGCCACGAATTCGCCGGGTGCGACCGAAAGGCTCACGTCCGAGAGCGCCGTGAATCCGCCGAAGCGTTTCGTAATATTGCGGACCTCGATTTCCAAGGCGATCTCCCCGATCAGTGCCGCGTCGCCGCGATCTCGGCCCCATAGTGCCACTCGAGCATGGCTTTGGCGGCCAGCGTCACCAGCGCCAGCAAGGCCAGCAGCGAGGCGACGGCGAAGGCGGCGACGAAGTTGTACTCGTTATACAGAATCTCGACGTGGAGCGGCATGGTGTTCGTGACGCCGCGGATGTGCCCGGAAACCACGGAAACCGCGCCGAATTCTCCCATCGCCCGGGCGTTGCACAAAAGCACGCCGTAAAGCAGGCCCCATTTGGCGTTGGGCAGCGTCACACGCCAAAAGGTCTGCCAACCCGAAGCGCCGAGCGAGAGGGCCGCTTCCTCGTCTTCCGTGCCCTGCTCCTGCATGAGCGGGATGAGTTCGCGCGCGACGAAGGGAAGGGTCACGAAGACGGTGGCGAGAACGATGCCCGGAACCGCAAAGATGATTGCGACATGATGGGCCTGGAGCCAAGGCCCGAAAAATCCCTGCGCGCCGAATAGAAGAACGTAGACAAGGCCGGAAATCACCGGCGAAACCGAGAAGGGCAGGTCGATGAAGGTGGTGAGAAGGCTCTTGCCCTTGAATTCGAACTTGGCGATGGCCCAGCTCGCCGCCAGGCCGAAGACGACATTGACCGGCACCGCGATGGCGGCGGTCAGCAACGTCAGGCGTATCGCGGCCACGGCATCGGGCTCGACGATCGCCGCGAAATAGGCGCCGACTCCCTTACGCAACGCTTCCGTGAACAGGAACGTCAACGGCAGCAGCAGGAACAAGGCGAGGAAGGCAAGCGCCGTCACGCTTAAGATGAACCGCGCCGGCGCGCTCTCGGAGAGCGCCGGGTGTATGTTCCGGGTCGCGGCAATCTCTTGCGTCATCGTCAGCCCCTGCCAGGCAGAAACCGGCTGCGGCCCCAGCGCTGGAGCAGGTTGATGAGGAAGAGCAGCAGGAACGAGGCAGTCAGCATGACGGCTGCGATCGCGGTGGCGCCGGCGTAATCGTATTGCTCGAGCTTGATGACGATGAGGAGCGGCGCAATTTCGGAAACCATCGGCATGTTGCCGGCGATGAAGATCACGGACCCGTATTCGCCCAAACCCCGGGCGAAGGCGAGCGCGAAGCCGGTCAAGATCGCCGGCAGGATCGCGGGCAATATGACCCAAAGGAAGACCTGCCAGCGCCGCGCGCCGAGGCTTGCGGCCGCTTCCTCGACCTCCGCGTCGAGATCCTGCAGCACCGGCTCCAGGGTCCGCACCACGAAAGGCAGCCCGACGAAGATGAGGGCGACCGTGATGCCTAAGGGCGTGAAGGCGACGCGAATGCCGAGAGGCTCGAGAATCTTTCCGATCCAACCGTTTTCGGAATAGAGGCCGGCCAAGGCGATGCCGGCAACCGCGGTCGGGAGGGCGAAGGGCAGGTCAACAAGCCCGTCCACCAGCCGCTTGAAGGGGAAGCGATAGCGGACGAACACCCAGGCCACCAAAACGCCGAACACCGCATTCACGGCAGCCGCCACGAGCGCGGCACCGAAGCTCAAACGGTAGCTGGCGATCGCGCGCGGCGTTCCGGCGGCCTCCCAGAATCCGCTCCAGCCCAATCCCGCGGAATGCAGGAACAACCCCGCCAGGGGGATGAGGACGACCAGACAAAGATAAAACAGAGTGAAGCCGAGTGCGGGCCTAAACCCCGGCAGAACACTGGCGTGTCGCGCCGGCTTCACGCCGCGCGCACCGTTCCCGATTTTCGTTTCCAATTCCCCCGCGCTCGACATGGTTGCGTACCGTCACCGGCACGTCGGAATACATTGCGCCGTCGCCGTGACGGCGCCGCGCAGGGATCGAGTGCTTCCGGCCGCCGCAGAGCCGGCTGAAAGCCAACGACGATGCAAGGGAACCTCCTTCCGAAACGACATGTTACATCGAATCGCACGGCCGGACATTACGCGTCGTGACGTAATGTTTCCGGTCTGCTGCGTTGCACAAGAAGACGTGAATAATTTGATTTCGCGCAATTTCTTCCCGCTTTCATATTTATGTTACTGCAAGACCGCAAAGCACGGCCCCGGCGATGGATGCCGGGGCCGCGGGCCACGATAGGGTTGCCTTACCAATCGACCTGGGCGCGGCGCTCGTGCCGGCGGCAAGCCATGCTAAACCGGCGGTAATGTGTTTATGGGCGATGTACAGCCGCTCCTGATGCGTGCGCCGGGCGCGCGGATTTCCATATCGGGACATGGTTCCCCCCTTTCTTTACTCAGGCATGAATGTCGGGATGCGCCGCAGGGCGCGATCAGCGGGCGGCAGGAACGAAGATCTGGTCGAAGATGCCGCCGTCGGCGAAATGAGTCCGTTGTGCCTTCTGCCAACCGCCGAAGACCTCATCGACGGTGAACAGCTCCAGCTTCGGAAATTTGTCGGCGTAG